>SMWF01000060.1 GCA_004357385.1 Gammaproteobacteria bacterium | reverse complement strand
CTGCAGCAGTTGTTCGACGACGACCTGATCGGACCGCCCGCCGCCTTCCGCGAAGAATCCCGCGTCTCGATGGGAAGCGCGGATCTGTCCATCGAACGCTATGTCTCCCGGGACTGGCATGACCGCGAAGTGGAGCGGGTCTGGCGTAAGACGTGGCAAGTAGCGTGTCGGCTCGAAGAGATTCCCGAAATCGGCGACTACGTGGTCTACGACATCGTCGATGACAGCCTCATCGTCGTTCGAACCGGCGCCGACGAGATCCGCGCCTACCACAACGCCTGTCTGCACCGCGGCAACGCGCTGTGTCTGGAGGCGGGACACATCGGGGCATTCCGCTGCCCGTTCCACGGATTCACATGGTCGCTTGCCGGCGAACTGGTGCACATCCCGAGCCAGTGGGACTTCGAGCACGTACCGAAGGACAAATTCTGCCTGCCCCAGGCCCGGGTCGATCAGTGGGGCGGGTTCGTATTCGTGAACCTCGACCCAGAGTGCGCACCCCTGGCGGATTATCTGGAACTGCTGCCGGCGCACCTCGACGGCTTCGAGTTGGAGAAACGCTACAAGGCGATCCATGTGTCCAAGGTGATGCCGTGCAACTGGAAGATCGCCCAGGAAGCCTTCATCGAGGGCTACCACGTCGCCGAGACACACTACGAGAAGGATCACAACGGCAACATCGATCCCAACGGCATCGCCGCCATGACCGACGACGTGAACATGCAGTACGACGTATGGGCCGAGAGTCGCCACGTGACCCGGATGATTCTGGCCAGCGGCGTGCAGAGCCACTACATCCTCGGCCACGGCAAGCCCGAGCAGCATGTCATCGATGTCATGCTCGGGCATATTCCCGCGGCCGAGCGCCCGAAGATCGCACCCGGGCAAACCGCACGCAACACCCTCGCCGATTACAACCGCACGGCGCTGGGCAAGCGCTATGGCGTCGATCTATCCGGCGCGAGTGATACGAACGTGCTGGACCAGGTTCAGTACACCCTGTTCCCGAACTTCACCTTCTGGCCGACCCTGTTCGCGCCGCTGCTGTATCGGTTCCGCCCATGGGGTAACACACCTGACGAGTCGCTCATGGAGGTGTACATGCTCTACCCGATCCCCGAGGACGGCCGCGACTACGCACCGATGCCGGAACGCCGGCTCGGGCCCGACGAAGACTGGAGCTGTGTCGAGGAACTGGCCGGCTACGGCCCGATCCTGGATCAGGACACGCCGAACATGCGACGCCTGACCAAGGGTCTGAAAGCCACACGCAAGCCGGGGATCACCCTGGGCAACTACCAGGAAGCGCGGATCCGGCACTTTCACCGCACGCTCGAAGAGTACCTCAGCACATGAGCGCTAGCGCCTCAGCCGGTACGCCACGTACAAGGGCAGCAACACCAGCAACGTCAGAAATAATACGATCAACCCGTTGCGAAATCCCCGCTGCGCGCCGTTGATCGCGACTTGACGTTGCTGTTGGTAGCCTGTCGGCAGCTCGAGCACACCGTTGGCGTACGCGTAGTCCGCGTAGTCCTGTTGTAGCTCCACGAACAGCGCTGGTTGCGTCGTACGCAGGTCCCGGGTTTCGCCTGGGTCGCTAACGATGTCGTAAAGGTGCCACTCGCCGTCACCCAGCGGCAGACCATAACGAACGAGTTTCTGATCGCCCTTGAACAACGCCGCGTTGCCGCCGAGTTCGAAGCCGATCGATTCTTCTGGGCCGTGAACCCGCGCAGCGGAATCAGCGAGCACGGGCACGAGGCTTCGCCCCGAGGGTGCCCGCACCCGGTGGCCGGCGTATCGAGCAGCAGGCGCGGTCGCGCCACCAAGCTGAAGCAGTGTCGGCGCGATGTCCGTGACATAGCTGAACGCGCGTGCAATTTCACCGTGTCCCGAGACGGGCGGTCCGGCGATAATCAAGGGGACCCGCATGCCGCCTTCACCTGCGTAAAACTTGTAGTACGCCAACGGAGCTACCGCCGCGCTCGCCCAGCTCGGCCCGATTTCGACAAAGCTGCCCCGCTCGCCCAGGGTTTCGTACGCAGTGTCGTAACCGGCCGTTGCCATCCAGGCGCGCATGTACCCGCGCGCGAGTGGGCCGCCGCCGTTGATCGGCTGGGACGGCTCGGCACCGTTGTCGGAGGTGAACACGAACACCGTGTTGCGGTACTCGCCAATGTCCTGGAGGTAGCGCATCAGTCGACCGATGTGCAGGTCCATGGCCTCAACCATGCCCGCGTACACCGCCATCGCCTTAGCCTGATAACGCTGTTGGGCCGGGCCGAGCGCCTGCCAGTCCCGCGTGCTGGCCATTTCGCTCATGGCCACGCCGGGGGGCAGAATCCCCACCGCAGCGGCGCGCTGCAGCCGTTCGGCACGCAGCACGCTCCAGCCGTCGTCGTAGCGACCGAGGTATTTCGCGGTGAGCGCGCGCGGCGCCTGCACTGGCAGGTGCACCGCCAGGAACGGCAGGTAAGAAAAGAACGGCTTGCCGTCGCCGCGATTCGACTCGATGAACCCGATGGTCTGATCCACCAGATACTCGCTCGAGTAATAACGCCGGGGCAGCGTCAAGGGCTCGCCGTCGGCATACCAATGGGGATCATCGTAGATCGGCAGGTAGGTTTTCTGCTGCCAGTTGTCGCTGCCCGTCAACGCCATCGTCACGGTGCGTTCAAATCCCCGGTGAAACGGCAGTTGACCGGGGCCATGACCGAGATGCCACTTGCCGGTCATGTACGTGTGGTAACCCACATCCTGCAGCAGCGTGGCGATGGTCACCACGTCACGATTGAGCGTCCCGTGATAGTTCGGCTGATCGCGCTGACCGGGGGGAATGGCTTCGGGGATGTTGGGTACTCCCGCGAGGTGACTGTCGACGCCGGTCAGCAGCATGGCGCGGGTGGGCGCGCAACTGCTGGCCGTGTGGTAGTTGGAGAAGCGCACCCCTTCGTCCGCAAGCCGGGCGATGTTGGGGGTCGCGATCTCGCCCCCGTAGGGCGTCGTATCGGAAAAGCCAAGATCATCGGCAAGGATCAGGACGATGTTAGGCCGTTCGGCGGCGAGGACCCACGTGCTGACGAGCACCCCCAGCAGACACGTGCAGCATCGAACCAAGCCGCGGGGATTCTTACGTGCTATCGGCACTCTCCCGATCAAGAGTCCCATCAGGGGTCCCATCAGTCGCCCCACCGGGAGCGTCGTCAGCACCACGATCAGCCGTGCGTGAGAGCCGCGAGGCGGCGAACAGCAACAGCGCGGTGATCACGATTTCCACGCCGATGAACTGCGTGGTGAGCGCCGCGTCCTGCACGGCCCACGCAAGCACACGAAAAATCGCCACGACCCCGATCAACAGGGACGCGCAGTACAGCCAGATGCGCTGTAGCGTGACCACCCCCAGCAGAATCATGATTCCAGCACCTACAAAGAAGGAGCCCAGGTCACCGATCTGGGTGCTGCGCGCCACGCCGTCCAGCAAGGGCATGCCGACGGCCGCCGCCGCACCCGCCGGGTCCACAACCCAACGCAGACCCATCACGACGAACATGATCCCCGGAAGGGCCGCTACGATCCGAATCACCTTGTCCATTGCTCACCCACGTCAACGAATGAGTCTCGACTATCGCAGCAATCGCGGTTGGCAGATACTATTGACCCCGCAGTCACCCCCGATTCACCCCCCGATGTCACCTGAGCGGAGTACCGAAATGCCCGAGGAACTCAGTCCGATTGCGACCGAATTGCTGTTCGAAGACGATCATGTCCGAATCTGGAATCAAGTGGTGCCGAGCGGTGCCGACATTCCCCGGCACCGGCACGAGCACGACTATTTTCTGCTGAACGTCGCCGGAACCGGGCCCATCGAGGTGGAGTTTCACGAAGGTACCGGCGGTCCCCTGGGTGAGCATTTCAGCTTCAACCCCACGCCGGGCCAGGCCGACTACATCGAAAAAGGACATATCGAGACCGCACACAATTCCGGCGACGAATACCGTGCGGTGCTGGTGGAGTTGAAACGCACCTGAACGGCTCACCCAAACCGTTATACTGGTCCGCTGCGCCTGTTAGTTGCGCCTACTTTTGGAGTGTTGGAGAAGACGTGGAAGTCAACGAATTCGAAACGATCCGCTACGAACGTCCCGGTGAGGGGGTCGCGCGCATCATGCTCGCCCGCGAGGAGAGGCGTAATGCCACGAGCAGGAAGTCTTCCTGGGCTTCTGCTGGCGTTGGCGGAACATGCCCAAGCCGACCATGGCCTCGGTTCAGGGCAAGGCGATCGCCGGTGGCCTGATGCTGATCTGGCCCTTCGATCTGATCATTGCCAGCAAGGATGCCCAGTTCTCCGATCCGGTGGTGGCTTTCGGCGTGAACGGTCACGAGTACTTCGTGCACGCCTGGGAAGTGGGACATCGCAAAGCCAAGGACATGCTGTTCACGGGGATCGTCCACCAGTCGACGGTTGCACCGGAAGGCGGAAAGAAGATCCGAGACCAGGCCAAGGCCGAAACGCCTTCATCGGAACGAGCCTAGCATCGCTTTGACCCGGTTCTCGATCAGCCACGTGCCAGCCGTAGCCGCGCTGGTGATTTTAGGTGGCTGCCAGCCCGGCGGCGCCGATTCCACGAGCGCCCCCGCCGACCCCGTACTAACCCCGTCATCGGCGATTCGAGTCAAGGTCGTGTCGGTGGTCGAGACCGGCATCAGCGGGTCCGGCGACGTAACCGGCGTGGTCACCGCGTTCCGTAAAGCCACCGTGGCCGCCGAGGTCGGCGGGCGGGTGGTGCATCGCGCGGTCGAACCAGGCGACGCCGTCGAAACCGGTGATCTACTGGTGGAACTGGACCGCGAACGCGCACGGCTGAACGTGGAGCAGGCCCAGGCGCGGGTCAACAGCCAGCGGGTCGACGTCGCCCATACGCTGCACGAATACCGCCGCGCCCAGGATCTGATCGCCCGGGAGGTCATCAGTCAGGACGTGCTCGACGATCTCCGCTTCGCCCACCAACGGGCCGTGGCAGAACTTGGCGCGGGTGATTCCGCGCTGGCCACTGCCCAGCGGGCGCTGCGTGATACCCGAGTTCTTGCCCCGTTCAGCGGTACCGCGGAAGTCATTCACGTCCAGGAAGGCGATTACCTGACCCCCGGCTCGCCGGTGGCGTTGATTACCGATTTTTCCCGCGCCCGGTTGCGCGCCGGCGTCACTGCAGCCGACGCCGCGCTGATCGACACAACGCAACAGGCCACTCTCGGCTTCGAGGCACTGGGCGGCGCACGTCTATGGGGCAGCATTCACAGCGTTTCGCGGATAAAGGATCCGTCCAGCGGCACCTATCCCGTGGAGATCTGGCTGGACGCCGCCGACGCTGCGCGTCTACGCGAAGGCATGGTCGCCGCGGTCCAGCTTCCGTACACGACAGAAGCGGCGCAACCTACCATCCCGAAGTCGGCCTTGTTTCGAAAAAACGGGGAGCTGAGAGTTTTCACGGTGGTGGACGACATCGCGATTTCGAAAGTCGTACGCATCGGCCGCTCGCGTGGCGAAGTGGTCCAGGTCGTCGAAGGCCTTTCCAAGGGCGAACAGGTGGTGGTGGACGGGCTGTTCGCATTGCGTGACGGCGCACCCGTCCTTGCAGAACCAGCCGCTCCCTGACACCGCCACACAGACCCGGTTGACCCGTGCACCGCTTCGTCCGTTTCTTCGCTGAACGCCATCTGCTGGTCAATATCATCGCGCTGACCCTGATGGTGCTCGGCGTTTATTTCATCCGCGACGTGCCACGCGAATTCATTCCTTCGGTGGCGTCACCAACCATTTATATCCGCGCCCTGCTGCCCGGCGCGTCGGCCAACGACATGGAAGTCAAAGTCACGATTCCCATCGAAGAAGCGATCGAGGAAGTCGACGGTATCGACCACTTCCACAGCGTCATATCCGACGGCGCGTCGGTGACCACGGTCGAGCTCTACATCGACTTCAGCAGGGCAGAGATCGGCGAGCTCGAAAACGATCTGCGCGATGCGGTCGACAGCATCACCGACTTTCCTCCGGAAATGGAAGACGAACCCACCTTCGACAATTTCGATCCGGCCAAGGCACCCGTGGTGGAAGTCGCGCTGTCCGGCCCGATGGAGGCCCTGGTGCCCGTCGCGAAGCAACTGGAACGCGCGATTGAACGACTCGACACGGTTTCCAAGGCGACCCTCGTGGGTCTGCAGGACCCGGAGGTGCGGATTCTGGTGGATCCCCTCAAGGCGACCGAACATCAGGTAGCGCTGACCGACATCATCCGCGCCATCCAACGACGCAACGTATCGAGCACCGGCGGGATACTGGAGAGCGCCTCGGATCGCCGCCAGGTGGTGCTATGGAGTCGGTTCAATGACCCGATGGAGGTCGCCGAAACGGTCATCCGATCATCTCGCGCGACCGGCACGTTGACGGTTGGCGACATCGCTCGCGTCCAGGCCACGCGCGAAGACACGGGGCTGCTGGCGCACACCAACGCACAGCCGGGCATCTCCATCGTCGTGTTCAAGCGAGCCAACGCCGATCAGATCGATATGGTGGATGCCGTCAAAGACGTACTCAGCCATTTCGAGCTGCCGCAGGGCGTGGCCTACACCCTGGTCAACGACCGATCCTTTTACCCGCGCAATCGCCTGCGCCTGATGCTGAACAACGGCCTGATGGGCGCACTGCTGGTGGCCGTGGTGCTGTTCGTGTTCATCCGCGGCGAAACCACGCTCTGGGTGCTGGCGGGGATACCGATCGTCTTCCTGGGCGCGCTGACCATGTTCAGTCAGACCGGCATGACGTTGAACGTAATGGCCATGACCGGATTCGTGATCGTGCTTGGCATGGTCGTGGACGACGCCGTGGTGGTGGCCGAGCGCATAACCACGCTCCGCGCGGAGGGACAGAGCGAACTCGACGCGGCGGTCAACGGCGCGGTCGAGATGTCGCGCCCCGTCTTTGCCGCCGCGCTTACCACCGTCCTGGCGTTTCTCCCGATGATCGCGGTCGGCGGACTCGCGGGGAAAATCATCTGGCAGATTCCCGCCGTCGTGGTGATCGTGTTGATTCTCTCCCTGGTGGAGTCCTTCACGATCCTTCCCGCACACATGACCATGCTGCGCAGCGCCGAGCAGGCTCGCAAGCGCGCCTTCATGCTCAATCTGGAAGACCGCTACCGCAACGTGCTGCGCTGGACCCTGAGTCATCGCAGCGTTGTGGTCGCAATCGCTGCGACGATTTTCCTGGTGATCATGGTCGTGATTCGACCACTGGTGCCCTTCGTGCTGTTCCCCCAGGACGATGCGCGGCTGCTGTATCTCAAGGTCACGGCACCCATCGGTACGCCGCTGGAACGCACCGAGGCGATCGTCACCAATCTCGAACAGCAGATCATGCGCATCGCTGCTGAGGACATTACCGCGGTGACCGCGCGGATCGGTCACCAGGATATCGCGGGGGCTTCCAAGGCACACGGCGATGCCGAGCACCAGGCGTTGATCACGGCGGTCTTCAAAGACGTGGATCGCCACCACACCAACGCGGAGTGGATTCAGATTCTGCCGCAGGAACTCATGGTTCCAGACGGCGTGAGCCTGTACTTTCAATCAGAGTACTTCGGCCCCCCCACGGACCAGCCCGTGACCCTGCACCTGTTGGCGGACGACGACGGCACCCGGCGTGCGGTGGCGCTGCAGATCGCCGACTATCTGCGCGGCATCCCGGGTCTCACCGAAGTGGAGATCGACGAGCGCCCCGGTACGCCGCAGATCGACCTGAATCCAAGCTACGACAAGCTTGCATTGCTGGGTCTTGACGCACGGGACGTCGCGATCACGCTGCAAGCCGCATTCCACGGCATCGAAGCGTCAGAGCACCGGGCAACGGAAGACACCACCAAATTGCGCGTGATGATCGATCCCAGCGCCCGCCGCGACCTGGAGGCGCTGCTCGAAATCCCGGTACGGACCGCTGCCGGCGAGTTGGTCCGGTTGCGCGACGTGGTCAATCCGATCGAGATTCCAGCGGTGGATCACATCTACCATCGCGAGGGGATGCGGGCCGCGACCGTCCGGGCGAGTTTCGTTCCCGGGGCCGGCCACACCGCGTTGTCCTTCGCGCAACGACTCCAGAGAGAACTGCTGCCCCGTTTCGCCGACGTTCCAGGGCTTGAGATCCTGATCGCCGGGGAAGCGGAAAAGACCCTCGAAACCACCCGCGAGCTTGCCCAGACGGCGCTGCTGGTGGTCGTCGGCATCTGCTTCGTGATCTGGATCATGCTGGGATCGCTGATCGAAGCGCTGTTCGTCATGGTGGTGGTGCCATTCGCCATCGCCGGCGTGTTCCTGGTCTTCTTCCTGCACAACGCCCAACTTACGATCTTCGCCATGATGGGCGCCATCGGCCTGGCCGGCGTGGTGGTCAACGGATCCATCGTGATGGTCGATGCAATCCATCGACGTCTAGAGGAAGGATGGGCCACCACATCGACTCAGGAAATCATCGTGGAGGCTGTCACCAGCAGGCTGCGTCCGATCATCGTGACCACACTCACCACCCTCGGCGGGGTGCTGCCCATGGCGTACGGTCTGGGGGGCTACGACGTATTCGTGGCGCCGATGTCGATGGCCATCGGCTGGGGGTTGGTGTTCTCCACGCTGGTGACCTTGTTCCTGGTGCCGGTGCTGTACTCCATCGCGAAGGACCTGCGCCGCCGGTTCGAATGACCACCCGCTGCACGCCCGGGCTGTAACCTTCCCGCACAGCGTCCTAAACTGCCGGGATTGATCAATCGCAATGAGTCCGCACATGGGCCTGGAAGAATTTCGTCAGGAGACCCGCCAGTGGTTGCAGGCCAACTGCCCCGACAGCATGCGCGACCGCAGCTTGCACTTCGAAGACGCCGATGAGGCCTACGACACGGACGACGCGCGCGCCTGGCTCGCCACCATGGCGGAACGCGGTTGGACCGCCCCACGCTGGCCAACCGAGTATGGGGGTGGCGGGCTGGACAGAGACCACGACCAGGTGCTGGCCCAGGAGATGGCCGCACTGAAAGCGCTCCCCCCCGCCATTGGTATGGGTCTCTCCATGATCGGCCCGACCCTGCTCGATTTCGGTACCGAGGATCAGAAGCAGCGTCATCTGCCCAAGATCGTGCGCGGCGAAGTGCGCTGGTGCCAGGGCTACAGCGAGCCGGGCGCGGGCTCGGACCTCGCCGGCCTGCAGACCAAGGCGGTTCTCGACGGCGATCATTTCATCATCAACGGCCAGAAGATCTGGACCTCTGGAGCCGACATATCGGATTGGATATTTGTCCTGGTGCGAACCGATCCGGACGCACCAAAACACGAGGGCATCAGTTTCGTCCTGGTCGACATGCATCAGCCAGGCATCTCCACGCGACCGATCAAGCTGATCTCCGGATCATCACCGTTTTGTGAGACGTTCTTCGATGATGCCGTCGCGCGGCGCGAGGATCTCGTTGGCGAGCTGAACAAAGGCTGGACCGTCGCCAAGCGATTGCTGCAGTACGAACGATCTCCGGGCGATGGCGGCCCCCGCACCCGCAAAAAAGGCAAGCCGGCACCCAACGCATGCGCCGAACTCGCGAAGCGTTACGTCGGGGAACGGAACGGCCGCGTTGCCGATGCAACGGCACGCGACCATATCATCCGTCACACGATCAACGAAAAAGCGTTCCAGCTGACCGTTCGGCGCGCGGCGGAAGAGCACACCTCCGGTGGCGCTCCCGGCGCGGCCAGTTCCATCTTCAAATACGTGGGTTCGACCCTGTCGAAGGAAGCGTCACAACTGAAATCGACGCTGCGCGGCACTCGTGGGCTCGGTTGGGAAGGGCCGGGGTTCGACGAGGACGAGCTCGAAAGCACCCGAGCCTGGCTCCGCGATCGCGCCACCACGATCTACGGTGGCACCAACGAAGTGCAGCTGAACATCATCAGCAAACGCGTACTCGGATTGCCTGACTGAACATGTGTTGAGTGGGTGGGGCCCGGTATGGGCAGGGGCAGCGGCCGACCTGATCCTCAGCTGGTTCCAACCGAGCATGGCCGCGTAGAATCTTATTCATGGAAGCGGATGTCTGGACGATTCATGAACGCGCGTGCGAGCGCGGCGAGCCGAGCTATGTCGATCCTGAGTCGGGATTGATCGTTCTGACCGAATTGGGGCTCGAAGCGCGGGGTGCGTGCTGCGGATGTGGCTGTCGCCACTGCCCCTACGAACATGAGAACGTCCCCGCGGACACACGTGCGGGGCGCATCCAGCGCCCGGCGATTCTGCACGGCCGCATTGACGACGACACCGGATACGACGTGTTGTTCTGGAGCGGCGGCAAGGACAGCCTGTTGGCACGACGGGCCCTGGCACGCGAACGCCCGTCGCGCCCGCTGGTGCTGCTGACCTCCTTCGATGCCTCGACGCGCGCGGTGGCACATCAGGAGATTGGCCTGGACCAGATCGTGCGTCAGGCCGACGCATTGAAGCTGCCCCTCATCGGGGTACCGCTACACGCCGGCCAGGTCTACCTGGATCAGATCGAGCAAGGGCTGCGGCTGGTGCCACGGCCCATCCGGCTGGTGTTCGGCGATTTGCATCTCGCGGAGATCCGCACCTGGCGTGAGCAGGAACTGGGCCCGCTGGCGGAGCGTCGCGGCGCGCAACTGCACTTCCCACTGTGGAACATCGACTACGATGTGCTGCTAGACGACCTCGAGGCGAGCGGCGTGCGTTGCGTGATCAGTGCCGTGCCCGATCCAGCCGAAATCGGCATCTCGGTCGGACAGCGCTTCGATCGCTCGCTCATCGACGCCCTGCCGCCCGGCGTCGACCCGTTTGGCGAAACCGGCGAGTTCCACACCCTCGCCCAGGTATGGGACACGCCGGCGCCTTTGCGAGCAAAGTAGCCATCCGGGCCGAGAAGCGATAACTTCCCGAACCGTTCAATCGAATTCAATCTGGGGACCGACATGGCCGACCAACTCTCGGGCGACGCGTTGCAGTTGCGATCAACGATCAAACAGGATGGAACCCTCGAGCTGACGCTCGCGGCAACCCCGATCCCACAACCAAACGATGACGAAGTGCTGGTGCGGGTAGAGGCATCTCCCATCAACCCTTCGGACCTCGGCCTGCTGTTCGGCGCGGCGGACATGACGACCGCGGCGGCATCGGGAAGTGCCGATGCCCCGGTAGTGACCGCCAGCGTTCCCGAAAAACTGATGCGAACCATGACGCCACGCGTCGATCAATCGCTGCCGGTGGGAAATGAGGGCGCCGGGGTGGTGGTTGCGGCCGGCGCCGATGACGCCGCGCAGGCCTTGATGGGCAAAACCGTTGCGATCCTCGGCGGCGCGATGTATTCCCAGTACCGCTGCGTCCCGGCGAAGCAGGCACTGCTGTTGCCAGACGGAACCACGCCGGCGGAGGGCGCCTCCTGCTTCGTCAACCCGCTAACCGCGCTGGGCATGGTTGAAACCATGCGTGTTGAAGGCTATACCGCGCTGGTGCATACCGCCGCCGCCTCTAATCTCGGCCAGATGCTGCAGAAAGTCTGCCTCGCCGACGATGTCCAGTTGGTCAACATCGTGCGCAAGGAAGAACACGTCGAACTCCTCAAAAGCATCGGCGCGATCAACGTATGCAACTCGAGCGAGCCAACATTCATGCAGGATCTCACCGACGCCTTGATCGCAACGGGTGCGATGCTGGCCTTCGATGCCACGGGCGGCGGCAAGCTGGCGGGCCAGATCCTGACCTGCATGGAATCGGCCGCCAACGCCACGGCCACCGAGTACAACCGTTACGGGTCCACGACCCACAAACAGGTCTATATCTACGGCGGCCTGGACAGAACCCCGACCGAACTGACGCGGAACTTCGGCATGGCCTGGGGCCTCGGCGGCTGGTTGTTGACGCCATTCCTGCAGAAGATCGGCCCCGAGGCGGCCCAACAACTGCGTGAACGGGTGGCGGCCGAAATCAAGACAACCTTCGCCAGCACTTACACGAAAGAAGTGTCGCTCGCCGAAGCACTCAGCCTCGACGCGATCTCCGTGTACGGCAAGCAGGCGACGGGTGAGAAGTATCTGATCAACCCGAACCTCGGGATCGAGTGAGCCTGACGGCGCGCGAGTCATGACCAGCAGACTTTCCGGACGGGTCGCCTGGGTGACCGGCGGTGGCCGGGGCATTGGCCGCTCGATCGCATTGGCCATGGCGGCCGAAGGCGCTGCGGTGGCCGTCAGTTCACGCAGCGAAACCGAGCTCGAGGCCGTCGCCGACGAAATTCGTGCGCTCGGCAGCAATGCGCTCGCCGTGCGTGCCGACGCCATGTCCCTGGACGACACGCTTGCTGCCGCAGCACGGATCGAATCCGAACTCGGTGGCGTGGATATTCTGGTCAACAACGCCGGCGGCGGGGTTCCACCACGCACGGACAGCGGGCTGTCGCGTGAACAGATCGATGCGTTCGCCTTCGCGGACAATGTGGATCTGAACCTCTTCTCGGCGTATCGCGCGACCCGGAGCGTGCTGCGCGGGATGCGCGAACGCCGCTATGGCCGGATTATTAATATTGGCTCCGGCTACGCGAAGCGCTCCGGCGGGGCGTTGCCTTACACGGCCGCCAAGCACGGCCTGGTCGGCTTGACGAAAGCGATGGCCGGGGAGGTCGCCGGGGATGGCATCAGCGTGAATTGCCTGTGCCCGGGTTGGACCAATACGCAGCTCGTCGACCTCGACGCCATGGCCGCGACGCGTGGCACCAGCGTCCCAGAGGAGCGCGCGCGCATCGCGTCCGAGAATCTGCAGAACCGGGTTCTGGAGCCCGACGAGTTGGGCCCGATGGCCGTGCTGTTGGCGTCGGAGGACGCCAGCAGCATTACCGGTCAGGTGATCAGCGTCGACGGCGGCTACAAAGTTTGACCCTCGCGCCGCGGCGTCTGGCCCGTCCACGGACGCCCTCACGTGCAAACGGCTCAGCAATGTGACTGCCATCGTTGTCCAGGGACGCCCAACCATGCGATGCTCCCATGGCCGATCGGACCGAGGTCGTCTGTGACACTCGAAGAACAAGCCCTGAGCCTGCTGCTGCGTTCGCCGCGTCTGAGCCTGTCGCAGATTCTCGAGTTGCTCGACGTCGGCGACGCTGAATTTCGCGCCATCGCTGCTCGCAACACCAGCGTGGCCAACCTGCTCGAAGCGCGCCAAGAGGGAACGCTTCGGTCGGAGGCACCGGCCCCCAGGCGTTGCCCCAGTTGCACCGATTGGTTCGTACCCTATGGTTCGGCTCGCTTCTGTTCGGACCCCTGCAAGTCGATCGGCCGGTTGAAGCGCGCGATCTGACCCGGGTACAGATCAGCGCGGCGGTCGAACACCGCGCAGGTATTCGTTCAGAAACAACTGATCCGGATCGACCTGATCGCGCGCCGCCCACCAGTCACGCCAGCGCGGGTGACACACGGCGAGCTGCGCCCCGTCCAGATAGTTCACCTTGCCCCAATGTGGGCGGCCCTCGAAGGACAGGAATATCTCCTCGCACGCGCGAAAATAGGGTTCCTCGTCCACACTGATGTCCTGATGCACCGAGACGGTCACCGTGGGCCGGCCGTAGGCCATCGACAGCCAGACATCGTCCGCCGCGACCGTCCGGTATTCGACGGGCCACTGAAGCTCCGGGAAATCACGGCGAATCAGCTCTCGAATGGCCCCCAGGCACTCCGGCCCCGACCCGGCCGGCACGCTGTACTCCATTTCCGTGTGCCGGTGGGGACGATGGTTGGGCAGGACTTCGTAGTTCCAGGCGCACCGGGCGCCTTCTTCGGCCAACGGGTATACGGGCTGGGCGTCGGTCTCCTGGATCGCCTTGGCGATCGCGGTATCGTTGTAGGGGTACCAGAAGAACTCGAAGTGCCGGTTTGCAGCGATGAGGTCCGCAAGCTTCGGCAGCAGCGCCTCGTAGGGTTCGGACCAGCCGCGTTCCACCAGCTTGTAGGCTTCGCGCAACTGAAGCTGCAGGCGCGTCACCACGCCGAGCGCACCCAGATTCAATCGCGCAACCTGCCAGAGATCCGAATGCGCATCGGCGGCGCAGTCGACTGTTTCGCCGGAAGCAAGCACCACGCGCGCGCCCGTAACGGCGGCCGAGAGGTTCTGCAAGGCCGGCCCGCTGCCGTGGGTACCGGTGGCAACGGCGCCGGCAATCGCCTGCCGGTCGATGTCTCCCTGGTTCTTCAGGGCAAGACCCGCATCGTGCAGCGGCCGCCCGAGGGCATAGATCGGCGTTCCGGCCCACACCCATGCGCGCCGCGCCGCCGTGTCGGTTCCGATGACGCCAGCGAGTCCCGAGGCATCGGCGATGATTCCATCGCTGATCACCAGCGGTGCATGACTGTGGCCCGCTCCCGCGACCCGTATCGAGGTTCCATTCGCCGCGGCATCGCGAACCAGCGCCTGGGCGTCCGCTTCGCTGCGCAGAAACGGTACCGCGACAGGCCGGGCCTGCTGACGACCCGACCAGTTACTCCAGAGCGGCATCTCAGTCGACCCTCATCGTGAATGTTCCGCCTGGGTCTTTCCGTCCCGCTGCGGAACCGGCACGATAGCACCTGAACTCTTTGGAGCGACGATGAGCGACGATCCCTACATTCTGATTACCGCAGATACGCATGCGGGCGGCAGCCATGCACAGTACCGCGAGTACCTGGATCCCGCGTACCGCGATGCCTTCGATGAATGGCGAGGCGGCTACAAAAACCCGGCCCAGCAGCACTATGGCAGCAAGAAGATGCGCAACTGGGATCTCGAGATCCGCACCAGAGACCAGAACAGTCAGGGTGTGGTCGGCGAAGTCGTGTTCCCCAACACGGTGCCGCCGTTTTTCCGCAAGAGCATCGTTACCGCCCAGCCCCCCAGGCCGGACCACTACGAACACGCGCTGGCCGGCATTCGCGCGCACAATCGCTGGCTGAAGGACTTCTGCGCCGAAGATCCGGATCGGCGCGCCGGGATTGGCCTGATTCTGCCCAACGATCTCGATGAAGCGGTCAAGGACATCGAGTACATTGCCGAGGCCGGTTTGCGCGGCGGTGTGCTGCTGCCCCTGATCCCACCCGACTGCGACTGGCTGACACCGTTGTACGACCCGGCCTGGGACAAGGTGTACGCGGCGATTCAGGACTGCGATCTGGTGATCAACCAGCACTCGGGACAGGGTTCGCCCGACTACGGCGAGGGCCCCGTCGCCGAAGCGCTGTGGATCTCCGAGGTGACGTTTTTCTGCCAGGCGGGATATCGACATCTGCTGATGAGCGGCGTGTACGAGCGCTTCCCGAAGCTGAAGTACATTCTCACCGAATCCGGCTGCGCCTGGGTGGGGCCCATGCTCAAACAGCTCGACCGCATCCACATGGGATTCAAGATGGGCGCCATCGGGGAGATGAACTACGAAGGCATGGAATGGGTGCTGAAAGACACCCCCAGCGAGTACGCCGCTCGCAACTGCTGGTACGGCGCAAGCTTCCCCAGCAAACCGGAACTGGACGGCATCGACGAAATCGGCGCCGAGCGTGTGCTGTGGGGCAACGATTACCCGCACTACGAAGGCACCTTCCCGTACAACCTGGAATCGCTACGCCTGACCTTCGCCGACGTCAGCGAAGCGCATCGGCGCCTCCTGTTCGGCGAGAACGCCGCGGGGCTGTACAACTTCGATCTCGACAAACTCCGCCCCTTAGCGGAACAGTTTGGGCCAACGCCTGCACAGGTCAACCAGGCATTATCGAAGGACGAGATCCCGCGCGACGCCACCTGCCATCTGTTCCAGAGTGCGCTGTACGACGTCTGAGGACAATCCAGCAATGACCATGCCGAACGACATCGGGATCGTCGATACGATGATCGGTTTTCCCGCCAGCGACTTTGCCCAGTACGACTTTATTCGCAAGCAGCTGAAGGACGGCTCTACGGACTTTGAATTTCCCGTCGAGTACATGTTCAAGAACGTACCCAAAGAGCTGTACGGCACCGGGGATCCCCTGTCCATCACGCTCCACGAAATGGACAGATTCGGCGTCGAGATCGGGTTGATCGGCGTGGGGGGAGACGTCAGCCGCAAGGCCATGAAAGATCACCCCGATCGATTCGTCGCACAGGGCTCGGTGGACCCCAACAAGGGTATGGAGGGGATCCGGAGCATGGTACGGCAGTACGAAGAGTACGGTGTGCGCTCCTTCGGGTCGTTTAACGCGGGATTCAATCCCCAGATCGGCATCGATGATGCGCTGATGTACCCGATTTACGCAAAATGCGTGGAACTCGATGTGCCGATCTTTTCCTGCGCCGGCGTGCCGGGCCCGCGTTTTCCGATGTGGCCACAGCACGTCGAGCGCATCGACAAGGTGATGTACGACTTTCCCGAACTGGTGTTCGTCACCCGTCACGGCTGCGAGCCCTGGGAGAACCTGGCCGTGAAATTGATGCTGAAGTGGCCAAACCTCTATTACTCCACCTCAGCGTTTGCGCCAAAGTACTATCCCGAAGCGATTATCAAGTACGCTAATTCCCGCGGCGCGGACAAGATCATCTACGCCGGTTACTTCCCCATGGGATTGTCGTTAGAGCGGATCATGACCGATATGCCCAAGGTCCCGTTTAAGGACGAGGTGTGGCCCAAATTTCTGCGCGACAACGCGCGCAGAGTTCTACAACTCGACTGACCCCCAGGCCCGACAGGAACCCAAATTTGAAGTTGAAGAAGTCCACGCTGTTTTACTACAGCCTGACGGAACTGCCCGTGACCATGGCGTTGTTTCCGGTCATGGTGTTCGTGCCGAAGTTCTACACCAGCGAAATGGGCGTGCCCCTCGCGCTGGCCGCCAACATCATCCTGATCGTGCGCATTTTCGACGTGTTCACCGATCCTCTGGCAGGCTACCTCGGCGACCGCACGACCACACGTTGGGGCCGGCGCCGTCCCTGGATCGCCGCCGCCACCCCGATCATGATGCTCGGCTTCTATATGCTCTTCCTTCCGCCCGACGGGGCGGGTGCGTCCTACATGTTCGGCTGGATGCTGTTCCTGTCGCTGGGCACCACCATGATGATGATCCCCTACTACGCCTGGGCGGCGGAGCTGTCACCGGACTATCACGAACGCTCGCGCATCACCGGCTGGCGCTCGATGCTGGGCGTCGTGGGCAGTCTGGCGGCGCAACTCGTCCCCGGCGCAGCACTCATCTTCTTCGGCTACGGCGGCAGCAGCGCGGTACTGACGATTGTGGGTATCGCCATGGTGATCATCATGCCGATCTGCGTATTCCTGACCCTGACGCGCGTGCCTGAGACCCGGGATTTCGTGAGTTCCGTGACACCCATGATCGCCGGCTTCAAGCTGATGCTGTCCAACGGCCCGTTCAAACGTCTGATTCTGACGTTCATGGTCGGCTCGATCGCGCTGTCGATCACCACCCCGCTGTATCTGTTCTTCATCACCTTCGTGCTGCACGCCGAAGAGATGGCGATTTTCATGCTGACCTTCTTCTACCTCGCAAACTTCATCGCGGTCCCTTTCTGGGTCTGGTTGTCGCGTCATATCGGAAAGCACAAAGCGTATATCGGGAGCTTTGCCATCATTGCCATCGCTCACCCCTTCTACCTGCTGTTGGGAGAGGGCGACTTCTGGTGGATGCTGCCAATTACCGTGGCCACCGGCTTTTCGGCCGGCGGTTTCGCGGCGCTGCCTAATTCGATGAAAGCGGACGTGATCGATCTCGACACGCTGAAGAGCGGCGAAAATCGCGCAGCGCTGTTCTTTTCGACCTGGTCGTTCACGGCCAAGATGTCGGGTTCGATCGGTGGCTATATCGCGCTCACCGGGCTTGCGTTCTTCAGTTTCAACGCCGCGCCCGACGCCCTCAACGACCCAGACGCATTGTTCGGTCTGCGCTTCCTGTTCGCGCTGCTACCGTCGGCGTTCTTCCTGCTCGCCGGCGCGATCATCTGGAAGTACCCGATCACCGAGCAACGGCATGCCGAGATGCGCGCCGAATTGAATCAGCGTTCCCAGTCGCCGGAGAGCCTGGACTCCGCCGCGGCGGAAGGGTGAGGGAAGCCGCACGTTAGTCAGGCCGCGCGCACCACCGGACGCCCGGTAGACCAGTCGATTCTCCGGATGGGATCGGTCTCGCCGTCCCAGGTGTCGGCCGCGGCCCTGATGATGCCGAACAGCTCATCGATCGCCTCGTTGTGTGCCATGAGCTGAATCATGACCCCGGGACGGTCGACCGATTCGAGGTACGCATGGCCATCGCCATAGCGCTGTTTCACTTCGTAGTTGTGCCCAGCGGCCTCAAGTTCGGCAAGCTTCGAGTCGATGTCGTCCACCCAGACCGCCAGATGCTGCAATCCGCCGTCGGGGTAGCGCTTGAGATAGTCATTGTAGATCGAGTGGGCGTTGCCGCGCGGCTCGATCACCTCGATCTGCTGATCACCCGAGTATGCAAACGCCGCGGTCAAGTCCAGTTTGGTTGCCGTCCCATCGACGGTAGCTTCGAAGTTGTCCAGCTGCTCGACAAAGAAGGGTCCAATTCCGCGAGCAAGCCAATGCTGCATCGCGTCCTGTGCATTCGGAACCACGTATCCCTGTTGCACCACGGGGCCAAAGATCTTGCTCATTTCGCATCCCCTCGCAAAGTTTGAAGCGACTGGAGGACCCGGCTGATCGGCCTCAGCCGGAGGTTTCCAACACGGGTTCGAGGTTCTCCTGGCGCACCGATTCGTTTGCACCGCCGCGTGCCAGAGGCTCGAGATACGGATTATCCCGGGTCAGATCCCGATACCGACGGCCGTCTTTGATCACCGAGAGCCGCTCGTGATCCTGCAGCACCGTCACATCGGCGAGCGGATCGCCATCAACCACCACCAGGTCGGCGAGTTTGCCTTCTTCCAGCGTACCGACCATGCCGGATGGGTCCGCGACCGCGCCACCGTCCCGGGTGGCACACAGCAGCGCCTCCGCGGGCGACATGCCAAAGAGTTCCACGAAGTACTGGAGGTCCTTCGCATAGGTGCCGTGGGGGGTGATGTTCAAGCCGTAGTCGCCGCCGATCAGCACGCGCACTCCAGCTTCTTTCATACGCCGGACCGCGATGACGGTTTCGTCCACCTCGCGCGCATAGCCCTTATCCTCGACGGCCTTGCGCGAATAGCCCATGGACTCGCAGTTCTCCAGCAACTTGATCTCCCAGGCAATGGCCGGCCCAACCGCGAGTCGATCGCGGTTCCGCTTGAGCATTTCCACCGCCTCGTCGTCCAGGTAATTCGCATGACCGATCACATCGACCCCGAACCGCACCGCCTGCTTCACCGCCGCCGCCGAACGCGAGTGGCAGGCCACGCGCATGTTTCGACGGTGCGCTTCGTCACACGCGGCAGCCACCTCTTCGTCCGTGTACGTGAGTTCACCCGGCGGTGCGTGATCCGACAAGCCCTCGCCATCCAGGAACAGCTTGATGATGTCCGCGCCGTTCTTGCGCAGCGTGCGTACTGCGCGACGCACGGCCCACGGCCCATCGACCAGCATCCCCAGCCCTTCGATCTGAGGCCGTGCGTGGTCCGGATGCAAATCCGCGTTGCTGGACGTTGCTCCCACGTCGCGGCCGGACGCCACCAGCCGCGGCCCAGGTATCTGGCCCCTGTCAATGGCATCGCGCAACGTCACATCGATGCGGTGGACCGAGCCGAAACTGATGGCCGAGGTGAAGCCGGACCCCAGCATCAGGCGCGCGTTGGCAATGGACTGAACCATCGCCGGCTCAACCGCGGTTTTGTCGAGTTCCGTGGGGCCGTTATTGGTGTAGGACAGGTGCGCGTGGGATTCGGTCATGCCGGGCATGACGAACCGCCCGTTCAGATCCAGCCGCGGCACATCGCCGGGCACCTCGGGAAGATCACAGCTCGGTCCCGCGAAGCGGATCATCCGACCATCGATCCAGACGCTGGCGTGGTCGATCACCTCGTCGCTCACGCCCGCAAACAACCGCACATCAGTCAGCAGAAATTGATTACGCATAATGCCTCCCGCGCCGTATCGGCCGGTTCATTGTATTCGCAATACCCGTTGCGCGTTACCGATCAGGCAGGCCGCGAGGAAGCCCCGGCCTTTGCCGGGTCGTCGAACAACCTCTCGCGCGGTAAGCCCTGCGCGTCGTACACCGGTTCGTGACGCGCGATCAGGTACATCTGGTTTTCAGTATCGACGATACCCACCCCACCCAGCGCATCCTTCATCGCCTCATAGTTGGCATGCTTGAAATGTGCCACCAGGGATGACTCATCCTCCCACAGTTCGTACACCTGAATGCGCGTCGGTACTGCTGGGTCCGCAGCAAAACAGTAGGCATGGCAGCCCGCTTCTTCGCTGCGCGTGGCCGCCTGAACAGGCGCGGTAAGGATAACCGCCCGGTCGCGGTCGGCCTCACTTGCAAAATCCAGCGTCGCGGAAACGATGATCACGAAATTCCCCTCCCGGTAGTTGTTAGAAGTATTGCTGTCCCTGCCAGCGAGCTTAAACCAGCCCGGACTGGAATACAGGCCCAGCCAGTCAGGCGCTCAGCCACCCTTGGCCGCGTCCTCGGCCGCAAACTCCGCATAGGCCGAGGCCGTGCCGGCAGCCATCTTGTCGCCATCAAAGGGGATCGACATCTCTGGCGTGAATTCGAGCACTACACGGTCCGGGGTGTCGAGAAAGCGAACGAACAGGTCGGGGTCGAGCCCCGCTGTGAATGCGTTGCCGTCATCGCCGGCCATGGCCATGCCCGCAGCGAGCAGGTTGTACATCCACAGCTTGGTTTCAGGATCATCATGGATTTCGGTATGCCCCTTGTAGGTGACGGTCTTGCCGCCGCCCATGGGCGTGCCCTTGCTGGTCATCACCACGGACGACCGGGGGTCCCGCGCGATCGCCTTGATGCGCACCCGCTCGCGAGTAGCGGTCATCCAGATCTTGCCGTCGACCGGCACATAGGCGGTAATCACACCAATGGGGTGGCCGGCCTTGTTCGCCCAGATGAACACGCACTCGCCGGCCGTGTTGACCAGTTCCTGCTCCCGCTCCGGATCCAGACGGTACTGTTTGACGTCGTCATAGTTGGTGGATTGGTCGGTCATGGTGGTTCAGCCTCCTACTGTGTTGGCAATTTCGACGAGATCGTCGATACGGCGTCGGGCCAGGTCGGGTTCGTCTGAACCCAGCAGCGGTACCAGCCGATCGACACCCAGCGCCTGAAACTCGCGGGCGGTATCCAGATCGAGCGCAGCCCCAGGCGTCACGATAATCTCGAACCCTTCCCGGGTGCGCCCTTCGGCCGCCAATGCCGCATCGATGCCTTCCAGCGCCATCGCCGTGATCTCCGGGTTGATCCCGAAACCGAGCCAACCATCCCCGTAGCGGGCGCAGCGACGCATTGCCGGCTTGCTGAAGCCGCCGACGATGATCGGAATGTGCGGTTTCTGCACCGGCTTTGGATCCATTCGACAGTCTTTGAACTGAAAGTGCTTACCCTCGTGGGTCACCACGGGCTCGGTCCAGAGCTTCTTCATAATGTCCAGAATCTCATCGCAACGCTCACCGCGATCCTCGAAGGTGTACCCGCAGGCCGTGACCTCTTCCTTGCACCAGCCGACGCCAATGCCCAGATCGAGACGCCCGCCCGTCAGGTAGTCCAGGGTCGCGAACTCGTTGGCGGTGTAGATCGGATTGCGTTGCGGGATGAGCGACACGCCGGTGCCGAGACGGATGTTCTCGGTAACGCCCGCCAGAAAGCTGAGGGTCACGACCGTATCCACGAGCCCACCGCCCTCGGGCACTGGCAGCTTCCCATCCGGCGACCCCGGATAGGGAAACTCCATCTCGTCGAACAGCACCACGTGCTCGCCCATCCAAAGCGAGTCGAGCCCTGCGGCGTCTGCATGACGACCGATTTCGAGGATGCTCTGCGGCGAAGCGACGGGGGTCATGAAGGAGGCAAACGCACCAATTTTCATCGCGGGCAATCCCATTCCGGAGTTCGAAGAGCGCGTGAGTATATATAGAACAGGTACGCGCTATACTTTCGGCGCAATGGGAAAGAGCAATAGCAAAGAGCAATAGAAAAGATAGGGAGGATCAGGTGACACAGGTTTCGATCAACGAGCGTGTGCTCGATATCTCGAGCGGCTCGCCCAAACTGCTGGGCGTGCGTTGCAAGAGCTGCGACAACCATATGTTTCCAACGCAGAAGGGCTGTCCCAAATGCGCGGGAACCGACATCGAACCGATCGAACTCGGCACGCGCGGCACGCTGTGGGCTTGGACGATCCAGGGTTTCCCACCCAAGGCACCGCCCTATCTCGGTGAAGTCGATCCCGCGAAGTTCGAACCCTACGGAGTGGGTTACATCGAAATTCCGGGCCAGGCCAAGATCGAAGCGCGCCTGACCGAGGCCGACCCGACCAAGCTGAGCGCTGGCATGGACATGGAACTGGTAGCGCAGCCATTGTGCACCGACGACGACGGCAACGAAATCGTCACCTTCGCCTTCGCGCCGGTGGCTACCGAATAGACACACGAACGAACACGGAACAGAGGAGAGATCGAGAATGAGCGACGTAGCAATCGTCGGTATCGGCATGCACCCGTTCGGCCGCCACGAAGGTGTCTCGGGGATGGAACAAGGCGCGCACGCGGTGCGCGAAGCCTGCAAGGATGCGGGCGTCGAGTGGCAGGACGTCGAGTTCGCCTTCGGCGGCAGCAGTGCGGCCGGAGCGCCGGATACCATGGTCGCCCAGCTCGGCTTGACCGGACTGCAGTTCATCAATGTCCAGAACGGTTGCGCCACCGGCGGCTCGGCGCTGTTTGCCGCGGCCAACACGATCATGTCCGGTGCCTACGACCTCGGCATCGCCATCGGTTTCGATAAGCATGAGCGTGGCGCGTTTCGCATCCAGGCCGGGAACGGCGGCGGACGCGACTGGTACGGCGGCAGCGGCATGGCCCTGACCACCCAGTTCTTCGGCATGAAGATCAACCGCTACATGCAGGAATACGGGATCACGCAAAACTCGTTGGCGCGTGTGGCGTCGAAGGCGTTTCACAACGGCGCCCTGAACGAGATGGCCTGGCGGCGCCAGCCATTCAGCGAAGAAGAGGTTCTGCAGTCGCAGATGCTGTCCTACCCGTTGACCCAGTACATGTTCTGCTCGCCCGGCGAAGGCGGTGTCGCGTTGATTCTGGCGCGTGCGGACCAGGCACATAAATACACGCAGAAACCGATTTTCCTGAAATCGGCCGTGGTACGTTCGCGCCGTTTCGGCAGCTTCGAGGTGCTCGCCCCATCGCTGGCACTGGAGCACAGAGCAGGGCCGACGGTGGATGCATCCAAAGCCGCGTTCGAAATGGCGGGCATCGGCCCCGACGACATCGATCTGGCCCAACTGCAGGACACCGAATCGGGCGCTGAAATCATGCACATGGCCGAGAACGGCTTCTGCGAACACGGCGAGCAGGAATCGATGTTGGAGAAAGGGGAGACGAAGATTGGCGGACGGTTCCCCGTGAACACCGACGGCGGCTGTCTCGCAAACGGCGAGCCGGTCGGCGCGTCAGGCCTGCGTCAGGTCTACGAGAACGTGCTGCAACTGCGCGGCGACGCCGGAGCGCGGCAGGTCCCGAACGATCCGAAGGTCGCCTATACCCACGTCTATGGGGCACCGGGCATCAGCGGGGTCACGATCCTGAGCCGTTGAACGGGCGAGCGCACGCCGGGAGATGACCGACTCGACACGGATTGTCGTCTATCCCGCGCGCCGCATCGTTACCATGAACCGTGCACTGCCAACGGCCGATGCCGTGGCGGTGCGCGGCGATCAAATAGTCGAAGTAGGCACGCTGGAATCCATGCAGCCGTGGCTCGATGCACACCCGCACAGCATCGACGATCGCTTCCGCGATGCTGTCCTGACGCCCGGTTTCATCGATCCACATCTGCACCCCGCCATGGCCGCGGTCCTGTTGCCGATGGAGTTCATCACTGCAATGGAGTGGAAGCTGCCCTGGGGTAGGGTGACCCCCACGCTGACCGCGGACGCGTTCGATACCCGCCTGATGGAACTGCATCGAGGCCGCGCAGCCGGCGAACCCCTGCTGGTGTGGGGCTACCACCAGTTGTGGCACGGCGCGATGGCACGGCAGCGCATCAACGCCATAGACCCTGTCCGGCCAATCGTCGTCTGGCATCGATCCTTCCACGAGTTGTATCTCAACGACGCCGCGCTCGACTGGCTGGAAATCACCGAGGCAGAAGCCGGCAATCGAAAACACATCGACCTGGCGAAGGGCCATTTCTTCGAAACCGGTCTCGGCTACGCCATCAATCGGCTCAATCCGCACATTCTCGCGCCGTCCCGGTTCCGCGGGGGCCTCCATCGGCTACGCGCAGTCGCGCATGCAGGCGGGCATACGACCATCGGCGACATGGCGGTGGGGATCTTCGATTTCGATCTGGAATGGTCGTCTTTCCTGGAGTGCCTGAACGACGAGCAAACGCCCTTTCGCACCGAGCTGATCGCCAGCGGCCTCGCGGCCCTCGGGGCCAAACAAAGCAACGAAGCTGCGCTGGAGTTCATCCGCGCGCTACCTGAGCGCAACACGGACCGGCTACGCTTCTCCGACCACGTCAAGCTGTTTGCCGACGGCGCGATGTTCTCCCAGCTTGCGCAGATGCAACCCCCCGGCTACATCGACGGCCACCATGGAGAATGGCTGAGCCCGCCCGATCTGCTGGAGGAGCAGGTCCGGCTGTACTGGAACGCAGGTTTCAAAATTCACGTGCATTGCTGCGGCGACCTCGCGGTGGAGCTCACCCTCGACATCCTCGAGAAAATGCAGTGGGAACGGCCGCGCTTCAATCACGGCTTCACCATTGAACACTTCGGTTTCTCAACTTCCGAGCAGGTCCAACGAATTGCCCGGCTCGGGGCCAACGTATCCGCCAACGTGTACTACCTGCACGAACTCTCGGCGATCTATGCTCGCCAGGGCATCGGCTTCGAGCGCGCCAGCCAGATCGCCCGGCTCAAGTCCTGCTTCGATGCCGGCGTTACCACCGCCCTGCACTCGGACTTCACCATGGCGCCTGCGGAGCCGCTGAACAGCGCCTGGGTCGCGGTGAATCGCATCAACGCAGAGGGCGAGGTCATGGCCGAGCCGGAATGCCTGACGCCCTACGAGGCGCTGGCTGCCATCACTATCAACGCCGCGTGGGTGCTCGGCCGGGAAAGCGATGTGGGTAGCATTCGCGCCGGAAAGAAGGCCGATTTCGCGATCCTCGAGGCCGACCCGCTCGAGGTGCCGCCGGAGCAGCTGAAAGATATCCGGATCCTCGGGACGATGTTCGAAGGCACGCACTATCCCACACAGCCTGCCGAATCATGATTACGTATCCATGAGCGTCCCGGTCACGATCATCGGCGGCTACCTCGGCGCAGGTAAGACCACCTTGATCAACCGCTTGCTGGCTGGACCCCTTGATCGAACCCTCGGCGTACTGATTAACGACTTCGGCGCGATCAACGTCGACGCAGAGCTGATCGCGGCCCATGAAGGCGAGACCCTGACCCTGACCAACGGTTGCGTATGCTGTTCGATTGCGAACGATTTCGGCAGCGCGTTGGAACGGTTGCGGGACTCGAACATCGACCATGTTCTGGTGGAAGCCAGCGGCGCCGCCGTGCCGAGCAAAGTGGCAGACATTGCCCAGACCTGGCCGGGCTACCGTCTGGCCGGCACCCGGGTACTCGTCGACGCGACGGACTGGCGTCGTCAACTCAACGACAAATACATCGGACATCTGGTGCGCGCCCAACTGCACGGTGCCGGCCTGCGCCTGGTGACCAAACTCGATCTATGTGACCAGCCGGATCGCGAACTCGACGCCATTCAGCGCGAATTCGGCCGCGCGCACCCATCGGCAAGCGGTCAGGTCGAGCCGGGGCTCATCTTTGGCGACGACCGGGGTGGCGCGCTCCCCAGCGACGTGTCCTCAACCCGACCCGCGTTGACGAGCACAGTGTTCGAATCCCGAGTGACCTTGCCACACCAACCGTTGCTGGACGTGCTGTCGGCACTCGCCAACCGGCTCGAACGAATCAAGGGGTGGGTGGAAACCGAACGTGGCCCGTTCGTGGTGCAACTCGCCGGCCACCGCGTGACAATGACGCCCGCCGCACAAGCCCACAACCCCGCCAACCAGCTGGTACTGATCGGCACCAACGACGCCCCGCACCTCGCGTCCGAACCCCTGCGCCGCCTCAGCTCGTAAAGATCTGTAAAGATCTGGACATCCATCAAAGTTCGGGACATCCATGGGTGTCCCGAACTTTGATGGATGTCCAATTCCTAGTCTTTGGGTGATTCGTCGGGGTTGATCCAACCGCCCGTCAGGCCGGCGAGATAGCCGCCATCGACGGGGATCTCGACGCCGTTCAACCAGCCGCACTGGCCGATGCTGAGGAACTCGATCACCTCGGCCACGTCGTCGGGGCAGCCTTGCCTGCCGATCTGTTCGACCCCCCAATCGTACAACGCCGGGCCCACCAGCTCGCGAAAAGCGGGCGTGAGTTGAGTCTCCACGGCACCGGGATTGACACAATTCACGCGCACGCGCCCGTTCAGAGCAAGGCCAGCTGCTCGGTAGGTATACGCCGCAGCGCACTGCTTGGAGAACTTGTACGGATTGTCTATCCACTCCGCCTCATTGGCACGCAGCCAGTCCAGCCCAGCGGGAAAGTCAGGGGTAGCGAGCAGTTCCCGAACCACCGGCTCACGCTTACGCCAATCCCAACCGGCCGTGGACGCCACGTTGACCACGCTACCGCCTTCCCTGGTTCGTGGCAGGCACGCCTCCGTCAGATGGCGCAATCCAAGAAAGTTCACCGCCAGCGTCTGCTCCGGCGGTTCGGCCAGCGCTATCCCAGCGACGTTGATCAATCCGTCGATGGCCGCGGGCAGGTTCGCAACGGTGGCATCAATAGCCGCAGGGCTACCCAGGTCGCAGCGATGGAAACGAACCTCGATTGCCTCAGGCGGATTCACATCCAGGACGTGAACTTCGCAGTCAGCGGCAACCAATCGAGTCACGGTTGCCGCGCCCATGCCCGTCGCGCCGCCGGTCACAACGATTACCTTCATTGGATCGCCGGCACCTGCAGAAGGTGCCGCTCTGGTGGCAGACACACGCGCTCGTCACAAGCCTGCAGTTGCAATGCAATCGGAATCAACGACGCGGCATCGGCGAATCCGATCGTCTGCTTCAAGTCCATCGTGATTCGTACCTGTCCTTCATACAACGCCAACTCCTCGCTTTGAAATCCCAGGGCTTTCAGTACCGGTGGTGGGTAAGACAACCGCTCGGCACGCCACCCCGGGATGTCCCCGTCGATACTCACGACGGTTGGTATCAGATCCTCCTGAAGTGTCCGGTTTGCATTGATGTGCCACCCCGGGCGTATGGCAAGGTCGACCACCAGCGTGTCTGTTCGCAATTCAGCGCTCACCCTGACCGCACCACGCGCCGCATATTGCATCGGTCCCGCTGCTCCATTGGCGAGTAACTGCGCGCCATGCAGTGTATAGCCGTACGCGCTCGGCTGCTGATTGATGGAACCTGCATACGACGCCAGTAAATCATTGGCGGTCCTGCGGTATGCCTGCTCGCCCGTGCGGTGCACCAGTTCCGCTAACACACGCAGCGCCACAGCATTGCCGGAAGGCACCGCACCGTCATAAAGGTCCTTCGGGCGCGTCATGGTCGTGACGCCTGTGCCGTTGATATTCATGAAATAGCCGCCCGCTTCGGCATCCCAGAACAACCGGTTCATGGTTGCAACAAGGGATTCGGCCCGCTCCAGCCAACGAGCATCCCCGGTGATGTCGTAAAGATGGATGAATCCGTCCGCCAACCAGGCGTAGTCTTCCTGACCCGCGGCCACGGAGGAATGTCCGGCCAGGCGCGCGCGCCACAGCTCCCCATTCTCACCAAGGACGTTTCGCCAGACAGAATCGGCGGCGCGCAACGCGGCAGCCTGGTAACGCGGCTCACCAAGGATGTCCGCTGCCTCGGCCAGCGCGACGATCATCATGCCGTTCCAGGCGGTCACGATCTTCTCGTCCCGGTCCGGGTGCACGCGCTGGGCCCGGTGTGCGTAAAGAGCCGCACGGATATCCGCCACACGCAGTTGCAGTGCAGGCAAAGACAGGTCCCGTCGCGCTGCAAACTCAGCCAACGGTACCGACACGTATAGGATACTCGCGCCTTCGAAGTTTCCGCCCTCGGTCACGCCATACAGATCGATGGCCAGGTCAGCCTCGGACCGGGAGAGCACGTTACGAATCTGCGCTGGGGTCCAGAGAAAAAACCGTCCCTCGCCACCAGGACTGTCGGCGTCGGTGGCGGAATAAAACCCACCCCCCGGCGCGGTCATGTCACGCAGCACGTAATCTAATGTCTGACGGGCAATGCGGGCGAAACCGGCGTCACCTGTAAGACGCCAGGCCTGGGTATAGATGCGGGCGAGTTGTGCCTGGTTGTACAACATCTTCTCGAAGTGCGGCACCAGCCAGGCGTCATCGGTTGAATAGCGATGAAAGCCACCCCCAACCTGATCGTAAATGCCCCCGCGCGCCATCATCTGCAGGTCGAAGCGGACAAGGTTGCGGCTGGTGACGTCGACAACGCGCAGCGCATGGTCGAGCAGGAACAGATATTTCGACTCATTCGGGAATTTCGGCGCAGGACCGAACCCGCCTCGCTGCTCGTCATGCGCCCGGTGCAGATCGATCACCGCCCGTTGTACGGCGTCATCATCCACGGTACCGGCGATGGCAGCGCTGCGGGTGCTGGCTCGCACCGCGGCCGCCACCTGGTTGGCCTGCTCGTCGAGTTCCTGGCGATTCTCACGCCACGCGACTTCCACCCGCCGCAGCAGATCCAGGAACCGCGCCCGAGGAAGATAGGTGCCGCCGAAGAACGTCTGGCCCGCCGGGTTCAGAAAGCTGGACATTGGCCAGCCACCCCGTCCGCTCATCAGTTGTACGGCCATCATGTAGATGGCGTCGATGTCGGGGCGGCGTTCGCGATCTACCTTGATGGAGATGAAATGCTCGTTCAGGAACCGTGCAACTTCGGGGTCTTCGAAACTTTCTCGCTCCATGACGTGGCACCAGTGGCAGGTGGAGTAGCCGATGGAGAGAAACACCGGCTTGTTCTCGCGGCTCGCCCTGTCAAACGCCGCGGGTCCCCAGGCGTACCAGTCCACCGGGTTATGAGCATGCTGCAGAAGATACGGTGAATCCTCGAGAATCAGGCGGTTGGTGTACAGCGGTGACCCGTCAGCGCGGAGGTGCCGGGTGCGTGGCCGGTACTGGGGGCCTTTGGCAATCGTCGCCGCGCGGGTGCGTTGATTCAACTCGGCCGAATGAACCGCGCCCGGCGGATCGTCGGCGCGCGCGGTCGAAAACAGAACTGGCAGCAACGCGACCAGGAACGGCATTACTCTGCTCATGCTTGCCCGGCCATCCCTTGTCAATGCGGTCTCAAGTATGCCAATTTGCGCCGATGAATCCCGCAGAACCTGCGGCCCTCTCAGCACAGGAAGCGCGCGAGGCGATCGCAACGGGCGCGTTGTCTCCCGTTGAGCTGGTCCGTTCCTGCATCACCGCCATCGAGCGCGTCGATCCGGCGGTGAACGCGATGGTGGTTCGGGCCGACGAGCGTGCGCTGCACGAGGCAGCCCAAGCCGAAGCCGCGGTTCGCAATGGAGACGCACTCGGTCCGTTACACGGGCTGCCTGTGGCGATCAAAGACATTCAGGCCACGGCGGGCATTCCTACCACCTTCGGCAGCGCCGAGTTCGAACACAACGTTCCCACCGAAGATGCCGGAATCGTTGCCCGCATACGCGAAGCCGGTGGCATCGTCATCGGTAAAACCAACGTGCCGGAACTCAGCATAGGCGCCAACACCGTCAATCGGTTGTTCGGTGCGACCGGCAATCCGTTCAACGTCGAACTCACCTGTGGCGGTTCCTCCGGGGGCTCCGCGGTTGCGATAGCGACGAACATGGTGCCGCTGGCAACGGGCTCGGATCACGGCGGCAGCCTTCGCATACCGGCCAGCTACTGCGGCGTGGTGGGGTATCGCGCCACTCCTGGCGTCGTTCCGAACGAGCAACGCACGACCCCCCACACCAATTACGGTGTACAGGGCCCGATGGCCCGGTCGGTGGCCGATTGCGCGCTGCTTTTGTCCGTAATCGCCGCGCGTCGGCGAGCGCGTCGCGACCCGATGGCATTTCCCCTGGACGCAGGTCAATTCGCGAGGCTCGAAACGGTGGATCCGACGCGCCTTCGCGTTGCGGTCAGCGCAGACCTCGGCGGCGTGCTGGTTTCGGACTCGATTCGCCGCAGCTTCACCGAGCGCGTTGCAGCAATCGCCCCTCTGGTCGGCTGTTGTGATTGGCACGAGATTGATCTGCGCGATGCTCCGGACGTTGATTGGCATCTGCGCCAGGACCTGTTCGTCAGTCAATGGGTAAACTCCGCCGCGGACTGGGACGAAGGCTTTAACCCCAACATTCGCGCGACATACGAATCCGCGCTGCAGACGCCCATGCTGGACATTGCGCGCGCCCGGCGCCGGCAGCTCGAGCTGTATCGACAATTCTGCGGAATCTTCGAGGATTTCGATCTGTTGATCTGCCCCGGGGTGAGCGTTCCCCCGTTTCCATGGCGCGAACTGAACCCAGCCACCATCGACGGTGCTCCCGTGGAAAACTACATGGCCTGGCTGGCGCTTACTTCATCGCTGACCGTGGTCGGCCATCCGGTGGTCGCGCTGCCCTGTGGCCTCGACGAATCCGGCACGCCATTCGGCATTCAGCTCGTCGGCCCGATATACGAAGATCATCGTCTGCTGTGCGCCGCGCACGCGTTGGAACAGGCGTTCAAAGAAGATGATCGGCTGGCGCGCCCAGTGCCCGACCTGGAAACTCTCGCCGGCACGGAATCGAGTTGCCGATCCGAGGGGCGCAGGGTGGGCGCCACCGCCGGTTGATCGAGGCTTGCCAGACCGCGCGCAGCACGCCCGGGCGAAGAGTATTTTCGCTGCCATGGGTCTACAATTCTCTGGCGCGCCTACTCGCAACTCTGGGCGCAACTTTGGATCTACGGAGGACAGCCATGGGCACCTATGTTCTGCTGAGTTCGCTCACTCCCGAAGGGCGAGAAACACTACACAAATCTCCTGATCGATTGACCGCCGTGAACGACGAGATCGAGAAACTGGGTTGCAAGGTCTTGACGCAGTACGCCCTGATGGGGCCGTACGACTTCCTGACGATCATCGAGGGTCCGGACAACGAAACGGTGGCCCATCTTGTGATTGATCTCGGTGCGCGCAAGACCGTCAACATCATGACGTCGCCCGCAATCGAAATTTCCGATCTGATGGCGAAATTGAGTGGTGCCGAGCACCTCGCGTAAGCGTTTCGCCGGGGATCCGGTCAGGCAGTTCGCGTCACCGCGACTGCTTCAGGCATGAAGACGCGGGCGCTGGGTGACCTGTCCGAGGTCAGTCGCCTCACACTGGGGGGCGGCGGCATCGGACAGGTATGGGGGTCGACATCACGCGACGAGGCCATTGCAACGGTTCGGGCGGCGCATGAGGCGGGCGTGAACCTGTTCGACATGGCGCCCCTCTACGGCAACGGCGAGGCCGAGACCGTCATGGGGCTGGCCTTCGCGGATGGCTATCCCGACGACGTTCGAGTCACCACGAAATGCATGCTGGGCAACGCCAGCGCGCACGACATCGAAGCTCGACTGACGACCTCGCTCGAAGAGAGTCTGGCGCGTTTGCAGCGCGACTATGTCGACATCTACATCCTGCACGGCTACGTGATACCCGACGGCTGGACAGATTCGCCTCGTGCGAAGCTGTTGCCACGGATCGCCGTCGAGTGGTCAACCTATCGCGATCATGTCGTTCCGGTGTTCGAGAACCTCAAGAAGAGCGGGAGAATTGGCGCGTGGGGCGTCACCGCGGCGAGCACGCAGGAAACCAACCTTCAGGTTCTGGAAGCGGAGCGGCGCCCGGACGTCATTCAGTGCATTGCCAACGTGCTGGATTCGCCCGGCAATATGGCGATCACGTTGGAGCGCCCGGACCCAAGGGCGGTGATTCGCGAAGCCAATGCCTCATCGGTGGGAGTCATGGGAATTCGTGCGGTCGCCGCGGGATCGCTGACAGACCGGATTGACCGCGAAGTTGCCCCCGACTCTCCCGACCAGGTGGATTTCGAGCGCGCGCGGCCGTTCAGAGCGATCGCGGCGGACATCGGGGTCGCGCCGGCCATGCTCGCCCATCAGTACGCGTTGGCCATGGCAGGCGTGGACACTGTGGTCCTGGGCGTGAAGAACAGAAGAGAGTTAACTGAGTGCCTGGCAGCCGAAGCCGCGCCTGACCTCGAGCCGTCGCTGATCGGGCGCATCGACCTCGCGCTCTCGGCCTGAACGCTCAGTCCTGTTCCAGTTCCGCCCGATAGTCGCCCCGCATGGCCAGGTGATTCAGGCGCGCGCGTTTCACCAACGCGTCCTGCGCCGCGTCAAGGTTGAACGGCTCGCCGGGCCAGGCCTTTAGCGCCGGCTGCTGCAACGCCCGCCCGTAGGAAATGCTCAGCGCCCAGGGTGCATTGGCGGCCTGCTCGTTGATCGCCTGGAGATTGGCGGTCGCCTCTTCGGGATCCTGGCCGCCGGACAGGAAATTGATACTCGGGACGGACGGCGGCACGGTACGGCGCAGCACCTTCAACGTCTCCTCTGCCACTTCGTCGGGTTCCGCACGGCGGCGATCCTGGCCCGGCAGCACCATGTTGGGCTTCAGAATGATCAGCTCGAGCACCACATGGTGTCGCTGCAGGGCGTGGAAGACGGCGTGTTGCACGGCTTCGGTGACCTCGGCGTGACGCTCGATGTCATGACTACCGTCCATCAGCACTTCCGGCTCGACGATCGGCACCACGCCTTCGGCCTGGCAGACCGCGGCATAGCGAGCCAGCATCTCGGCGCTGACCTCGATGCCGTGTCGGGTCGGCGCGTGCGCATCGACGGCATAGACCTCGCGCCACTTGGCGAAGCGCGCGCCCTGTTCCCGATAGCCGCGCAGGCGCTCGGCCAGTCCGTCCAGCCCCTGAGTCACGGTGTCTCCTTCGGACAGCGCCAGCGCGACGATGCCCTTGTCCACCTTGATCCCGGGTACGATCTTCTGCCGCCAGGCGGACCCGGCAATGGACTCGCCTGCATCGGTCTGTTGTTGCAGGGTTTCTTCGAACAGGATGATGCCGCTGACGTACTCTCCCAACCCGGCGGCCGTCACGAGCAGGCTGCGCCATGCGCGACGGTTGTCCTCGCTCGACTCGACCTCGATGGCCTTGAAGCGTTTGGCGATCGTCGGGTTGCTTTCGTCCGCCGCAAGAATCCCGCGGCCGGGCTGTGCCACATCGGCGATCGTGGCTTCAAGTTCCGTGGTGTATTGCATAACGCCCCTTGCGCGTGATCGAATCCCGCCCCGAACGCATACTAACTCAACCCGACCTCCGCCAGCGCCCCGCGCAGCTGATCGAGCCGCTGTTCCAACGAGCCGGTATAGCCCACAGAAATCCGGATGTACCCGGGCGGAATGCCGGCCGCCGCTTTGTCGGCATCGGTGAGTTCGCTCGACGTACTGCTGCCCGAACACGACATCAACGTGTCGAAATAGCCCAGGCTCACGGCCATGTAGCCGAATCGATAACCGTTCTGGAGGCGTTCCATCAGCCGGTTGGCGGTGTCCTCGCTGCCCACATCCAGGCCCAGCACGCCGCCGAACCCGTAACCCTCACGGCACAGGTGCACCGCGAGTTCGTGATCTGGATGTTGGGGCAGCCCTGGATAGACGACCTCGAGGCCGAGGGCGTCCAACTCCCGAGCAATCGCGCCAGCCCTCCGGCCATGCTCGGCCATTCTCAACGACAGGTGGGGCAAGCGGGTGTTGATCTCGAAGGCGACTTTCGGGTCCATGGTCGGGCCGAGTAGCATCAGCGGACCCGTCTGCACGTCCATCAGGCCTCCGATGAATTTCTCCTCAGCACAAACGGCCCCCGCGATGATGTCCGATGCACCACTGATGAACTTCGTAATGCTGTGCACGACGACGTCCGCGCCCCAGTCGAGCGGTGCCATCAGCAGGGGGCTGAAGGTATTGTCGATGATCAGCTTTGCGCCGTGACCGTGTGCGATCCGCGCAAGCGCTGGAACGTCCGCTACGCGCAGTGTCGGATTGGAAAAGCTCTCGGCGAAGATCACCCGGGTGCGTGAAGTGACGGCAGCCGTTACCGCATCGGCGTCATTGATATCCACAAGCGACGTGGTGATGTTGGCGCGCGACGGCAGAAAGTCGTGCAGCAATGCGTACGTGCCACCATAAATCGCGGTCGAAGCCACAATGTGGTCGCCGGTTTTGCAAACCTGCAGGATGGCGGCTGCGATCGCACCCATGCCGCTGGACGTACAGTACGCAGCCTCAGAGCCCTCAATGGCCGCAAGCTGCCGGCCCAGGTTGTACACCGTTGGGTTGTAATGTCGCCCATAAAGGTAACAACCACCCTGGTCAGGCCCCTTGCCACCCTCGAATATCTCCGGAATCGTCTCGGGGTCCATGACCGTGAACGTGGTGCTGGCCTCCACCGACATGTTGACGCCACCGTGCTCACCAAATTCGTGGCGGATGTCGGCTAACGATTCAACGGGGTCTCGATCGTTCATGGCCTTGCCTCCGAACTCTACGAGTTATTGGGTGGTCATCCCGCCGTCTACCGTGAACTCTGCACCAGTGACGTAACTGGATTCGTCAGACGCCAGATAGAGCACGCAATTAGCGATGTCCTCAGCGTATCCAATACGGCCCAGCGGTACCCGCTCGGGCGAGACGTCGACGCCGGAGGGATCACTCTGGCCAGTGGCCTGGGCCTGCATGTTCGTCCAGATCACCCCAGGATGCACCGAGTTGCAACGGATGTTGTCCTTCGCACCTTCCACGGCGACGGACTTCGACATGATCCGCACGCCGCCCTTGGCCGCGCCATAGGCAACACAGGAAGCGATGCCAACCAGGCCAGCCACGGACGACAAGTTGATCAGCGAGCCGCCCCCCGCCAACCGCATCGCAGGCATCGCATACTTGCAGCCCAGAAAGACGCTGGTGAGATTGACCTCGATCTGACGGTTGAAATCCGCCAGGGTCATCTCCGAAATCGGCATGAGCACCGCGATGCCCGCATTGTTCACCAGCACGTCCAGCTTGCCAAAGGACGCGACGGTCTGCTCGACGACCGCCTTCCAGCGCTGTTCGTCGGTCACATCCTGATGCATCGCCTCGGCCATTCCACCGGCATCGCATATTGCCGCGGCACACGCCTGGGCGCCGGCTTCGTCCACATCCGTCACCATCAACTTGGCCCCTTCGCGCGCCAACGTCAGCGCCGTCGCATAGCCCAGCCCCGGGTTGGATGCAGCACCCGTTACGATGGCCACCTTGTCGTCAACTCGTCCCATCAGAATCCCTCGCAATTCAATTCGTGTTCAGGGTCCTCGAACAAGCGCCGCTTCCAGCGCCTGGTAATCGGCAAAGCCTAATCGGGTCTCGATTTCCTCGGCCCAGATCGCATCCATTTCCCCTGCGACATCGTCCGGCAGCGCCTCGCGATGTTCGCCCACGAGGCCCTTGCGAACCTTGGCCGAGTCGCCGCCGGGCGGCAGGTCGCAGACCTGTTCGCTACGCTCACGCATCATTCGATCATCGAATTGGTCTTTGTGCTCCAGCATGTAGTCGAGCGATGAGTTGCACAATGTCAGGGCCAGCATGTCCGCGTCGAGTTCGATATTGACGAACGAAGCCACGCGCCGAATCGCCGTTTCCGCATCGCGTTTCATCTCTTCGTACGACAGCATCAACACCGCGTCGTTGTGGCGCTGCTCCCACCAGCTGATCAGGTGGTGCCAGTAGTGCTGGGGGTCACTTCGTCGCATGAACCGACCGCGCGCCATCTGATCGATCGTCACGCTACCCGGCTCGAAGAACCAACCTTCCATGAATCGGTACATGGAAACCAGCGCATCCTTGGGGTCCCGGATGGCGACGATGTAGCGCCCACCCTTAGGCACCAGATCCCAGGCGAGGTGGCTCTTGTATGCCCGAGGCTCACCACGCTGGGGCGCATTCAGATCGACGCCGAGCGCGACCGACGTCTCAATCCAGGGTACGACCGCAGAAATATCGTCGTAGTCGGTATCGCCCCGCGTGCGCAGGGTGTGAACGATCTGCTGGAGCCATGTCGTGCCACACTTGGCGAAAGGCGTGATGATGATGTCCGTCGGCCGTGGTTCGAAGGACAGCGCCTGAATGACATCGTCCATCACGATCATGCGCCCCAGCTTCTCCTCGAACTCCTCCAGGGTCGTGGCGCGGCTCAACCCGACTGCTGTGCTCATGCGCGATACCTGTTCAGTCAAACAGATCCGGTTGTTCGGCCGTGATCACGTCGTAGAGCGGCTTGAAGCTGAACCAGCCGGCCATGGGCTGACCGATCTGCGCGTGAGTCGCCGCGGCCACGTCGGGCGCAATCCTGATCGGATCACCGGCAGCCTCGGCCAGAAGCTGCGCCTGACACGTCCGCTCCATGGTGATATACCACCAGGCCGCTTCGTCCACCGTGGCACCCACGGTGAGCAGGCCGTGGTTTTGCAGGATAGCGGCTTTGTTCTGGCCCAGTGCGGCCGCGATCCGTGCGCCTTCGTCGGTGTCCAGCACTACGCCGGTAAAACTATCGAACAGCACGTGATCGTTGTAGAAGGCACACGAATCCTGGGTCAGCGGATCGAGCAGGCGGCCGAGCGATGACCAGGCCTTGCCGTACAGCGAATGCGTGTGGGCCGCAGCCGTGACCTGCGGAAGGTGTTTGTGGATCTGCGAGTGAATCGCAAACGCCGCCGTGTTCAGCAAACCGTCGCCCTCGACGACGTCACCCTGATGATTCACCAGGATCAGGTCCGAGACCTTAATCTGTTTGAACGACACCCCGAATGGGTTCACCCAGAAATGATCCGTGCGTTCGGGGTCGCGAACCGTCACGTGCCCCGCCACGCCTTCATCGAAACCGTATCGCCCGAAAATCCGAAACGTCGCCGCGAGCTTCTGCTTGCGTTCCCGGCGCACATCCTCAACCGACGCCAGCGCGCTTGGATATCCCGCCTCCTGGACCATGCGTTCCATGGAGACTGCTTGCGCTTCGGATTCTACTTCGGCCATGTCGAGTTTCCTTCGGATACCGTTGTCTGATCAGCCGCGCATGGTCACAACATTGGCCGCAATTGGCAAACAACGGCCTGGCGCTTCTTTTACGTTTCGAATGCGAGCCCTGCGCGCTCGGGGCGGGGAACGCGCACCACGATGCCATCGAGCTCGTCCGACAGCACGATCTGACAGCCCAAACGGCTGTTGTCCCGGCGGGTCTGCACATAGTCGAGCAGCTCGGTTTCCGCTTCGCCGCGGGCCGGCAGTTGTTCGAACCAGGGTGAGGCCACGTAGCAATGGCACGTCGAGCAATTACAGGCGCCGCCGCACTGACCACCAATGCCCTCGACGTGGTTGTCCAGGGCGCAATCCATCACCGAATCGCCGACCGGTGCCTCGTGGGTTTCCCGGCGACCGCCAGGATGCAGGAACGTGACGCTAGGCATGGCTGAGGATGCTAACGGATCGGCGGCCTCGGGCCGAGTGCACAATGACGATCCGGCCGTTAACATGTGCACCCTTTCTCTACGGTAGCGTGCGCTTTGATCCTCGACTTGCACACCCACTCCATCAAGTCCGACGACGGTCGCGCCAAGGTGCAGAACTATTGCCAGTGGATTCGTGCCCGGGAGATTCCGATCGACGGATTCGTGCTGACCGAACACCGGCAGTTCGACGCCGAGTCCGACTACCAGGCGCTCGCCGAGAAACACGGGCTGTGCATTCTGAAAGGCAGCGAAGTGGAAACCGAGTATGGGCACGTGCTGGTTTTCGGGGTCACCGATGCACTGGTTCGGGCGTTCGATTTCACCGACATTTACCTGCCCCTGGCGCGGGTCGTCGAGGCCTGCGCGCAATATGGCGCCGTGCCCGTGCCGTGTCATCCGGGCCGCAAACGAGTGGGCATGAGCGCGCATCTCGAAGAACACGGCGTTCCCGAAGGTGTGCGCATCGTGGAGATTTACAACGGGGGCAGCCGGGCCACCGAGGACGAGGTCGCTCAAGCCATGGCTACGGAGCTCAACTACCTCGGCATCGGCGGCAGCGATGCGCATATCGTCAGCCACATCGGCCGTTGCGCCACACGCTTTCCAGCGGACATTACGTCGGAATCGGAACTCGCCGAAGCGCTGCGTGGCAGTGACTTCGAGGCGCTTACGTTCAGGGAGCCCGCCGGTGACTGAACCACTGGACATCGACGCGTTGCGCGAATCGTTCCTTGGGGAGGTGTTCGACGAGCGGTCTTACGCGGTCGACGCGAAAAAGTGCGTCGAGTACGCCCTGAGCTGCGGCGAGCTGGCCCCGCGCTACACCGATCCGAACGACCCGGACTTTCAAGCGCCGCCCACCTTCCCCACCAGTTTCCAAGGCGGCAAGCGCCTCCCGGACGGCTTCCCCAAGCTGCCCGGTCTCGGCATGGACGCCGGCAAGGCCGTCACCGCGATGAAACCGATCCGGCCCGGCGTGCCGTTGACCGGCCGCAAGCATCTTCATGACGTGTACACCAAAACCGGACGCTCCGGGCGGATGGTCTTCATGGTGATCCGCCTGGAACTGTTCGATCCCGACGACGTTCCAGTGGCCACCGCCGACACGAGCATCGTGATTCGGGAGCGACCGAGCGAATGACCATCGAACGTCTCCAAGATGTCGAGTTTGGCGAAGAACTGCCGGTGTTCGCGCCCGATACCGGCCTTGCCAATGTGAAGCGCTTCGCCCTCGCCGCGGGTTGGGACGGACCGAGGTTTACCGACCACGAGGCCGCGCGCGCTGAAGGGCTTCCGGGCGCGCTGGTGCCCGGGATCATGAGCCAGGGGTTTCTGGCGGCGATGATCCACCGTTGGGCGCCGGAGGCTCAGATCGAGAACGTCGACACCGTGTTCCGCGCACCGGTGATCGTCGATCAGTCGTACACCATCAGCGGTGTGGTGACCGACATCGACGAGGACGCGGGCAAGGTCGAAATTGATCTGACGGTCAGCAACGAAGCCGGCGAGACGCGCGTGTTCGGAACCGCGCGGGTTAAACTGCCCAGCTAAACCGACCCCTCAGGCCGGCCGGAACAGGGGGATCGAAAGCTCTTCGTGTTCCTCCCATTCGACGACCACCTGCTGGCCGATGGTCAGATCTGCCCCGGGATCCTCGACACCGACGATGTTGGAGAGCAGGCGCGGGCCCTCGTCCAGATCGATCCAGGCGACCGCGTACGGCACCCGGGACCGGAAAAACGGGTGATAACTCTGACGCACCACGCTGAAGCTGTAGATCGACCCTTTGCCCGAGGCGGTGTACCAGGACAGGTTGGAGCCGAGGCATCCCGTGCAGTGGCGCCGCGGATAAAACACGACCGTTTCGCAATCGTCGCAACGCTGATAGCGCAATTCCTTGTTCCGGGTAGCCTCCCAGAACGCCCGGGTGTCCAGTTCCTTCAGGCGCGGCAGTGGCCTTTGCGGCTCTCTCGGCTGTTCGGCCATATCAATCTCTCCCGAGGATTACGGTGCCCGCGCAGTGCCGACTGCCCAACATACCGCCGTTGCCATGCGCCACCGCCAGGCGCGCATCCGACACCTGGGATGTCGACTCGCCCCGCAATTGCCGGGTTGCCTCGAGCAACAGAAAGATGCCGCGCATGCCCGGATGATTCGACGACAACCCGCCGCCATCGGTATTCAGCGCGGGGCCATCCTCGGGCCGGTCAAACCGCAGCCGACCCCCTTCGACCCAGGCACCGCCCTCGCCTTTCGCACAGAACCCAAGGTCTTCCAGCAGCGTCAGTACGGTAATGCTGAACGAGTCGTAGATCATCGCAACATCGATTTCGTCCGGCGCAACGCCGGCCTCGGCGAAGGCCGACGGGCCCGAGGCGGCGGCGGCGCTGATCGTGATATCGCCACCGATTTCGGGATACTTGGTGGCCTCACCGGTACCGAGAATCCAGACCGGATTCTTGGCGCAGTCGCGCGCCACATCGGGCGCGGCGATGACCACCGCCCCACCTCCGTCCGAAATCATGCAGCATTCGAGCAGGTGCAGCGGATCGGCGATCATCCGCGAGTTCACCACATCCTCGACCGTGGTCTCACGGATGTCGAGAAACTCGAGGTCCTGCATCGCCTGGACGGCTTGCGGATTGCGCATCGCGTGATAGCGGGTCGCGGTGGATATTTCCGCAAGCTGCTCGCTGGTGGTGCCGTACTGGTGCATGTGCCGCCGCGCCGCCATGGCGTAGTTGGACACCAGTGTCATGCCCGCGAACGACTCCATGTTGTCGACCGGATGCACCCCGCCACCGCGGCCGCCTACGCCAATCGCCATGGCGTTGCTGTGCGCCGTGGAGCCGTACGTCAGCAGCGCGACCCGCGCTTTCCCGGCTGCGATGTCACGGCGCGCGTGCGCGGCGTGGTACTCATACGAACTGCCGCCGACATTGGTCGTGTCGATGATTCTCGGATGCAAACCGAAGTACTCCGATATCGTCAGACCCGCCATGCCGCCGCCGTCGCCGGCGTCGTATATCGCATCGACATCCGACCAGTTCAACCCGGCATCCTCCAGCGCACGGGCCGCGCTCTCCGCCTTGATCTGCAAGGGGCTGAACTCGCCCTCGACGTCCCGCGACGGATACTCGTGAATGCCGACAATCGCGGCGTCTCGGCCCTGTGCAGCCACGTGCTACTCCTTTTGATATCTGCAAGGAACATCTCGACAGCCATCATCTTGCAAATGATGGCTGTCCAAATCCAGTCCCGGAGCTAGTTAACGGTGTCCAAGGTGAAGGTTACGCCGGCGTTACTGTCGAGCCGTTCGATCAGTTGTGTGCCCATGGCGGAGGCCGGTGTCCAGAAGCCACCAGCCACTTCAAGCGCGTCCCGGGCGAGGCACACCGCGCTTTCGGCCAGCATTTTGGCCGTCGATCCGTAGCCCGGATCGCGGTCGCCTTTGATCGTTGCGCGAACGTTTCCTTCGGGATCGTTCGGGTTCAGACCCAGCAATGCGATCTCGAAGTAACCATTCTCCCGTGTTTCCTTTGATGGCCCCTCGCCGGGTTTCGGAAGCAACGGCAACACCAAGTTACGTATCGGACCGATCGCCATCGCGCCCATCATCATCGCCGTCCCCGCGGCCAACGCCGCTGCCTTGGCGAACCCGGCGGCCCCCGTACCCGTCAGCACCGCCTCGTCGTACCGGAAGTCGTGTCCATAGGCGTAGTTCATGAGCGCATTGCTGCGCCGGACCACGCGGGTGTTGATGCTCGCCATGACGAATGGGGCGGTCCACTGCCGAAAGTCAGGATCCTGCTCGGCGCTCGTCTGATCGAGCCCGTCGAGACCCCGCGGCATGTTGAGCGGATTGAGCGCGTAGGGATCGGCGTTCAGCTCCAGGATCTGCGGATCGTCGCGGGCTTCTTCCATCATGTTGACGCCGGAATCAATGGTGCCTCCGCTGGCCCCGCCCTTTGACGCCACCACCCGAAACTTGACGTGATTCGCCGGCTCACCGGCACGCTCGCGCATCGCGTTTTGTACGAACAGGGTCCCGAGATCTGAAGGAATGCAGTCGAATCCACAAGTATGGACGATGCGCGCACCGCTGCGCTCCGCTGCCGACTGATGGGCGTCGATCATGCGTCGCATCCAGTGGATCTCGCCCGCCAGATCACAGTAATGGGTACCCTGCTCGACGCAGGCAGCGACCAACTCCGATCCATACTTCGCATAGGGCCCGACGGTGGTGCACACGACTCGGGTTCTAGCGGCCAGGGTTCGCATGTCTTCGGCATTCGCGCTGTCGGCAACCAGGCATTCGATCTCTCCGGGCAAACCCGAAGCGACGGCGTCGAGCTTGGCCTGGCTACGTCCTGCGATCGCCCAGCGCAGATCGCTTGGAGGCCCGTACTGTTCGCCCATGTACTCTGCGACCAGCTGGCCGGTAAAACCGGTCGCACCAAAGACAACAACGTCGAATTCTCGATCGGATTCGGACATGGTTCCTACCTCGGTATGATGCACGCCAGGATAGTCGACCGGCCGGGGAAATTCAGGCCGACCAGCAGCGCGTTGAACTGGAGGGTATCAGCCCCACATAATGTCGCGCGAATTTGTCGGGATTGAAAATCGTGATTCGAGTGCTACGCTGGCTGTTGGTCCTGGCCGGCATCGCCGTGCTGTTGCCGCTTTCGGCCTTCGTCGGTTTCGGGCTGTGGTATGGGCTGGACGTGGGAAACGCTTTCTACGCCCTGGTCGTTAAACCCACCGGAACGACCATCGCTCCGGAGCAGGTCCCGTATCGACAGGTAGACGTGCGCTGGCTCGGCAACATCGACAACCTCGATCTCGACGAAGCCAGCGGGCTGGACGTGTCCACGCGCGACCCGCAGCTACTCTGGGCGATCAACGACAGCGCCAACGAGCCCCGGTTGTTTGCGCTCTCCCCCCAGGGCGCACACCTGGGTTCGTGGGCGGTCGCGTTGCCGGCGTTGGGCGACTGGGAGGACCTGAGCAGCTTCAAGATCGACGGCACGTCCTATCTGCTGATCGCGGACGTCGGGGACAACTTCCGCTGGCGTCGCGTGCTGAATCTATACATTCTGCGAGAGCCGCTACTACGGGACCTAACGGATAGCACGATTCTGCACGCTGAACGAACGATCGCATTTACCTATCCGGACGGTCCGCGCGATTCGGAAGCCGTCGCCGTCGACACGGCCACGCGGGAGATTCTGATCCTGAGCAAACGTGTGATTCCCGCGGAGGTCTATCGCCTTCCGCTGGATGCGCCAGAAGACTACGTCGTCACCGCCGAACGGATCGCGCTGCTCACCGGCATTCCACAGCCGGTAGAACGGGATCTCTACGAGGACCCCGATCACGGATCCGGCCGATCGACACCCACCGCACTGGACGTCCACGGGAACAGCGCGCTGGTATTGACCTACAAAGACGCCTTTTTGTTCGAACGTCAGGCCAACGAGGCCTGGTCCGCTGCTTTCGCGCGAATTCCCCAACGCGTCGCGCTGCCGCGCACACATCAGCAGGAGGCTGCGGCCTTCGCACGCGATGGACGAAGCTTCTACACCACAATCGAGCGTCCACACGGCCGGGACGCGGCAGGGATCTACCAGGTACTACTGGACACACCCCCCGATCGTGAGGGAGCCAGATGATGGATGTCCAAGTCTTTGATGGGTGTCCCGAACTTTGATGGATGTCCAAATCTAGGGGGTTGCGTCGGGGGAGTTGTAGTTCCACATGTGGCGGTACACGCCCCAGCTGCCATCCGGCTGGCGGCGCAGGATGTCGAGAAATTTCCGTTCGGGACTGAATGTTTCCTCGGACCCGATGGGTGTGCGGTGGATGACGTAGTTGTAGCGCGTCCAGGCCCAATCCCCGGCGACCTCGATCGTGGCGGGCGTCAGTGGGACTATCTTGTAGGTGTTCGTCGAGAACACGCCTTCGAGCATGTCCGCATAGCCGGCTGAACCGGCAATGGGCGGGGCACCCGTGGGCAGCAGCTCAACCTCCGGATCGAGCACGCTGACGTAGCCCGCCACGTTGGACGCTTCCACCGCCTCGTTCCAGCCCGCATAGAGCGCTCGAATCGCGGTGACATCCTCTTCGACCGTCGGGACCGTCGGTCCTGCCGCGGTCGGCACGGCCGCGGGCGAACCACCACCGCATGCCACCAGCACGAAAGCCAGCGCTGAGATCCCAACCAGATAACGCATAGCTGTTCCTATTTCTTGTCGAAGGACAGGTCGAATCCGGTCAGCCCGTGCAGCAGCGCATTGGCCGAGAATTCCGGTTCCCCAGCACCGGGGGTCAGGCGGAAGTTCTCCATTCGCTCGAAGATGACCTTGAAGCCACCGTTCATCTCACGCCGGGACAACGCCGCGCCGAGGCAGTGGTGAACGCCCTTGCCGAACGCCACGTGATCCTTGAGATTCGGTCGGGTGATGTCGAATTTGAGCGCATCGGGAAACCGCTCGTCGTCCTGGTTCGCCGCGGCGAACCGCGCGAAGCACACCGAATTTTCCGGGATCGCCACACCATTGACCTCCACCTCACGGGTCGTCCGCCTAAACATGTTCGATGAGGGGCTCGTGTATCGGAGCACTTCTTCGACCAGACAATGGATCATCTCGGGCGACGGGTCCTTGCGCACCATTTCATACTGGTCCGGATTGTTGATCAGCAACTGCATCCCTTGCGTCAGCGCAGCGGAGGTGGTTTCGTTCCCGGCCACCATGATCTGTGAGAGCATCGACAGACACTCCGAGTTGTTCAGTGGCTTTTCACCATCGATGCTGGCGTTGACCAGCTTCGACAGGATGTCGTCCTCAGGGTGAGCACGCCGCACTTCCATTTTCTCCACGAAGTACAACTGGAATTCGAGCACGTCCTTCGCCGCCTGCAGCAAACCGTCGCGGTCGAGTTGCTGGCTCAGGTTGCCGATGAACGCATTGGTCCATTTACGCAGCAGCGGCAAGTCGGATTGCGGCGCGCCAATCTGCGAGGCGATCACCGTCAGCGGCAACGGCACGCCGAACGCCGACAGGAACTCACAGTGTCCCTCGTCGATGAACGCATCGACCAGTTCGTTTGAAACCCGGTCGATAAAGGGTTCGAGCACCTTGAGGCTCTCAGGCGAGAAGGCGCCGTTGACGAACTTCCGATAGTGGCGCTGCACCGGCGGATCTGCGGTCAACATGGTCGATACGCCGGGATACCCCTGATCCATGATGGCCTTGATCTCAGGGTCGTCGGACACCATCGACCCGGTACCCGCCTGGCCACCCGGCATCACGCTCGAAAAGGTCTTGTGGTCCATCGACATAGCGACCACATCGTCGTAGCGGGAGATGAAGAATATCCCCGTCGTTGGGTCCTGGAACACCGGTGCCTCGTGATGAAAGCGCCGGTTCATGATGGACGGACACTTCAACATCTCCGGACTCATCGGGATGATCTCGTCAATCGGACACGTACGCGCGTGCTCGAGGACACTCGTCATCGGGGAACTCCCATTCTGCTGTTCTTTCTGCTGTTACCGGGGCTAAAGTGGACCGCGAGCCAGAAATTATAGACCACAAACCGGAGAATCTCATGACAACTACCCAGGTTGTGGAAACCATCGCCGCTTCCGCCGATGCCGTGTGGGACCAACTCAGCGACTTCGCCGGCATCGAGGTCGGCGGTCCGATCGAATCCTTCGAGATCGAAGGTGAAGGCGTGGGCGCCGTCCGTACCATAGGCCTCGCCAACGGCGTGGTCATCGAGCGCCTCGATATTCACGACGCCGCGGCTGGGACCTTCACCTACAGCATCCTCAACGACGATTCGCCGCTGCCCGTCACGGGCTATTCAGCCACGGTGATCATCATCGACACCGGCGACGGCAACACGACGGTCGAGTGGACCGGTACCTACGAACCCCAGGGACCCGAGGAAGCCGCGGTCGCCGTGGTGACCGGAATCTATACCGGCGCCATCGCGCGAGCGCGCGACGCCCTCACGTCGTAGAGGTGGCCCGGGTCACTGCTGTCCCGGGTCAGGGCTTCGCCAGCCACTCCTCGAGCTTCATGTGGAAGTGTCGCGGCTTGGTCTCGTTATAGTCCGACAGCTGCAGGAACTCTTTCGCCGTGGCATGCAAGCCCTGCTGAACGTAAGGCAGGTTACGGAAATCCTGATTGAAGACCTTGGACAGCATGCCCAGTTCAGGTGCGTCCATCCAGTCGTCATCGGGCCCCAGCCAGTGAATTTCCGACACGGGCGTGTAGTTACCGTCGTCGGGAATCGGCGCGAGGTAAATGCATTCCATGATGCACTCCTCATGATTGTTGCCGTTGGGCCTGAACCGGTAGTTGATCCGATTGAACGAACCCCAGGGATGGAAGTTCGGAAACAGCGTGAAGAACACAGAGGAGAATTCAACATCCGCCACCTGGTCCGCAAGGTCGCCGATTATCGGCCGTAGTGCTTCGCGCTGCATATCCGCCATCAACACCCGCGGATGTTTCGCCACGCCGTCGTCGCCCGAAGGTTTCGGCATTGGTGGCATGTCCGACGGCGGCAACTGCCGGCCCCCCACCCAGTTGCACAGGTGCGGGTTCACGTCACCAAGTTCCCCTTCGATCCACTGCGCATTGGTGTTGAACACGCCGGTTGTTCCATCCGGCGCCGTCACCTGGACCAAGCCATCGTCACGGGCTTCGTATACGTAACCGTTGAGTGGATGGCGCAGCCGGCCGCGGCCATCGTCGGGCATCGGTTCCCACTCCGGCAAGCCGCTGCTTTCCAGCGCACCGCAACGAATGGCGCGTGAGTAGTTGCCGAACACGTCGTATTTGGTATCCACGTCATGGGCACCCCCCAGCAGAATCTGCGGATGGGTCGCGATTACGTGGTAGGACTCCATGAACGCTTCGGAGGCAACCTTCCAGTTGCAGCGGACGATTTTGGCAACGTGCGCCTCCTTGTAGCGACGCTCGTAGGGCAGCAGCTCGAAGTGGCTGGACAGGTCGCCAATGAAATCTTCGAAGGGTTCGCAGTTCGGATCCGGATTGATGAAGATGTAGCGTCCCCACCGTCCCACCTTCACTTCCGGCAGGCTCTGTTCCTCGGGCTTCAGCTCCGGGTAGTCCCACTGGCAGGGAATCTCACGCAGCGTTCCGTCGAGGTTCCAGCACCAGCCGTGGAACGGACAGCGCAACTCAACCAAGTGTTTGCCACGATTTTCGCGCAACTTGCGTCCCCGATGCAGACACGCGTTGTAATACGCCTTGAACTCGTCCTCGGCGACCCGAACCACCAGGAAAGACATCCCGGCGATGTCGTAGGGAACGTAGTCCCCAACGTCCGGCATGTCGTCTTCGTGACAGGCCATCTGCCAGACGCGTTTCCAGAGCTTTTCAACTTCCAGATCGTGAAACTCACGGGAGATGTAGCGCTCCACGGGGACGAACGTCGGCCCCGGCTCGATCGGCGAATCGCGCCGATAAGATTCGGGAATCGGGCGCGGGTCGCTGTCCAACAATTTGTGATACGCCGCGTCCATCGTTCGGACCGAGCCATTGGATGTGTTCGCCATAATGTCCTCCCTCGTTATGCAATGAGTCTAATCCGAATAGGATGTCCGACCCAACACCTCAAGCGCGAGGGGCTGGCGATGGGTCTCGCCGAGCAGTGGACCGATCGCGGCACCTGGATTTACCCCGCACGATGTGGTGTCGTTGCGGGCCGATCTGCCGATAGCGAATCAGGAGAAACCATGACCACCGAGACCGGCCGCGTACCCGACCTCGCCGAGGTCGCCGACCGACTGGCCATGCATGACGTTCTGGCCAAACACAGTCGCGGCATCGATCGTGCCGACGAGGCGATCCTGAAGTCCGCCTACTGGCCTGATGCCACCGTCGAGTACGGTGGGTTTCAGGGTTCCGCACATGAATTCTGCGCAATTCTGCCCGCGGCGATCTCCCAATACGCTCGCACCCAGCACCGCGTCACTAACGTCGCGATCGACCAGGCCGGTGACGACGCCCGGGTCGAGTCCTACGTTACGGCCTACCACTACCGAGCCAATGACGACGGTCCGGACACAGAAATGACCTACCTCGGCCGCTATCTGGACACGATGAAGAAACGCGACAACGTCTGGAAGATCAGCAATCGCAAGATCGTGATGGACTGGAACCAGACGGTGGACGCCACCGCGGTCTGGGAAGGCCCGACCTTCGACGGAATCGCCCGGGGTGGGCGCGTCCCGGACGACCCCTTGTATGAGTTTCTGGGGTGAATCGTTCACACCTTTTGGCGTTAGTGTGACCCTTGCCGCAGCGAATTGTGACCTTACAAGTTAGAAACACTCGGGGTTTACGGTCCGGCACCACGATCGGACCCGTGTGGCAGGATTGCCTTATGGCGCGATGGGCAAAATGTGTGCTTTTTACGGTGGCGGCCGCGATGTTGGCCGGAACCGCGCACGCGACCACCTTCTGGGGCGTCAGCACGCGCGGCCCAGACGAGCTGCCGCCTTGTGTCCCTGCATCGGAACCTGTTCAGCGCTCGAACGAGTCGCTGCTGCCACGTCCAGAAGTCGTCACAACCGCGGTGAAATTCTGGACCCAGGTCTACACGGAAGTCGACACGAGCGCCGGACTGATCCACGACGCACGTCACCTGGACGTCGTCTACGAAGTGATCGAGTTGCCCGACAACGCATCCCGCAGGACGCGCTCGCGGGTAGTCAAAGCGGCCAAAAAGCGCTACCGCGCGATCCTCAATACGCTGGCGAGCGGCCGACGATCCGGCCTGGACAGCGACGCGCAACGGGTGCTTGCGCTGTGGCAGCACAAGCCAGACGAACTCGCCGATGCGGTCGGACGGTTGCGCTTTCAACTCGGTCAGTCTGACCGCTTCCGCGAGGGCCTCATGCGCTCGGGCGCCTGGGGATCGTATATCCGGCAGCGATTTGCGGATGCCGGGCTACCGGTGGAACTCGCTGCCCTCCCGCACGTCGAGTCGTCCTTCAACCCCGGTGCCCGATCTAATGTCGGCGCGACCGGCATGTGGCAATTCACCCGCTCGACCGGCCGACGTTACATGCGCATCGACCATGTGGTGGATGAGCGCCTCGACCCGTTCCTCGCCACCGACGCGGCCGTCCAACTGCTCAGCCACGACTACCAGATGACCGGCGCCTGGCCGCTGGCGATCACCGCATACAACCACGGTGCCGCCGGAATGCGGCGCGCCTCCAACGTCCTGAAGACCAAGGACATCGGAGTGATCATCGAGCAGTACCGGGGTCGGACCTTCGGTTTCGCCTCGCGCAACTTCTATCCCGCCTTTCTCGCGGCGGTTGACATCGACGCCGATCCAGAACACTACTTCGGACCGCTGCAACGTCACCCGGCCGCCGATCACACCGTGCTGGAGACCGATACCTACTATCCGGTCAGGTCTCTGTCCGGCGCACTCGGCGTCGAGTTCAGCACCCTGCGCAGCTACAATCCCGCGCTGCGCGAACCGGTCTGGTTAGGCGACAAGTATGTCCCGAAGGGCTTTCCGATCCGGACGCCGCGGTCCCTCGAAACCACCAAACGGTCCGCGAACCTAGCCGCCGCAGAGCACTACGACACGCAACGCCCGGACGAATTTCACCGCGTGCAACGCGGTGAAGCGCTGTCGATCATTGCCAGTCAATATGGCGTCAGCGTACGGCAACTGGTGGCGATGAACGATCTGCGCAGCCCGGATAGGATCCGCGCGGGAACCGTGCTGCGTCTGCCTATTCCCGCGGGTTCAGCGCGCGCCCAACAAGCAGTCCTGACACGCGAAATCGCCGATGCAGCCCTGCTGAGCGCGAGCGTGGCGACGCCGGAGCCCGTATCGCCCGTCCGTGAAGCGAACATCGAGGAGCCGGCCACCGCGTTGATCCTGCCGGAGATGGACCTGAGTGCGGATCCATCCGACTACACCGTCGCCGCCGATGGCACGATCGAGATCCAACCTGTTGAGACGCTCGGCCACTACGCCGAATGGCTGGACATCCGCGCCGCTCAGCTTCGCCAGCGCAACGGCATGCGCTACGGCAAGCCGGTCGTCGTCGGGCGCCGTCTGGAACTGGACTTTTCCAAGGTCGACGTTGCGGTCTTCGAGTCGCGCCGCAGAGCATTTCATCGGGAGTTGCAGGAAGCGTTCTTCGCGCGCCGCCACATCACCGGCACCACCCGCCATGTGGTCGAAACCGGCGACTCGTTGTGGGAACTCTCCGAGGTTCGCTACAACGTGCCCGTGTGGTTGCTGCGGCAGTACAACCCGGATCTCGATCTGCGCCGCATCCGCCCTGGCCACACGCTGGTTGTCCCGCTGATCGCCAGCGGCACCCGCCCCATGGAGTCCAACCCAGGCCAGACGATGTAAACTCAGCGCACGTCCAACATACCGCGGGCGTATCAAGCGCGAGAGGACACCACCGTGAGCGCCGTCGCTGCCGAGCTGGGAGAGGATGTAATTGCCGCGCGCGATGGCATTCTTGCGTTCGCCGATCAGGAAGTCGTTCCCCGCCATCGCGCGAATCGCGAGCTGTTCGAAGACCCGCGCGCCTTATATCGGCCCGATGGCCGGTTTTCAGACGCTCTGGCCGGATTGATCGACGAAGTGCGAACCGCTTCGGCCCGCGCGGGTTTCTACCAGATGTGTGTCCCCGAGGCACTCGGGGGCGGCGGTCTGGGGCATCTCGCCTACTACGTCGCCTGGGAAGCGCTGTTCCATCACTGCGGGCCGCAGAACTGGTTGATGCTCTACGCGCTGGCCCATTGGGCGTTTGGACCCAGCCGACTGCTGGAGCAGACTACCGAACGGGCGCGCGCCGAAATAATGCCGGGGTTGATGGATGGCAGCCGGTCGATGTGCTTCGGACTGTCCGAACCCGACGCCGGGTCCGACGCCAGCATGATCACCACGAAAGCCGTCAAAGATGGCGATGGTTGGCGGATTTCGGGTCGCAAGATCTGGACCAGCAACGCTCCGGTCGCGGACTACTGTGTGTTGTTCGCCGTGACCGATGCGCAGCGGGCCGCGGTAAAACAAGGCGGCATAACAGCCTTCATCGTCCCAACGAACGTACCCGGGTTCACGGTGCAGCGCATCATTCGACTGTTCGGTCACATCGGCGGCGACGAGGCGGAACTCGCGATAGACGACCTGTACGTGGAGCCCTGGCAGATCCTCGGTGAGCTCGGCAAAGGTTTCGCCGCTGCCTTGTATGGCGTCTCGCTGGGACGCATCTACAATTCAGCGCGCGCGGTGGGCTACGGGCGCTGGGCCATCGAGCGGGCTCTGGACTACGCCAAGATCCGACGGGCCTTCGGCAACGCGATCGCCGACTATCAGGGTGTGAGTTTTCCCCTGGCCGAATCCGCGACCGAATTGCATGCCGCTCACCTGATGGGATTGAACGTCGCCCAGCTACTGGATGCCGGTCAGCCTGCAATCAAGGAACTGAGCATGACCAAGGCCTACTCGGTACAGATCGGCTTCCGCGCGGTCGATCGGGCCATCCAGACGCATGGCGCCATGGGACTAACCAACGAACTGGGGCTGACCGAGGCCTGGCATGCGCTGCGCATCGTCAATATCGCCGACGGCACCAACGAAATTCTCAACCGCACCATCGCCCAACGTCTGCTCAAAGGCGATACCGACCTATAGCATTCAACGCGCCACAGACCGTCATCGGTCGGAAGCCAGAATGGCGTATACCTCGACATTTTCGGGCACGCCCCACTTCATGATGTGCTCGCGCAGCGTCCCTTCGTGGCGCATGCCGAGCTTCTGAAGTATCCGCCCCGAGGCCGGATTCCGCGACATGTGGTGGGCATGGACCCGGTTGAGGTGTTTGACCTCGAACGCATATGCCACCACCGCCGCAGCCGCCTCGAACGCATAGCCTTTGCCCCAGTGAGGCACGGCCACGTAGTACCCGAGTTCCGCAGACGCGTGGTCCGGGTCAATCTCCAGGCCAATGCCTCCCAATAGTTCGCCATCGGCGCCACCGGTCATTGCGAATTGAATCGAACGGCCGCCGGCAAAGTTCTCCTGTTGCCGCGCGATGAATGCGACCGCATCGCTGTGCGCGTATGGATGCGGGATTCGCATCGTGGTATCGGCGATCGCGCGATCGCCCGCCACGCGCAGAACGTCGGCCGCATCCTCCTCCCGGTAAGGCCGCAGCACCAGCCGCTGTGTGGTCAATGTCGGACGCACGATCATCGTCTTTCCTATGGGTTTCGAGAGCGACAGAGCGTTCTCGTCCTGCTAGTTTGGTCGCAGCATAGCAGCGGAGATCTGGAGCATGTCGAGCACCGCGACGGACTGGCGCAGCGAGCCCGCCCCCGCCTGGGAACGACCGGAAATCGGCAATCATCCGATCGAAGGGTATCGCTATACCTCGCGGGAGTTCTTCCAGCGCGAATTCGACCACGTGTTCGCCAAAACCTGGCTGCTGCTTGGTCGCCAAGCGGAGCTGCCCAACCCCGGCGACTGGCAGCGCGAAGAGGTGGGTCCCGAATCGATCCTCATGGTCCGCCAGGACGACGGCAGCATCAAGGCCTTCTACAACGTGTGTCAGCACCGCGGCAACCGGCTGGTGTTCGACGAGAAGGGCCACGTCAAACGTTTCGTCTGTCAGTATCACAGCTGGGCATATCTGACCGACGGGACCCTGAATTTTGCCCAGGACCAGGAAGATTTTCCCCAGGGTAATCCGTGCGACAACGTACGGCTCAAGGACGTGAAGTGTGAGACCTTTGCGGGCTTCATCTGGATCAACATGGATCCCGATGCCGGTTCGCTACGCGACTACCTGGGTCCGATCTGGGACGACTGGAATCAATACCCGATTGCCGACTGGAAACGTTATCTCGCGTTGACTGTGCGCGTACCGTGCAACTGGAAGGTGATCCAGGACAACTTCAACGAGTCCTATCATCTGCGCTCGGTACACCCGGAAGCTGCCGTGCAGATCGAGGAAGGCTACAAGGAAACCCAGTTCGACATGTGCGCCGAAGGCCACGGGCGGATGATCATGCATGCCGGTTACCCGGCTCGCTCACTGGAAGGCGAAAAAATGCGTGCCCCGTTGATGGCCATGATGAAAGAGTGGGAACTGGATCCGGAAGATTTTCGTGGCCGCGAACGCGATATCCGCGTCGCCCTGCAGCAGCAGAAGCGTACGCTCGGACCGCAGCGCGGCTACGAATATTTCGACAACCTGCGCGACGAACAACTCACGGACTTCTACCACTACAACATTTTTCCGAACTTTTCGGTCTCAGTGACGGCGGACGGATTTCACTTTCTGCGCTCGCGGCCCCATCCGACGGACCCGGAGCAATGCATCTTCGACAACTGGTACTACGGCGCCGTGCCCGAAGGTGAGACGCGCCCGGTGGGAACCCCGGCCGGCCTGGTCGCGCGGGACGCGCCGGTGAAGCACGAAGTGCTGGACTACGGGGATAGGAGCATTGGCCGGGGCATGGATCAGGACATGTCAATCACCACCGGACAGCAACTCGGATTCCGCTCACGGGGATTCGAAGGCGTTTACCTGTCCGGTCAGGAAGCTCGCGTGCGTCGCTATCACGAATTGATCGACGAATACATTCAGGGGGTGCGGCCGCACGGGCGGCTGAACGCGAGGTCGGTGAGTCCCATCAAGTAGCCTCGTATGAGCGCGGAGCTTCCCGACTGGCCCAAACAAACACTGCGCGGACACCGCCTGGAGGGGCATCGCTATACCTCGCGGGAGTTCTTCGCCGAAGAGTTCGAGCACATGTGGACCAAGGTCTGGCTGTTGCTCGGGCGCGAAGATGAGATGCCCAACCCCGGGGACTGGCAACGCGAGGACGTCGGCCCTGAGTCGATCCTCATGGTCCGCCAGGCCGACTGCAGCATCAAAGCCTTCTACAACGTCTGCCAACATCGCGGCAACCGGCTGGTGAGCGAGGAGACCGGCAACGTTCGACGATTCGTCTGCAAATACCACAGCTGGGCATACCTGACCGATGGCACGCTGGATTACGTCCAGGATCCCGAAGATTTCCCCGAAGGCAATCCTTGCGGCAAGTTGAACCTGGAGGGGCTTCCCTGCGAGTCATTCGCCGGTTTCATCTGGGTCAACATGGACCCTGATTGCGTCAGCCTGAAGGAGTTCCTGGGCCCGATCTGGGACGACTGGTCACGCTACGATCTCGAATCGTGGAAGCGCTACGTCGCCCTCACCACCACCGCACCCTGCAACTGGAAGGTCGTGCTGGACAACTTCAACGAGTCCTATCACGTACCAACGGTGCACCGGCCCATGGGGACGGCGGCCGAGCGCAAACGCATGCACTCCGGCGTTGACACCAACTACAAGAACACCCGTTTCGATCTATCCGACCAGGGCCACAACCGCATGATCATGCCCGGTGGCTATGCCGGCGTGTCCCTGGACGAAGACGGCACCATCGGCGAACCACTGGCGACCATCATGCGCGAGTGGGAGCTGGACCCGGAGGCGTTCAAAGGGCGCGGCCAGGATACGCGCAAGGCGCTCCAGGAGGCGCAGCGCAGACTCGGTCCCGGGCGCGGCTATACCCATTACGCCAAGCTCGCAGACGAGCAATTCACCGACGCATTTCACTACACCCTGTTTCCGAACTTCGCCGTGTCGCTCTGGTCGGACGGCTTTCATTTCCTGCGGGCGCGACCACATCCAACTGATCCTGAGCAGTGCATTTTCGACAACTGGTGGTACGCCAGTCAGCCGGAGGGTGAAACCGCACCGGTGAGAACCACCGTTGGCATCGTCGCACGGGACATCGAGGTCGAGCACGAAGTGTTCAAACCGGGCGAGAAGAGCATGGGCAGGACCATCGATCAGGATCTGGAGATTTTCCCATTGCAGCAAGCCGGGTTTCGCTCGCGGGGCTTCAAGGGCGCCTATCTCTCCGGACAGGAGAGCCGTGTGCGCCGTTATCACGAACTGATCGATGACTACATCGAGGGCGTACGGCCGTAATCAGATCGATGTCGTACCTTCGCTAGGCCTTCAGCGTCCGCTGGAACATCTCGAATATGGTATCCCAGACCTTCTCGGCCGCCGCCGGGGCATAGGCCGGACGTTCGGGAAAGCAAAACCCGTGTTCCGTTCCGGGATGGGTCTCGAGCGTGTAGGTCACGCCGTGGGCGTCCAATGCGGCCTCGAGATCGGGAATCTCGTTGTCTTCCACGTACGGGTCGTGTTCGGCGTAACCCAGGTACAGTTCGCCTTTGATCCGATCAGCCAGCAGGTGCGGCGACTCCGGTTGATCCGTCACGATGCGCGGGCCGTACAACGAAGCCCCCGCGCCAATCTGATCCGGGAACGTCCCGGCGGCGGCAACGACGAACTGCCCGCCCATGCAGTGACCGACACACCCGGTAGGACCGGCAACCACCGGATTGGACTCCAGATACTCCAGCATGCCGCGGGTATCACGCATCACCCTGTCCACGGTCAGACTGCCGCCCATGGCGAACATCCGCTGCATTTCCTCGGCTCCTTTGGACAGATCGAACCGCACCTTGCCATCCCGGTAATACTGGTCCGGCAGCAGGCATAGATACCCCTGGGCCGCGATCTGTCGGGTCATGTCGCGCAGCTCCTCGCGAATGCCAACGACATCCATGTAAAGGATCACGGCAGGAAATGGGCCCTCTCCGTCCGGATGCGCGGCGAAACACTCCATCTGCCCGTCCCGCGTGGTGACCTCTACGTGAAATTCCTGCATCTAGTGTCCTCATAATTGCCCGATCTCCAGATCGATCAGATCCGCGAATTTCGCGAGCGCGGCGTCGCGTCGCCGCGGCAGGTGATAGTCCGGAAACAGATCGTTGGTGGGTGTGTATTCAGCCAGTACCTGGCGCGCCACGGTCACCTTGTGCACCTCGGTCGGGCCATCCGCAAGCCCCATGACATAGGAACCCAACAGCATGCCGGTAAACGGCATCTCGTTGGAGATTCCCAACGAGCCATGCAGGTGCAACGCCCGTGAAATCACGTCGTGATAGACCTTCGGCATCAATGCCTTGATCGCGGCGATATCCTTGCGCACACGGCGGTAGTCCTGATACTTATCGATCCGCCAGGCCGTGCGCAGGACCAGCAAGCGGAACTGCTCCATCTCGATCCACGAGTCGGCAATCTTCTCCTGAACGCTCTGCTTCTGCGCCAGCACTTCCCCTTTGGTTTCCCGGGAAAGTACCCGCTGACACATCATGTCGAAGGCTTTGTGAAGCTGTCCGACGGTGCGCATCGCGTGATGAATGCGGCCTCCGCCGAGACGTGTCTGAGCAACGATGAACGCCTGACCCCGCTCGCCGAGCATGTTGGCGGCGGGAATCCGCACGTTCTCATAGCGGATGTAGGCGTGGTGACCCTCGCCCATCGGCTCGCCGCCGATTCCCGCGTTGCGGATGATGTTGATGCCGGGCGTGTCAGTCGGAACGATGAACATCGACATGCGCGAGTGGGGCGGCGCATCCGGATCTGATACCGCCATCACGATCAGGAACGAGGCGTGCTTGGCGTTGGAGGAGAACCACTTTTCGCCGTTGATCACCCACTCGTCGCCATCCTGATCCGCGGCACACTTGAACATGGTCGGGTCCGCACCGGCGTGTGGCTCGGTCATCGAAAAGCAGGATACGATCTCGCCGTCCAGTAACGGCCGCAGATATTTTTCCTTGTGCTCTTCGGTGCCGTAGTGAGCCAGGATCTCACCGTTGCCGGAGTCCGGCGCCTGGCAGCCGAATACGATCGGGGCAAAGGATGCTTTGCCGAGAATCTCGTTCATCAACGCCAGCTTCAGCTGGCCGAAACCCGGACCGCCCAGTTCTGGACCCAGGTGGCAGGCCCACAGGCCCCGCTCCTTGACGATGGCTTGCAACGGCCGGACCAGCTTGATGAAGTTCGGGTTGGTCACGTCGTAGGAATCGCTGAGCACCATCTCGATCGGCGCCACTTCCGTTGCAACGAAGTCCTCCATCCAGTCGAGTTCGCGTTGAAACTCCGGATCGGTGTCAAATCCCCAACTCATGTCACCCCCTGTCGGCGTCTGGTTGCAATCATCGGTCAAACGTCGATGCGTGTGCCGACCAGCTCCTCGGACACGCCCCAGAGCGTGTGCGCGGCGTCATCATCCATGATCCACGGCGCATAACCGCCCATGCCCTCGACCTCATCCTCCGGCAGACCGATCTGGCAGTCCTCGAGATACAAGCCGCTGCGTCCGTCGAGTTCGGCGCTGGTCGCCGCCCAGACGCTGGTCGCCGCGCCCGACTCGACCGTCTTGAAACGCATCTCTTCCGGCGGCGTGTCGCCGGGGAACGCCGCCAGGTCTTCAGGGGTCAGATGGCGGCCCAGTTCGGTCTGAATGATGCCCGGGTGCACCGCATTGGCGGTGACACCGGTGCCTTCCAGGCGCCGACCCAGTTCCCGCGCAAACAGCACGTTGGCCGTTTTCGACTGACCGTAGGCCGCAAACTTGTTGTATTCGCGATTCTCGAAGTGCAGGTCATCAAAATCGATATTACCGAACCGGTGCGCCCCAGAACTCAGGTTGACGATGCGCGCGGGTGCGCCCTCTTTGAGCGCCGGCAGCAGCAGTCCCGTCAGCAGGAAGTGTCCCAGGTGATTGGTCGCAAACTGAATCTCCCAGCCTGCATCCGTTCGATCCAGCGGACAGGCCATGATTCCCGCGTTGTTGATCAGCAGATTGAGCGGCCCGTGCGTGGCGAGCCACCCTTGCGCGCACGCCCGCACGCTGTCTAGATCCATCAGCTCCAACTGCACGACGTCGACCGTTGATCCCGTCGACTCATGAATTGAGGCCGCCACCCCTTCCGCCTTCGCAAGATCGCGCGCCGCAATCGTCACCGCGGCACCCCGGGCCGCAAGCGCCCGCGCAGTCTCCGCGCCAAGGCCGCCCGAGGCGCCGGTAACAAAGGCCGTCCTGCCGGTCAGGTCGACGCCATCCAGAACTTCATCGGTAGTCGTATCGTGTCCGAATGCCATTATTTCCCCCAAAACTAATACGTTAGATGACGTCGCCGCCGTCCACCGGACATGACTTCGGCGTCAGGTCGAGCACCATCAACAATCGCCCGAAGCCGATGTACTGGCCAGCCATCATGCCAAGCTCCAGAATTTCAGCATCGTCGAACTGCGTGCGCAGCCGGTCGAAAAATCCATCATCCATAGTGTGGTGATCGACCGCGAGCCGTTCCGCATACTCCAGCGCCAGTCGCTCACGATCCGAAAAATTGTTCTCCTCCGCGTCGAGCTCCGCAATCTTCTCTTCCGTCAAACCGTTTTCCATCGCCGATGGAAATCTTGCGCCCAGTCAGGTAAAGCAATCGTTGAGCCGCGCAATCTTGAGCCTGACGAGCTCCTTGAGGTCGGGTTCCACGAGCCCACCCTGGTGCGCCGGGTAGTAGAATCTGAAGTACTCGTCAAACATTTCCTGGCGATGCGCCAAGGCCCGCAGCACGGACGCATCGGCGCCCGACGCCTCGAGCTGCTCAACCTGAGTCCTGACCTCAGGCGAGAGCTCATCATCTTCGAGTAGTCGTATCCGGCTCATGAGTCCCCCAATCCGTACAGAAAAACGCGACTAACAAGGCTATCACACGGCTCGTGTTTCTGATCAGGCAGCGATCTTGGCGAACCCTTCGAGTTCGCTGAGCCGAGCGGCAACCTTCTCCGGTCGTTGGGAACCCAGATGCATCACCAGTCGATCGACGCCGAGGTCCTGGAACTGTCGGATGGCATCGGCATCGGCCACGTCCGGCGTGATGACGATCTCGAAGCCGTCGCGCGAGCGCCCCGCCCGCTCGAGCGCGGCATCCACGTCTCTCAGAACCGCAGCGGTCTGCTCGGGATTGATCCCGAACCCGTACCAGCCATTGCCGAACTCGGCGGCGCGCCGGAATGCCCGCTTGCTGTGGCCTCCGACGATGATTGGGATGTGCGGATTCTGAATGGGCTTGGGATCCATCCGACACTCGGAGAGGTTGAAGTGCTGCCCCTCGAAAGACGCAACGGGCTGCGTCCACAGGCGCTTCATGACCTCCAGAAACTCATCACAGCGCGCGCCCCGATCTTCCCAGGAATAGCCGCAAGCCAGGACCTCTTCCTTGCACCAGCCCACGCCGATACCGAAGTCGATCCGCCCGCCGCTGAGCCAATCGAGGGTGGCAAACTCCTTGGCCGTGTAGATCGGGTTGCGTTGCGGGACCAGCGTGATACCCGTACCGAAGCGCAGCGTCGTCGTCGCGTTCGCAAGAAAGCCAAAAGTGGCCACGGTGTCGAGCAAGCCGCCGCCGGCGGGCACCGGGATGCGACCGTCCTTGGATCCCGGATAGGGGAACTCCATCTCGTCGAACAGCACGACGTGCTCGCCCATCCACAGTGAGTCCATGCCTGCGCCTTCGATGCGCCGACCGAGGTCCTGAATCATCTGAGGTGTCCCGATTGGAGACATGAAGGTCGCGAAAACGCCGATTTTCATCTCTGGTGCCCGTCTTTCGAAAAAAGAACCCATCTTATTCGCACGGTGGATAGATTCCGACCCGTCGAAATCGCTAGGATATCGTATGCGTATAGCAACCTGGAACGTCAACGGCCTGCGTGCACGACTGGATTTCGTACGCGCCTGGCTCATCGAACGCGAACCCGACGTTGTGGGTATGCAGGAGCTCAAGGTCCAAGACGCCGACTTTCCCCATGAACTGTTCACCGAGTTGGGTTACGAAGTGGTAACCCACGGCCAGAAGAGCTGGAACGGCGTCGCCATCGCCAGCCGTCTACCGATAAGCGTTACAGACCGCGGCCTGCCGGGGCAGGAAGACTTCGGCGCGCGCCTAATCAGCGCCCAGGTGGAGCACCTGAATTTCACTACCGTCTACTGCCCTAACGGCAAGGACATCGACCACGACGATTTTCCGCGCAAGCTCGCCTGGTACGACACGCTGATCGATTACTGGTCCAGCCGCCGAGACGCAAACGAGCAGGCCGTGTTGTGCGGCGACTTCAACATCGTTCCTACCGCGCTGGACAGCTGGCAGGGCGAGCAGGCGGACGGCCACGTATTTCACAGCGTCGAGGAACGGGAGCGATTCGCCCGGCTGATGGACTGCGGGTTAGTCGACTTGTACCGCGCGCAGCACCCCGACGAGCAAGCCTTCTCCTGGTGGGACTACCGCGGCGGGGCGTTTCACCGGGGCCAGGGTCTGCGCATCGATTTCATGTTGGGCTCGCCGAGCGTCCGCGAACGGTTGCTCGATACCCGGATCGATCGCGATTTCCGCAAGAAGAAAGAAGGGCTCACCGCCTCGGATCACGCACCGGTGATTACCGAGCTGGCCTAGCACGCCAATCAGCCTGCGCCGCGTGCCGTCCGGCGAAGCTGCAACGCGAGCCCGAGGATCAGCAGCAGCATTCCCAGCACCAGGCGTGGGTCGCCGAGTTGATACCAAGGGTCGAGCGGATAGGCGATGGTCTTCTCGAGCGACGCGGTTTTGAACCGGTGGATGTCCAGGCTGCTGGCGTAAACCGCCTGCTGCATGAGGTCGCGGCGGCTCCGGTAACGCACCAGGGCACCGGCCGTCCAGTCGTGCGCGCCTTCGATACCCCATAGATCCATGGCAGGCGCTGCCGCGGTACCAAACATCACTGGGTGGGCGGCGCTGAGCAGCGCTCGACCAAGGAACGGTTCGCTGTATCGCGCCATCACGTCCTCGGCGGTATCACCCGGCTCCACACCTTCGACCTGCAACGGTTCGTCGCGCAGGTCGAGGGCGTTCAGCATCGCAAAATCGTCACCCGTGTCGCTGCGCATGAATTGCTCCCACACCTCGAGGCGCTCAGGTTCCATGCCTGCCTCGCGCAGCACCGTCAGGGAATCCTCAATCTCCTCATCGCTCAACGGACCGCCGAAGGACGTGTACCAGTAGAAAAAGGCCGCGTAAATCACGGCGATGACGATCCAGATGCGATTACTCATGACTGCAGGTTCCCCCTCCTGAACCGTGAACGACCCGACGCATGGCCGCCATTCGCGCTAGTGTGGCACACTCCCCCGTTTGGGATGTCGGGATAAGAACGAGGGCGCGCTGATGAAGATCGCAATGCTGGTTTACCCGCAAATGACCCTGCTGGACCTGGTCGGGCCGTTGCAGGTCTGGAGCCTCTGGCCCGACAGTGAGACCCACCTGGTCTGGAAGGATACCCATCCGGTTTCCACCGACAGCGCGGCGATTCTGGTTCCCACCCATAGCTTTGCAGACACCTGGGCCGATCCGGACATTCTGTTCGCTGGCGGTGGCACCGCCGGGACGTTCGCGCTGCTCGAGGACGAGACGGTGCTGGATTTCATGCGCGACCGGGGCAGCAAGGCGAAATGGGTGACCAGTGTCTGCACGGGCGCCCTGGTGTTGGGCGCCGCCGGCTTGCTGGACGGCTACAAGGCCACTACGCACTGGATGGCGCTGGACAGGCTTGCGAACTTCGGTGCCCAAGCCGTGCAGGAACGCTGGGTGATCGATCGCAACAGGGCAACGGGAGGTGGGGTCACCGCAGGCATCGATTTCGGCCTGGCGCTAATGGCGGAGATCGCCGGCGAAGATCTGGCACGCGCCGTCCAGCTGGCGATCGAGTACTCGCCAAAACCACCCTTCGCGTCCGGTAACCCGGCAGAAGCCCGACCGGAGACGGTGGAACTCGTGAAAACCATGTTCAGTGCTCAGAACAGCTAGGAGGACCAACCCATGTGGCTTCGTCTACGTCAGATCGCCCTCGTGGCGGAAAAACTCGCCCCGGTGGAAGAAGAACTCACCGATGTGCTGGGCATCGCAGTCTGCTACAACGACCCCGGAGTGGCGCATTTCGGACTGGAGAATGCGCTGCTGCCGATCGGCAATCAGCTACTCGAGGTGGTGGCGCCGATTCAGGAAAACACCGCCGGCGGACGGTATCTCAAGCGTCGCGGCGGCAACGGCGGCTACATGGTGATCACTCAGTGTGATGATCACGCGCCGCGCCGCGCCCGGGTCGAGGAGTTGGGCGTGCGCATCGTCAATCAATTCAACACAGACGAATTCAAGAACATGCAGATGCATCCCCGCGACACGGGGGGCTCGTTCTTCGAGATCGACGAACAGGTGGGCGCTAACGCGCACGACCCGGACGGTCCGTGGGAACCTGCGGGTCCGGACTGGAAGGCGGGGCGGCGGCTGGATCGTGTCACCGGCATCGCCGCCGCGGAAATGCAATGCGACGACCCCGAGGCAACGGCCAGCCGCTGGTCGGAGATCGCCCAGATCGAGCTGGTTGTGGACGGCGGCATCCCCACCTTACCGCTGGACAACGCCACCCTGCGTTTCGTTGCATGTAGTGACGGGCGCCCCGAGGGACTGGGTGCGCTGGACATCACCACCAGCGACAAAGACGCAATTCTCGCCGCCGCCGAGGCACGCGGCGTGGTTTCTGGTTCTGACCAGGTCTATCTCTGCGGCATGCGGATGAATCTGCTATGAGCGACTACACCGACATCGAGGTAGAGATCGAAGATCCCGTGGCGCTGATCAAACTCAATCGCCCCGACAAGTTGAATGCATTCACCTATCACACGCTCGGCGAGATTCGCAGTGCCATAGACGCCGCCAGCATCGACCCACGGGTGGTCGGCATCATCATTACCGGCAACGGCCGGGGCTTCAGCGCGGGGCTCGACTCCCAGGTGCTCGCCGAGGTCACCAGTCGCGACACGCCGGCCGAGCCGACCCCGGTCGACTCCGATGAGTTACCCGGGCTGTTCAGTTATCTGCTTCAAGTGCCGAAACCCGTGATTGCCGCGGTGAACGGTGTGGCGGCCGGTGGCGGCCTGATCCTTGCGTTGATGAGCGATCTGCGGATCGCATCGCGCGACGCCAGCTTCGTCACGATCTTCCTGAAACGCGGGCTGATTGCCGAACACGGCTCCAGTTGGCTGCTGCCCCGCCTGGTCGGTACCGGACGCGCCCTGGATCTGCTGTGGATGAGCGACAGGATAGACGCCGAGACGGCACATTCGATCGGCCTGGTCGAACACCTCGCGGACCCCGACCAGCTTCTCGATACCGCACGAGACTATGTCACGCGTCTGGCACAAACGTCCGCACCAGCGGCAATCGCCGAAACCAAGCGCCTGGTCTATCGGCATCTGGGCACCAACTACACCGAGGCGCTCCGCGAAGCCGAGGTCTCACAGAACAGGTTCGTCACCAGCGCCGATGCGCGTGAAGGCGCCGCGGCGCTGCTCGAGAAGCGCGCCCCGAAGTTCAAGCGACTCGGCGAAAGCCTCGGCGCAAGCCCCGGGGAGGACTGACCCATGGCTAACGACTACGAAACCATTCGTTTTGAGGCTGCCGGTGGAATCGGCCGGTTGACGCTCAGCCGGCCCGAGCGCATGAACGCCATGACCAATCGGATGCTGATCGAGACCCGTATGTGTCTGCAAGCGCTTGCCGAACGCGATGATGTACGAGTCCTGGTCTTGACGGGCGAAGGCCGTGGTTTCTGTCCCGGCGCCGACCTCAAACACTACAGCGCCGGCGAACCGGATGATCGCTCGACCCCCGACGATTTTCAGGTACCGTTGCTGCTGCACACCCTGGCTCAGGTAACGATCGCCGCGATCAACGGCATGTGTGCGGGGGCGGGCTTCGGCTGGGCCTGCGCCTGCGACCTGCGCTTCGCGGCTACGTCCGCCAATTTCAATTCGGCGTTTCTGAACGTCGCTTCGGCTGGAGACATGGCCGGACCCTGGACGCTACCGCGATTAGTGGGCGCCGCGAAGGCCCGGGAGCTGTACTTCCTTCCCGACAAATTTCGCGCCAGCGACGCCCTCGCCATGGGCCTGGTGAGCCAGGTATTCGACGACGACGTGTTCAGCGCCGAGATCGATGGGATCGCCGAACGTCTGGCCTCGGCTTCACCCCATGCCCTGCGAATCATGAAACAGAACTTCCTCGACGCTGAACGGCTCGATCTGGCCAGCTACATCGGCGTCGAGACCGAACGTCACATCGAAGTGATGGCCCACGACGACGCAAAGGAGGCGTTCCGCGCATTCGTCGAAAAACGGCCGCCCCAGTTCGGTAACCACTGAGTTCGGCGACGAGAACACCTGAGAGGACCCAGCAAAATGGCACAACCGTCCGACTTCAACCTGTTCGACGACGAAACGCGGGAGTGCCCGTTTCCGTATCTGCAGGCCATTCGTCGAGAACAGCCGGTGTACTTCATGGCGGAACTGGATGCCTGGTACGTCAGCCGCTATGAAGACGTTCGCTACGTCAAGAAGCACCCCGAGATCTTCTCCAACGACATTTTCGCGCTGGGCGCCCAGCGTGGCCGCGCACGCGACATCGCTGAGGAATATCGCACCGAGCACGGCTGGGAGCGCGTCTCAACCCTGCAACGCACCGACCCGCCGGTGCACACGAAGTACCGCAAACTGATCAACCACGCATTCACCGTCAAACGCGTTCGCACCATGACGCACTACATCGAAACGACGGTGAACGACCTGCTCGATCAGTTCATCGATGCGGGAGCATGCGAATTCATGCACGACTTTGCCATCCCCCTTCCCTGCACCGTGATCGCGGATCAACTGGGCGTACCGCGGGACAAGATCTGGCGACTCAAGGAGTGGTCGGACGCAATGCTGGCGCCGGGCGGCGGCTTCACCGACGAGGCGCAGGCGCTGGAGTGCGGCAAGCTGGTGGTGGAGGCACAGCGGTTCTTCGCCGAAGTAATGGAGGCACGTCGCGCCGATCCCCGAGACGACATCATCAGCGACCTCGTCCACGCCGAGGTGATCGACGAGGATGGCGGGCCGGCTCGACATCTGACCATGAACGAGCTCCAGGATCTGCTCGATCAACTGCTCACCGGGGGCAATGAAACCACCACCAATGCGATCGGCTCTGCGCTGATGTTGTTGCTGCAACGTCCCGGCCTTGCGGGCCGGTTGCGTGACGAACCCAAGGTGCTGCGCAACCTCATCGAGGAATCGTTGCGTTACGAAACGCCGGTGCTGTACCTGTGGCGGGTCACAACCCAGGACACGGAACTCGGTGGTATGCAACTGCCCAAAGGCTCGAGCGTCGCGCTCGGTTACGCCTCCGCCAACCGGGACGAGGCCGTATTCGACGATTCCGAGACATTCGACGTCGAGCGCAGCAAACCCGGCGCGCACCTCGCCTTCGGTTCGGGTCCACATCACTGCCCCGGCGCCGCACTGGCCCGCCAGGAAATGTTCTCCACGTTCACCATTTTGCTGAATCGATTGGAGAACATTCAGCTCGAGGATCCGAACGACCGGTTCGAGCACGTCCCCAGCAGCTTCCTGCGCGGCCTGGTGCAGCTGAAGCTGACCTTCGATGTGCGCAACCGCGGACATCACCTGCCTGGCGCATCGGCTTTCTAGAAAAACATCGCGGCACGGCCGCATCTGAGGGAATCGGAGGACTCGAGATGGGCTCAACTTTTTCGGGCGTGACGGCCTTTGCCTTGATGGCCTGCATGCTGCTGATCGGCACGGTGCTCCGGGCCCGGATCGGCATGTTCCGCAACGCACTGCTGCCCGCCAGCCTGATCGGCGGCGGCGTGGGCTTCGCCCTGGTCAGCCTGGACTGGAGTCTTGGCTATCAAAGCAGCGACTTCACCGCGTTCACCTTTCACTTCTTCACCCTGAGCTTCATGTCGCTGGTGCTGACCGGAAGAGAAAAATCGAGTGTGGGGACATCGATCATTCCTGGCGGCAGTTGGCTCTCGGTGGTCTGGGTGACCAGCCTGGTGCTGCAGGCGCTGGTCGGACTCGCGGTGATCGTTGGCTACAACTCGCTCAGCGAGCAGCCCATTTCGGAGTATCTGGGCATACTGGTAACCCATGGCTTCACGCAAGGCCCCGGTCAGGCGTTGGCCATGGGCGCGATCTGGGAAGGCGAGCTTGGCGTCGACCACGCGATCAGTTTCGGACTGATCTACGCCTCGATAGGATTCGTCGCGGCTTTCGCCATCGGCATCCCCGTCGTCCGTTACGCCATCCGCCACGGGCTCAACAGCAATCCCGCGGCACGAATCGATGACGAATTCTTGAGCGGCATGCTGGCGCGCGACTCGCAGGTTTCCGCCGGGCGACAGATCACGCACTCGGGCAACGTAGACACGCTCGCGTTCCACCTGAGCATTCTCGCCGTGGCGTACGTGCTGACCGATCAATACCTGAAATTCATGCAGCCCATGGCATCCGAGGTGACCCTGGCCGGCGTCAACTTCGGACTGATCTTCAGCCACAACCTGTTTTTCTTTCACGGTTTAATGATCACCGTGGCGCTGCGCGCGCTCATCGATGCATTGGGGTTCGGTCACTACATCGACAACGAAACCCAGAAACGCATCACCGGTTCTTCCGTAGACCTGATGGTGGTGGCGACGCTGATGAGCATCGAATTCGCCATGCTGGCGACCTACTTCGTACCTATCGCGTTGGTGTGTGTGGCAGCGGCCGCGTGCACCGCGCTACTTTGCTTCGGGCTCGCCCGTCGGCTCGGCGCGCTCGGCATTGAACGCGCGGTGACCATCTTCGGTTGCTGCTGCGGCTCTACCGGCAGCGGTCTGCTGTTGCTGCGTATGCTCGACCCGACGTTGAGCACGCCAATCGCCAAGGAACTCGCGTTCTTCAACATCGCGATCCTGGTGATCAGCTTTCACGTCCTGATGCTGATGGCGCCCATTCTGCCCAGCTTCAGCCTGGGAACGATCGTGTCGGTCTACGGCGCAACGTTCGTGGTGGGTGCGGCGGCGGCATTATATCTTGGCGGTCGCGTCGCCAAGGCGAACCCGGACTTCTAACCCCGTCGCTTTGTTTCCGCAGGTTTCGCCGCGCGGTCGTGGGGACTGCGTCAGCCTGCGTGACCTGCTCGTTTTGGCAACCTGAGCCACACCAGCGCCAGTCCCGCGAACACGAACACGCCGACGAACATTTCAAATGCAGCCGCGTAGCTGCCCGTCGACTGGCGCAACCACCCGGTCAACGGTGGGCCCAGAAACGCGAAGGGCAGTGTCACCGGGCCGATATAGCCCATCACCCGGCCGAAGGACCGCGCACCGAAACCTTGTCCGACCACCGATGCCATCAGCGGCATCAATCCGCCCGCTGCCAGGCCGAACACCAGCACCGCACCGAACAACGAGCCGTAGCCGGGCTCGACCCAGCGTAGAAACGCAAAGGTCAGCCCCTGCAACGCCACCACGACCCAGAACAGGGCGCGGTTATCGACCCGGTCGGCGAGCAATCCGAAGCCGAGCGTACCGAGGATCGCCGTTGCCCCGATGGCCGACACGAAGAACGCCGCATCCTGCAAGCGGATGCCGATATCGGCGGCATAGGGGATCACGTTGGCATTGAACGCCCCGGCAACCGCCCCGGCGGAACCCATCGCCAGCGCCAACGCCCAGAACACCGGTGCACGCAGCACTTCACCCGTCGTCCACTGCCGGGACGCCGGCGCCACACCAGATCCGGCCGGTGTCGAAATGTTCGCGGCAACGCCATCGGGAAGCTGACCCAGATCTTCCGGACGATTACGGATCACCAGCCAGATCGCCGGAATGATCAGCACATGCAGCGCCGCAAACACCAGCAGTGTCGGCCGCCAGCCGTAGCTGGCGATCAAGGTGCCCGCCAATGGCGCCAACAGCATGCCACCCGTGGGCGGTCCCATGCTCGCGATACCCACTGCGCGGCCGCGATGCGCGTCGAACCACTTGGCGATGACAGTGTTCGCCGCCAGCGGACCGAACAGAGCAGCACCGCTGGCAACCACCACCCCGAACAAGATACCGAGTTGCCACAGCGTGGTTGCCTGGGACATCGCCAGGAACGCAAGGCCGTTGAGCAGTGCGCCCGCTACCATCAGCGCGCGAATCGAACTGCGGTCCAGCAGCGGGCCGACCACGACACCGGCCAGCGCCATCACCACGCCGAGAATCGACAACCCCAGATTCGCTACCATGAAGGAAGCGCCAAACTCGGTGGTCAACATCGGAATGAACAGACCGTACACTGCGATCGAACAACCGAAAGCCAACAACTGGGCAAAGAACCCGACGGCAACAATCAGCCAGCCGCGAAACGGCACCGATTCGCCAACCGCGCCCTGGTTCGGAGTTTCAACTTTAGTGATTGACCGCCGCCGGAGATCCAATCACCCAGCCTAACAGGCTTGTGCGCAGCCGTGTTCCAGAACGTGATCCAATCCTGCGTGGCCCTACCTGGGCCGTTGAGGTAAGTTGCGCCCCCATGAGCGACGAGACTCCCACGCGGCTGTGCTTCGCGACGCCCCTGTTCCATCCGGCCTACGGCGGTTCGCAGCAACGCTACCTCCGCTACCTGCCCGCTTTTCGCGAGCAGGGCCTTGCGGTCCGCGTGTTCACCGGCACCGCAATCGACAAAAAGATCAATCCCGGTGATGCTGCCGAAACCTGGCGCGACCACCCGGTCGGCTCGATGCTTCCCCAGGAAACGGTCAACGGAACGCCCGTGCATCGGGTGCGTTTGCCGACCCGCAAGGGACCGTATCAGCGCTGGACGTTCAGCCGGGGTCTCGACCGTTTCTGTCACGACCGGGCGACGCGCCCCGATGTCGTGCAGTTGCTCGGCGCCATCCGGTTCGGCGCGATTCCCTGGGTCAAGCGTCTGCAGAAGCTCGGCATTCCGACCCTGTATTCCGTAACCTCCGCCTCGAAAACGATACGCAGAAGGCAACACTTCGACACCCGGCTGGCTAAATTTCGCACCCTGTTCAACAGCATGGACTGCGTGGTCACCAACAGCGGTGCGGTCGGCAATGCACTCAGAGCAATGAACGTCTCGACCCGCATCGAAGTAATTCCAAATGGCGTCGACCTGGCGCGCTTCAGTCCAGCCCCATCACCCGAAACCAGCCGGTCGGTACGCGAGGAACTCGGCATGGGCTCGACCGACCGGTTGGTCATCGCGGTCGGCATGGTGATGCCACGCAAGGGGAGCGATCTACTGCTGGATGCGTTTCTGCGCACGGCCGCGCACGACGCCCACGTTCATCTGGTGTTCGTCGGGCCAGGCTACGACGCCGCCCACACCGATAAATCCGAGTTCGCTAACCGCATGGGCACGTTGCTGCGTGACCCCAACGCTGCGAGCCGGGTACACTTTCTCGGCATGGTCGACGATGTCCCACGCTACCTTCAGGCGGCAGACGTGTGCGTACTGGCATCGAAGCTGGAAGGCATGCCCAACTCCGTACTCGAAGCGATGGCGTGCGGCGTGCCGGTCATCGTGACCCCCTTCGCCGGTCTGTCTGACGATCTCGGGCGAGCCGACCGGGAATTCAGGCTGTGCGAACGTTCACCCGAAGCACTGGCCGCCGCGCTCACCGAACTGCTCGACGATTCGGCGGCACGAACTACGCTGGCAACGGCCGGTCGCGCGTGGGTGGAAGAACGCCTGCCTCTGGATGCCAGCGTGGCGCGCCACGTTGAGCTCTATGAGGAACTGGTCGCCACGTACCGGGGCCGCCGTTGAAGAATCCGGCAGTCCGGCGCGGCGCCCACGACAGTTAGCGTGGGCAACAGGTACACATCCTGGGTGGTCTTTGTCCTGAGCCTGGCCATGCTGGTCTCATTCATCGACCGCCAGATTGTCGCCCTGCTGGTCGAGCCCATGAAGGCCGACTTTGGTCTGACGGATCTCCAGGCCGGTTGGTTGTACGGGGGATTCGCGATCTTTTATGCGGTCGCAGGTTTTCCGCTGGCCTGGCTCGCAGATCGCAAGAGCCGGCGCGGCATCATCGCGGCGGGCATCTTCCTGTGGAGCCTGATGACCATGGCCTGCGGCCTGGCGCGAAGCTTCTGGACGTTGTTCATCGCGCGCATCGGCGTGGGGGTCGGCGAGGCGTCACTGACCCCCAGCACGCACTCGCTGCTCGGCGACATCCTGCCCCGGGAGCGCATGCCGCTGGCGATGAGTTTCTTCCAGATCGGCGCGGTCATCGGTTCCGGACTTGCCTTTCTGATCGGCGGCATGGTCGTCGAATTCGTGCGCTACGCACCGCCCGTCACCTGGCCGATCATCGGCGAGCTGTTCGCCTGGCAACTGACGTTCATCTACGTCGGTGCGCCTGGGGTGTTGGTCGTACTGCTGATGTTCACGATAAAAGAGCCGCGTCGCCAGCGTCCGGACAGCGGCGCGGGGTCATCCGGAGGCCGCGAGTTGCTGGGATTTTACCGCAATCACTGGCGCACGTTTCTCAGCCACCACGCGGGTTTTACGTTCCTGGTGCTGGCCGGGTACGCGTTCGTGTTCTGGACGCCGTCGATCTTCGAGCGCGTGCACCACGTCCCGGCGGAACAGGCGGCTCAGGTGTTTGGGATTATCTTCATCGTTGCAGGCACCGCCGGAACATTGTCCGCCGCGTGGGTTGCCCGCAAGCTGATGGATCGCGGACGGTCCGACGCGATCATTCTAACGACCATTTTCGGCAGCATCGGGTTGATCGTCGCGATCGCGCTGACGCAACTCGCGCCCACGGCATTCTGGGCCTACGTCGCGTACGTGCCAGCCATGTTCCTGGTCAATTCACCCTTCGGCCTGGCCCAGGCAGCCCTCCCGGTCATCACACCCGCTCCGCTTCGCGCGCGGGTTGCCGCGGTCTACCTGATGGTCGGCGCGATCGGCAACGCGTTGGGGCCCCCCATTACCGGTTGGATCAGCGACACGCTGTTCCCCGGCACGGACGGCTTGCGCTGGTCGCTGCTGAGCGTTACGACCATCGCCGGCGGTATCGGCGTCGGGTTCCTGGCGTACGGCCGTCGACACTACGGCGTGAGCTACCAGAGCGTCACGGACCGCGCTAACGATTGAACAGAAAGTCCTTGGTCAGCGCCCGGGCAGCATCGATGTCCATACGGTCGATCTCACCCACTTCTTCGGGCACGTACCAGTGAATCGTGTGCTGATCGTGGTAGGCGTTCCACACGGCGTCGGCAATAGCTGACACGGGCATCAGCCGATAGGCGCCCTCCTGCTGCATGCCGTCGAACATCGATTCCTCGAAGGGCCGCCCGGCGCCCGCAGCCAGGGCGTTGCGCAGCATCGGCGTGTCGATGCAACCGGGCAGCACGTCCGCCGCACGCACACCGAATCGCTCGAACTCTAGACTCAACGCTTCCGTCAGCCCCTTGACCGCGTATTTCGACGCCGCATAGACAGCACGCAACGCATGCCCGTACGTCGCTACCGACGACGACGTGCTGACATTGATCGACCCCGCGGTACTCCTCAGCAACGGCAGCGCCAGCCGCGTGCCAATGATCACGCCGAACACGTTGATGTCGATGATCTGTCGGATCGTTGTCATCGGCATCTCATCAAACCACGCTCCGGGCGCAATCCCCGCATTGTTGAACATGACGTCGAGCCGGCCACCGGTGGCCGCGGCAAAGGCGTCCATCGCCCCTGTAAAGTCGGATTCGTCGGTTACATCCAGGCGCCGATACATGGAGTTGTCCGGATCGAACGCAACCGCCGACTGCGCCAAGGTTGCCTCATCAATGTCGAACAATCCCACGAACCAGCCGTGTTCGGCGAACAACTGTCCGGTGGCGAGCCCCATGCCGCCTGCACCGCCGGTAATGAAGATCGCCTTCTGCTCGATCTGCTCGTTCTGCTCGTTCTGCGCTGGCGCCATCGTCGAGACCCTCCCCGGGAGATCGGGGGAATCTAACCGTTACGCGCTCGTTCGCCAACTCGCAAACGCGCGCCAATCGGGCTATAACCTGAGACTCGCCGGGAGGAAGGCATGGAACAACTGACGGGCCAGGACGCATCGTTTCTGTACTCCGAGACACCGAACGCGCCAATGCACGTGGCGACGCTGTCGATCTACGACCAGGCCCAGGTGCCTGGGGGTTATCTGCGCTTCACGGACATCCTCGCGTCCAACGCGGAGCGCATTCACCTGTCTGGAACCATGCGCCGCAAGGTGGTCCGCGTGCCCATGGATCTGGACCATCCTTACTGGGTCGAAGACAAAACCTTTGATCTGGAGTATCACATCCGTCACATCGGGTTGCCCCAACCCGGTGACTGGCGGCAGTTGTACATCCTGGGCGCGCGCATCATGGCTCGACCGCTGGACATGTCCAAGCCGCCCTGGGAGATGTATTACGTCGAAGGCCTGGGGAAGCTCGACGGATTGCCTGACAACTGCTTCGCCGTAATCGCCAAAACCCACCACTGCGCCATCGACGGTGCCTCGACGGTGGCGCTGGCCGAACTGATGCACGACCTAACGCCAGAGCCTCAACCCGTGCCAGCACCGGAAACTCCCTGGCGGGGCGAAGATGACCCCCAACCTCTGGAGTTGATGGCGCGCAGCTTCGGCAACAGCATCACCAAGCCCCTGCAGATGGCCGAAGCGCTGACCCAATCCATACCCGCCGCGCGTAGGTTCTGGCAGACGATGGCCAACCGCCCCCCACAACCCGTCGCGCCCGTCCCGAAAACGCGTTTCAACCGCGTCATCACCGGCCACCGCGTGATCGGCTTTCGGCGCTTCCCACTTGACGAGGTCCGCGCCTGGCGGAAACGGGTCGAGGGTGCGACGGTCAACGACGCGATGGTTGCCGTCTGCGGCGGCGCGTTGCGCCGCTACCTTGATGCCAAACAGGAACTGCCCACGGATTCGCTGGTCGCCATGGCACCCATCAACGTCCGCTCGGACACCGAGCAGGGCAGCTTCGGCAACAAAGTCGCCGCCATGTTGATCTCGGTGGGCAGCCACATTGAAGATCCGCTGCAACGATTGCAGCACGTGCACGCCAGCTCGACCCAGTCCAAGGCGCTCGCCAATGCCATCGGCGCGCGCCAGATGACCGACGCCATGCAGTTCATCCCCGGCTCGCTGATGGTCATGGGTACCCGCTACGCCTCCCAGATGGGCTTGGCCAACCAGCAGAACCCCACCTTCAACGTCACCATCACCAATGTTCCAGGGCCTCAGGTTCCCCTCTACTCCATGGGCGCCGAACTACAGACCATGCTCGGCTTCGCGCCGCTGACCGACGGCGTTGGCCTGATGTTTCCCGTCGGCAGCTACAACGGCGAGATCATGGTCTCGTTCACCGCCTGCCGCGAGATGCTGCCCGATCCCGAGTTCATGGAAAGCTGCGTGCAGGAAGCCTACGACGAGATGCGCACCCTGCTGGAGCCGCAAGAGTCAGGAGATGAGCCATGAGCGGACCCCTGTCAGGCTTCCGAATCCTCGATATGTCGCGGGTGCTTTCCGGACCGGTCGCCACCGCACTTCTGGCCGACCAGGGCGCCGATGTCATCAAGGTCGAGCCCCTCGCAGGTGACATCATCCGGGCGATGAGCGGCGCCGAACTGGGGCCCGGTTTCCTGACGGTCAATCGAGGCAAGCGCTCGATCGCGCTGGATCTGAAGAGCGCGGCCGGGATTGACGTGGTCAAACGCTTGGCCCGGGACACCGACGTGTTCGTTCAGAACTTCCGACCCGGCGCCATCGAAGGGATGGGGCTGGGGCCGGACGTGATTCGAAAGATCAATCCCAGGTTGCTGTATGTGTCCGTCAGCGGCTTCGGCGAGAAAGGCCCCTACGCCCACAAACGAGTTTACGACCCCGTGATCCAGGCCCTTTCGGGCCTGGCAGACATGCAGGCCGCCAACGAAAACGACCGGCCACGTCTTGTGCGCACCGTCATTCCCGACAAGACGACCGGGTTGACGGTCGCTCAGGCGATTACCGCCGGGTTGCTGGAGCGGGAACGCAGCGGCGAAGGTCAGCACATCAGGGTTGCCATGCTGGACGCCATGATTGCCTTCCTCTGGCCGGAGGCGCTGGGCGGACTGACCATGGTCGGCAACGAGGCCAACGTGAAGACCGGACAGCGAACCCGGGATCTGATTTTCGAGACCCAGGATGGCTACATCACTGCGGGCGCCATCAGCGACAAGGAGTGGCAGGGGATGTGTGACGCACTGGAAAAGCCGGAGTGGCTCGATGACGATCGGTTCAGCACCGCATCGACCCGGATCCGTAACGCGCCCGTGCGCCTCGAAATGACCGCCGAGGTCCTGAAAACGAAACCGAGCGCCTACTGGCTGGAACGTCTGGACAGTCGCAGCGTACCGTGCGCCCCGGTGCTCACCCGGCCCCAGGTGATCGAGCAGGAGCAGGTTAAAGTCAACGCGCTGCTGTTCGAGTATGACCACCCCGGGCTCGGCCGGGTACGCCAACCGCGCTCAGCGGCACAGTTCGATCGCACCCCGACCAACACTGAGCCGCTGGCGCCGCGACTCGGCGAGCACGGCCGCGAGATCCTCAGTGAGCACGGCTACCCGGAGGGCGACATCACAGCCCTGATTGCAGACGGTGTGTTGAGGGCCTAGCCGAATACGCCTTGGTAAAGCTCGTCGTTGAACCCGACGAGTATCGTTTTACCGACTCGCGCGGTGGGCGCCCTCAGGTTGCCCGTGGGTCCGAGCATGGCGTCTACGGCATCCTTCGACACCTTGTCCGCCACCGTGAACTCACGGATCTTCTTGCCTTTCGCAACCCTCAGCGTCGTGGCCGACTTCAGCAGCGCGCGGGCATCGGCCGCCTGCAGCTTCCTGCTGGCCGGCACCCTCTCCGTAGCTTCGATGTGACCTGCCTCCAAAAACTTGGATGCTCGATTGCAGCTGGTTCAGCCATTGCGGTAGTAGTACCAATCGACGCGCTTGGTCATGTGGCCTCCTATCTGCGGTGCAGGCGCACCGGTAGTTCCGAATAGGCGCGTAGCAGGTTGGTGTTGATGCGCACGGGCTCCCCAACCACTTCGACCCGGTCGAATCGTTCGAGGATTTCCTCCCACACGATTCTGAGTTGCATTTCCGCCAGCCGATTGCCCATACACCGGTGCACGCCATAGCCGAACGACAGATGGTGCCGGGCATTGGGACGGTCGATAATCAACTCGTCCGGACGCTCGAACTCATCGGGGTCGCGATTTCCGGAGACGTACCACATCACCACTTTGTCGCCTTTACGGATCTGCTGACCCTGAATCTCGACGTCTTCCAGCGCGGTTCGGCGCATGTGCGCAACGGGGGTCTGCCAGCGGATGATCTCCGAGACCATGTTCGGGATCAACGACGGTCGGTCCCGCAGTTTCTGGTATTGATCCGGAAACTGATTAAGCGCCAGCACGCCGCCGGTGATTGAGTTGCGAGTGGTGTCGTTGCCGCCAATGATCAGCAGCAACACGTTGCCGAGGTATTCCATGGGTGGCATGTTCCGGGTCGATTCGCCATGCGCCAGCATCGAGATCAGGTCCGGGCCCGGTTCCTGGTTGACGCGCTCGTTCCAGAGCCCGGTGAAGACTTCCAGGCACTCGAGCAGCTCCCGCTTGCGCTGCTCATGCGACTCCACAACGCCCGTGCGCGGACCGCCGCTCGCCACGTCGGACCAGCGCGTCAGGCGATGGCGTTGTTCGAAAGGAAAGTCGAACAATGTGGTCAACATCTGGGTGGTGAGTTCGATCGACACGCGCTCGACCCAGTTGATGGTTTCGCCCACTGGGAGATCGTCCAGAATTCGCGCCACCCGGCCACGAATCGTGTCTTCCATCCTGACGAGATTGCGCGGCGCCACGGCCGGACTGACTACTTTGCGCTGCTGGGGGTGCTTGGGCCGGTCCATGGCGATGAACATCGGCGTCTCGAAATCCTGCGTCTCATCGTTGATCGTGATGCTGCGGTCTGAAGAGAATCGCACGTGATCCGAATCGACGCGCTTGATGTCTTCGAACCGGCTCAACGACCAGTAGGGGCCGAAGTGGCTCTCGGCGCAGTAGTGCACGGGCGCTTCAGCGCGCAGTCGCTCGAAGTATGGCCACAACGTATCGCTCGAAAATAGGCTCGCATCGCTGACGTCGAATCGCTCCAGCGGCAGCGAGTACGCCCGGTCCCGGGCTTCGGCGAGTCGTGTTGCGTTGCCTAAATCCATGTCAACCTCCTACTGCGTGTACCGCTCTACTGGGTGCGCCGCCACCGGGTACGGCGGCCGAGAGGGCATCCCCCTCCAGCGTAATGCGATGCATCAGACGACGCTCGCCATGATAGTCGTTCACCGCATAGTGCCAGGTGGCCCGGTTATCCCAGAAAGCTACCGAGCCCGGCATCCAGTGAAACCGGTACGTGTGCTCGGGCCGCGACGCGTGTGCGTAGAGGAACGCCAACACCGGGGCCGATTCCGCCGGCGTCCACCCTTCGATGCGCAGCGTGAAACCCGGATTGACGTACAGCGCAGGCCGTCCGGACACCGGATGTCGAATCACCATCGGATGCACCGCGTCCTGGGTTGCGGCCGCCTGATTGCCGAGACGCGCCGAGAGCTCAGCCGGGCGTTCGGCGCGCGCTCCGAACACATGCCGCGAGGAGTGCACCGCATTGAGGCTGCACAGCATGGATCTCATCCCCTCCGACAATGAATCGTAGGCCGCGTACATGCTGGCAAACAGCGTATCGCCGCCAACCTCGGGAACTTCACGGGCATAGAGGATCGAGCCCATGGCCGGAATTTCATCGTAGGAATGATCGGTATGCCAGCCACCCCCGATGTTCGCCGTCTGCTCGGCCTCCTTGCGTACCTCTGCGATCTGGGGGAAGCCATCCACGGCGGTGAAGAACCGGTTGACGTTGATGGTGCCGAATCGCTCCGCCACAGCGATGTGATCGGCCTCGCTGAGCACCTGATCGCGAAAGAACAGCACGCCGTGGTCGCCGCGGGCGCGGTGCAACTCCGCGACCATTGCATCGGTCAGCTTGCTCAGATCAACCTCACAGACCTCAGCCCCGACAGCTCCACTGGCCCGCACTGCGATTTGTTCGTACTGGAACGTGGCCCCGGGCATGGTCATGCGACAGCCTCCGTCCCGGTGAAGGCGAGTTCATCCGGCTTGCAGACGAAGCGGACCGGCGCGAACGTGACCTCCTCCAACGCCACCGAACAGGACACGACCCGATAGGGATCCAGCAACGGGTTGCCCCACGCCGATGCGTCGAACGTGTCGAGCCGGGCGGTCAGGCGCTCGACCCGGTTAACCTGATGATGTGCTTCCACCTGAACCAACCGCAATCCGTTGGGCGTGTGCGCCAGATTCAACGTGCCGGTGTACTGCACGTCCGCCGCGCCGAGCGGTTCCGGGTCCAGGCCGACCACCTCCAGTATTCGTGCGCCCTGCCAATCAACGCTTGCTCGCGTCCCGTCGTAGCTGTGCCGAATGGTGACATCGCCCTGCACGGCTGGAAACCCAAGCATCGATCGCAGCCCTTCGGTCGCCGCGGCCGTTGAAACGAAAGCCGCGGTCGTATAGCCGCGCGCACGCACTCCGGACCGGCACGCTACCCGTGCAACGGCCATGGCGAACGCGCCCCACGGGCTCTCACCCACTTGCCAAACCTGCAAGCCCAGGATCGCGGGCACAGTGGGGTGCAGGCTGGGCGGCAGCACCGCCTCGCGCGCCTGATTATGCATTTCCGCAGTCAGTTGCAGGCAGAGGACGTCCGCCAGATTCAGCGGCTCGACCGGGAATGCGTCGATGGTCGCCGCTGTCTGCACCAGCTGGTCGAGGTCCGCGGTGCCAACCAGCATCAAGCCACCTCCGCAGTCGACGGCAGCGCTGGAATCGACGGAACCGCCGCCGGACTGTAGACCGGCGCGGCAGCTTCCTCGGCCGAGCGAAACTTCGGCATCACCTCCCGCGCAAACAAACGCATGCTTTCCAGCACCTGCTCCTGGGGGACCATCTCCATGGCATTGAGCAGGAAGTTGATGCCTGTGACGCCGATCGACTCCCAGCGCTTGATGATCGCAATCAGGTGCTCCGGGTCACCGATGCCGACACCTTCGGGCAGGCCCTTGGCGACACTTGGATCGTCGGGTGCCGTTTTCTTGGCTTTCATCCCGGCACCCACATTGCCCAGCGTCTGATAGGCGCGCGTGGGATAGGCTTCACGGGTCCAGTACAGATGCGTATTGGCCACATTGAAGGCATTGATCATGGGCACACCCCGATCTCGCGCCTGCCGATAGTCCTCGTGGCAGTACAGGAAGTTCATGGTGTGCACCTGGTCGTTGATCACGCCGCCGACCGGTTCGCAGACTTGAATGCGCCGGTGATACTCCTTGGTGCGGCGTTCCTGCTCCTCGTAGCCGGCCGCCGAAACGCCCAGCGAACCGAGGCCGCGATCCGCAGCATCGAGTTCCGTTCCCGGGGTGGTCACGGTGACCCACATCGGCGGGTGCGGATCCTGGTACGGTTTCGGCAGCACGTTACGTGCCGGCATCGAGAACGCCTTGCCCTGCCACTCGAACTCGTCGCTGGTCCACATCTTCGGCAAAACGCGCACGAACTCGTCCCAGGTCTTCTTGGTGTCATCCGGGTTGACTTCGAAGCCGCCCAACTCCGTCCACGTGGACGAGCGCGCGGTTCCGAACTCGAGCCGCCCGTTGGAGATGATGTCCAATGCCGCCGCGCGCTCCGCGACCCGGATCGGATGATTCATTTCCGGGACGCACACGACGGCCCCATGACCGATCCGCACCCGGCGCGTCTGTGCGGCCACCGCGGCCAGAAACACCTCCGGCGCCGAGCAGTGGGAGTACTCCTCCAGAAAGTGATGTTCCACGGCCCAGACGTGATCGAATCCCAGTTCATCTGCAAGTCGGCATTGGGCCAACGCGTTGTGATAGACCAATGCCTCGACCTCGCGACCGAATGGCCGCGGCGTCGACAACTCGAAGAAGATCCCAAACTTCACCCGCACTACCTCAGATCCCGCTATGCGCTTTACTATACCGTGCTCATCCATACGGAATACAACCCGAGGACCCAATGAATACAGCTCGCGTGCCTACTGAGGCGGAGATCGAATCACTCGTCGGGTATGAGTTTCCTGGTGGGGAGTACACCATCGAGCATTGGGAGAACTTCCTGCTCACCGAATGCACCGGCGGCGAGCTGCTGCCCGACGGCATGGTCCACCCGATCGCGTTGTTCCATGTCCCTATCCTCGGCGCGAACACGTCCATCGCCGAGATGTTCGCCCTGGGTCAGGCGGAATCGGATTCCTCCATCGGCATCGAGAGCTACGTCTGGGAGATGCCGAAGATGCTCCACGAGGACATCACCTACCAGATTACCGCCCAGGTGACCGAAGCCGATCGGCGTCGCGAAGGGAAACGGACTTTCGATCGAATCCAATTCTGTTTCGAGGTCGCAGAGCCGGGGGGCGACCTGGCCGCGCGCTGTACCATTACCTGGACCTACGGGAGGTCGACACTGTGAAGGTTGAAGTAGGCGATCAGATTCCCGACTGGGTGATGGAGAGCGTGCGACCCGAGCGCATGCGAACCATGGCCGCGATCCTGCGGGATCCCAATCCGGTTCACTGGGACCGGGCGACCTGCAAGTCCATGGGCTTCGGCGACCACACCATCAACCAGGGCCCGCTGGGCCTGAGCTACATGGTCAACATGATCCATGCCTGGGCCGGTCCGACCAGCCTGGCCCGGCTCGTCATGCGCTTTCCGATGGTGATACTCGATGGCGACTACATCGTCGCCAAGGGCGAGGTCACTGACATTCGCGAAGAGGCGGGCGAGCGGCTGGCCGACTGCCGGGTCTGGCTGGAACGCGAAGGCACAGAGCCACCCCTGGAGGGTGAAGCGACGGTGCGACTGAGTTAGGGAGCCTCTGATCAAGAGGCTCCCTAGCAATCGGCGTCGATGATGGATTCGAGCCTGGCCTGTTCCGCGTCCAATCGTCGCGCATCCTTCGCAGCGTAGCCGCGACGCTTTTGCACGCGCAGCGCGCCGGCCCGCGACACTGCGCCCTCACAGCGCTTGCGGCGCTCCGCCGCCCGGGAAACGCTGCGGCGTTGTCGAGCAATGCGCTGGCGTTTCGCATCCGCGG
>SMWF01000059.1 GCA_004357385.1 Gammaproteobacteria bacterium | reverse complement strand
GTAGCGGTTCAGCAGCCGTTTCAGCAGCCACTTGGTCTGGCCCGAGCGTTTCAGCATGTGGTCCGGCAACCCCAGGCAGAACTCCACCACCCGGTGGTCCAGCAGCGGGACCCGTGCCTCGAGACTGACGTTCATGCTGGCCCGATCGACCTTGGTCAGAATGTCGTGCGGAAGGTAACTGAGCAGATCCTTGATCGCGAAGCGTCGCGACGGCTCCTGGGCCGCCGACCAATGGGAAGGATCGTTGTAGATGCTTTCCGGCTCGCGGACCGGCTGGCTGCCGCCGATCACCAGCTCAGTCGGGTTTTTCCAATGTGAAATCAGGCTGAAGTACAGCGCATCGATATCAGCGGCGCCCACCACCCCGGCGGCGTGATAGAGCTTGTCGGACAACGTTGAGCGTCGCCCCATCCATGCGGGGGTACGGATTCCTCGCGTAGCGGCGCGCAGCGGGGCACTCGACAGCATCGATGCGAGTCCGCCGCGCAGCACGTTCGGAATCCATTTCTGCGCCGCCCATAGCCGTTCAGTCAGCGCGTAGCGTAAATAGCCACCAAACAGTTCATCGCCCCCGTCCCCGGACAGTGCGACAGTCACCGTGGATCGCGCCATCGAGCTGACCAGATACGTCGGCAACAACGACGCATCTGAAAACGGTTCGTCGCACATTTCGGGTAGTTTCGTGACGGCGGCGAGCATGTCATCCGGCGACACGTACAGCTCGTGATGGTCGGTGCCAAGGTGAGCGGCAACGGCGCGCGCATGCTCGGCCTCATCGAACGCGCGCTGTTCGAATCCAATGGTAAACGTCTTGATCGGCGCGTCGCTCGCCTCCTGAAGCAAGGCGCAGATCAACGTCGAATCGATCCCGCCGGAAAGGAATGCACCCAGCGGCACGTCAGCGATCATCCGGCAGCGCACCGCGTCGCGCAGATGCGCCAACAATTGCGCTTCGGCTTCCTCGTCAGAAATCAGCGCGTGCACGCCGAGCGCGGCGGCGGGATTCCAATAGCGGGTGATCACCGGTGCAACCACCGGTTCGCGATCGAGATCAAATCGAACCGTGCACCCCGGAGGCACCTTGTGGAAGCCTTCATAGATGCTCAGTGGACCGGGAACGTAGCTGAACCTCAGCAGCGCTACCAGCGCCTGACGATTGATCGACGGTCGCGGCGAGGCCAGCGCGTCGACCACATGGAGTTCCGAGGCAAACAGCAAGTCGCCCTGATGATCCCCGTAGTACAGCGGCTTGATGCCGAGGCGGTCGCGGACCAACCAGAGCTGTCGCTGCGCCCGGTCGTAGACCGCCAACGCAAACATCCCCACGAACCGGGACACGGCCGCCTCTACACCCCACCGCGCAATCGCTTCCAGAATCACTTCGGAGTCGGATCCGCCGCGCCATGCGATCCCGCCGAGTGTCCGCCGGAGCTCCGCAAAGTTGTACACCTCGCCGTTGTAGACCATCGCGAAGCGGCCGTCGGCGGAGAGCATCGGCTGATGCCCCTCCACGCTCAGATCGATCACCGCCAATCTGCGGTGTCCGAGGATCACATCCGCCTCGGCCCAGGTGCCCGAGTCGTCCGGACCTCGATGCGCAAGCAAGTCCGTCATTGCGACGACCTCGGCCTCGCTGATGCGATGCTGGGGGCTGACGGCACCGACGATTCCACACATCAGCTGCGTCCCCGGCTCACGCTTTCCCAGCCCATCCGTTCAACACCTCCAGGGTCGCGGCAATCATTCGCCGCTGGTCGAAACGCTCGGTCACCCGCAGGCGTGCCGATGCGCCCAGCGTGGCACGCAGGTCCGGGTCGCCGGTGAGCTTCGCAAGCGCATCGATCAATCCTCGTTCATCGCCGGGGTCGATGAGTACCCCGGCGTCGCCAATCAGCTCGGCCGTCGCGCCAACGCGTGTGGCAATGCAAGGCACGCCGGTTGCCATCGCTTCGAGCACACTGTTCGGAAATCCTTCGATGTCCGACACACAAACATGGACGTCTAACGCCGCAATCAGCGCCGGCAGGTCGTCCCCTGAACGCTCGCCCAAGCCTACAAAGCGTGCTGCGAAACGCGTCGGTACGTCAAACCGATCGGCGATGGCTTCGCTGCCGCGTCCAGCGAAAACGAACAGCAGATCCGACTGACGCTCCAGCAGACGCAGCGCAGCAGCAACGAACAAGTCATGCCGTTTCACCGGATTGACGCGCGCAAACAGGCCGACTACCACATCGTTCTGACTCGCACCGAAGGAGTTTCGTCCGCGGGCGCGCGCAGCCGGGTCGGGCCGAAACACGCTTGGGTCGATGCCGTTGAAGATCACTACGCTGTCGGATAGCGAGAAACCAGCCGACCCATAAGCCTCCAGAGCCTCCCGGGAGTTCGAGATGCAATGGTCTGCGCGCGACGCGAAGGTACGCGCCAGCCGGAACGCAATGCGCGCCCGCCAACCTGATTCCACGCCCGCGAAGCGGATTCCCCACACCAATACAGGAAGTTGCGCCGGCCTGACCATGGCCGTTAACGCGTTGCCGATATCGAGGAAGCTGTACACGACTTCGCTGGCGGCCATCAGGGAGCGGAGCCGGAAAATCGCGATGAGTGGATTCGTTCGGCGCAGACCCAGTTCATGTACTGCGACATCGGAATCGACCGCGTAGCCTTCCCCGGCGCGACCGTTCAGCAATGCAAGGTCTACGTCCATCCCAGCCGCCTTGAGCCCGTCGGCAAGCACCGCGACCATGCGCTCTGCCCCGCCGCCGCGCAACGAACCGATGACCAGCAGGATCTTCACATCAACCGGAGAGCACCGCACGCCAGCCTGCCATGATGCGCTCTTCGGAAAAGCGCTCTAGCACACCTTCCGAGCGGGTCGCGAATCGAGCCCGGAGCGCCGGATCCCGCATCAAGCCGCCGAGCGCCCCGGCCAACGCATCCACATCCCCCAGAGCAACGAGCTTCCCATTGACACCGTCGTCAATGAGGTCACGCGGACCGGTATCGCAATCAAAGCTGACGCAGGGACACCCGGCCGCCATCGCTTCGATCAACGCCGAGGGGAATCCTTCGAATCGTGAACTCAGCACGAACAGATCTGCCCGCGCGTACCAGTCGGCGACGTTGCCAACCTGTCCTGGCATTGACACGCGTTCGGAAATGCCAAGCTCGGCAGCCAGGGATTCCAGCCGATCACGCTGCGGCCCCTCCCCGAGGATCACCAGACTCCAATCTGAAAACTGTGTGCAATTTTTTGCGAAGGCGCGGCAAAGCCAGTCGAATCCCTTCTGTTCAACCAGACGCCCCACGGCCAGCAGGATGTTTCCATCAGAGCCGACAATCGCCCGCGGATCGACGCTAGGCTCGCCCACTGCAAGGGGCAAAAACACCGCATTCGGGACCACGCTTACCCGCTTGCAGCCGGCATGCACCGCCAGCCATTCGGCCGTTTCGCGGGTCAATGCGACCACCTCATCCGCCCGTCGATAGGTCCACGCCCGCAACTGCTCCCATGGGGCACCCAGCGGGGCCCGCGGTGGGTGGACGCGTTCCGATATCACCAGCCGGGAGGGTAGCCCCCGACACGCCAGAATCGTAACGATGTTGACCTTGGACAAAAACGAAACTACCACGTCGGGGCGAAGTGCCCGCAGGACGCGGCGAAGCCGGCGGATCCTTCGAAGGTTTCCGAACAGCGCCGCGAACCACGACGGGCTGTCGTGCAACAAGCCGAGGCCCAATCTCGTTACCCGAGAGTCGACCGGGTAGAAGTCGTCAGCGCTATCCGACCAGGTGATGAGCGTGACGGACTCCCCCAGTCCGGCCCACCGACCCGCCAGATTGGTCGTTACGCGTTCTGCACCACCGGACGACAGCGTCGCAACGACCATGGCAATTCTCACGTTACGATTTGCACCCGTCAGACCGCCTGAAACGCAAAGCTGTCAGTGGAACCGTGAACGCCTACGGCCAGCGCGGCGATTCTCAACAGACGCAGAAACTTACCTTTCCAGTTCAGAAGTTCGCGGGAGGAGAAGTGGCGGCGCTCGATACGCAAGTTTGCGAACTCCGCTTCGAGAAGCGTACTCAGTGATTCCGCGGAGAAGCTCTGTTGATGTCCCCATCGGTGAAACGATTCGCCACAGTGGAGGCAGACACAGCGGTTGATCTCAAGTACTTCATCAGCCGGTACGGTACCGATGAAACGCCCTCCAGGCTTGAGCACACGACGTACCTCTCGTACCGAATGGTTCAAGACGTCGTCGCCCAGATGCTCGAGCACCTCCGACATCACCACCGCATCAAACTCGTCATCCGGAAAAGGAATGCGCTCCGCCTCGCCTACCCTGAATCGATCATCCGAACCAAATTTCTCTCGCATTTGGTCGATCGCCTGCACGCCCGGGTCGATGCTGAACACATCACAGCCGTTTTCGAACAGGCGTTCCTCGAGTCCGCCCACGCCCACGCCGATATTGAGAACCTTGCACGCTGGCCCGACGATACGCGTCAGGTAGCCGTATCGCGCCCGACTCGGGCCAAATGCCACTTCGCCCCAGTGCCCCCCGGACTGAAGTTGCTCCCATAGCTTCTGCTGGTCCATAGCGCGAGGCACAATGACCCGAGATAATCTGGCAGGCGTCATACTACGTGAATTGATTCGTGCACCCAATGCGTCACGCGGGTTTCGTGACTGGTCCAAACAATCGATTTCGTATAGCGTGACGGTCGGGAGAAGATCGATGGCCGAAGACGATTTTCGAGAGCGAGCCGTTCTGCTGCGCAAAGGCAATCAGTACGAGGACATGACCGAAGGACGCGTGTTCGAGCATCACTGGGGCCGAACCTTGAGTGCCGGGGACAATGCGGCCTTCACCACCCAGACCCTGTCCTTTTGTCCCCTGTATTTCAACGAACCCTATGCCCAATCGCTGGGTCACCCGACGATCGTCGTGAACCCCCTGCTGGTGTTCAATACGGTGTTCGGACTGACCGTCGAAGATCTCAGCGAGGGTGGTGGGCCATTCCTCGGGGTAGACGAATGCCACTTTCTAGCACACGTGTACGTGGGCGATACGCTCACCGCGCGCAGCACCGTCATCGGGCGCCGCGAGTCCAAAGGTCAGGCCGGTATGGGGATCGTCACCTGGCAAACCGAGGGCTTCAATCAGACGGGCGACAAAGTGATCGAATACCAGCGCACCAATCTCGTCCGGTTGCGCTCACGCCACGAAGGGAGCGGGATAAATGGCATTGACCGGTGAGCAGAACTACTTCGAGGACTTCCGACCCGGGCAGGTGTTCCGCCACGCCCGCGGCAAGACGATCTGCGAACAGGATAACGTCGGCATCACGCTCCAGGTGCTGAACACGGCCGAAGGGCACTTCAACGAAGATTTCATGCAGAAATCGGGTATGGGAGGACGTGGCTGGACCTCACGCCTGGTGTTCGGTGGAGTGACCATTTCGATGATCATCGGGCTGACCATGCAGGACACCGGCGAGAACGCCTTGCGCGAGCTGGGCCTGGACAAGATCCGTCTCAAGGCTCCCGTATTTCATGGCGACACCCTCTACGCCTTTACCGAAGTGTTGGCGACGGAAGAATCCGATCTGGACGATGCCGGACGCGTCACCTTCAGACACTGGGGCGTCAATCAGGACGACACAGTCGTGTTCGAGGGCGAGCGCCAGGTACTGATCAAACGCCGCAGTCACAAGCCCCTGCCGTCAGAAAGCCAACGATCAGGAGGAGCCTTTCAATGAGCGATCGACCCCGCCGTGCGCGGCGCTGCCAGCTGTCGGTGCCCGGCAGCAGCGAAAAGATGCTGACGAAAGCCGCCGGACTCGAGCTCGACCACGTGTTTCTGGACCTCGAAGACGCAGTCGCGCCGGACGAGAAGCCGGAGGCGCGCGGCAAGATCGTCGCGGCTCTGAACAGCCTGGATTGGACACCACGTACCTTGTGCGTACGAATCAACGACGTCGGGACCCAATGGTGTCACGACGACGTCATCGAGATCGTGACGGGCGCAGGTACAAAGCTGGATACGATCATGCTGACCAAGGCCAAGAGCGCCCACGACGTCAGGTTCGTACATCTGCTGCTGGACCAACTGGAGGCAAAGCT
>SMWF01000058.1 GCA_004357385.1 Gammaproteobacteria bacterium | reverse complement strand
TACCAATTTGTTGCGAAAAACTGTAGCGCGATGTAACTTTGAGCGTCCTGCTGCGAATCTCCCTGGGGATCACAATGGCCAGCATCGCCGACTTCGTCAGCACCCTCGCGGACGACTCACAGGACCCGGGTGCGCATAAAGATTTTCCGCTGATGCCCGAAGGTGAGGCCTACGACATGGGCCATGCCCCGGACGGCACTCCGCTGTTCGACCCACGCATCCTCGACAGCCATGAATTCATGCGCAACCCCTATCCGTACTACCGGATCCTTCGCGATCACTACCCCGTGTTTCACGACAAGCTGCACAACACCTATTGGGTGACGCGCTACGACGACGTCAGCAACTGCTATTTCGACGACGAGGGCTACAACACCATTCCCAAGGGCAGCTCCAGCGGCGTGCTCGGCAACACCCAGTTGGAACTCAGCGGGATCGAGCATCGGCGGCGCCGCAACCTCTACGGTCAGCATCTGGTCGGTCAAGCCCTGAAAGCGCGCGTGCCTTCGATTCAGCGGCTCGCCCGGCAGAAGATCGACGACTGGGACACCATCGACGATGAAAACGTCGTGAGCGAAAAGGACGGCGTGCGAACCGTGGCCCTGGGCGCCGCGTTCGCCAACGAGTTTCCAATCCGCGTGGTGTGCGAAGTGCTGGGCTTCCCCGAGGAAGCCCGCAGCGACTTTTACTACTGGTACAACTCCATGATGTCCGGGCTGGGCGGCTCGGAGACTCACAAGCAAGGGCTAGAAGCGCGCCAGCACCTCGAGGACTACGTGGAAGGGATCGTCGCCGAGCGGCGAGACACCCCCACCTATCTCTACGACCAAGACGGCAAAAACCTCGGTAAAGACATCATCTCGAAGCTCTGCGAGTCGAAGGTGGACGACGACTTCCTGTCGACCGAAGAGATCACCTCGAACATTACGCTGATCGTCGCGGCCGGTGGCGAAACGACCCGCGGCGCGATCATGAACCTGTGGTACCTGCTGCTGCAGCACCCGGAGCAATTCGCCGCGATCCAGCAGGACGACGCGCTCTGGGATGCCGCCTTTCACGAAACCCTGCGTCATTCGTCGCCCATCGGCGGGCAGCCGCGGCACAACTCGTTCGATGTCGAACTGCAGGGCGTCCACGTGCCCGCCGGTTCGCTCATGCAGATGGTGGACTTTTCGGCCAATCACGACGAGCGCATCTTCAAGAACCCGGAGACGTTCAATATATTTCGCGACGACCTCTACAGCGGCAAACTGCTGCGCAGCGGCTATCGCAAGGACGGTCGCTGCAGTCACATGGCGTTCGGAGTCGGACCCCACCTGTGCCCGGGAGCGTGGATCTCGCATCAGGAAGCCGTCGAAGGATCGCGCATCCTCAACGCGCGCCTGAAGAACCCACGGATCAATTTCGATAAGCAACCGAAGGATATCGACGGCAAATCGCTGGCGCCGATCGGGTTGATATCGGTTCGCGAACTGCATGTCGACTACGACGTATGAGCGCGACGCAACCCAGCGACATCATCTACGGTCGCAACGGCGTTGCCATCACCAAGCGCACCGGTCGCGGCGGCGGTTACCGTAACTACGAAGTCCATCAACGCGAGCGGGTCGGCGAATCAACCGAACAGATCAAGCCCCTGCAGCTGATTTCGCCCGAACACCTGCACGATCCCTACCCCCTGCTCGAGATCCTGCGCGAGCATTACCCGTTCTATCGCGACTGGCTGGCAAACGCCTATTGGGTGACCCGCTACAACGACGTCACCTCGCTGTTTGCCGATGATCCGAACTACGAGACCCGCAGCAAGCGCTGGTACTACGGCATCGAGAACTTCGGCCGCGATCTGCGCGAGGAACTCCCGGTGCTGTTCGCCCAGGCCGACGGCATGGACACCCACGCCGAACCATTGGCCGTGGAGCTTGCCAGCCAGTTTGCCGGGCGCGACGGTACCGATCTGGCAACCGAATTCGCGGCCCGCTTCCCGCTGGAATTGCTTACCCGCGTGCTCGACATTCCCCGGGACGATCGCGCCCGCTTCGTGGAGCGCTATTGGCGGATGCAGCGCGGGATGTTCTGGGACCCACTGGCCCAGCAAGCCGGGCGCGATGCCATCACCGAACTGACCGCTTACTTCGAGCCACTGCTGGAAACCCGTCGCAGCGCCCCCGGAAACGACCTCGTCTCGACGATCGCCAACCTCGAACTCGACGACGGCCCCACCACTGCCGCGGACCTGGTCGCGACCCTGCTCGAAGGCGACCACGAGACCCTCCACGGGGGGTTGGCAAACCTCTGGTTTCTGTTGCTTACGCATCCCGAGCAGCTCGATCTGGTTCGCAGCGAACGACGCCTGCTGAAACATGCGTGGTTCGAGACGCTGCGCCACTCCACGCCGGTGTTGAGCGCCCAGCGGTTCGCGCGCCACGAAGTCGAACGCTTTGGCAAGCTGATCCCGCAAGGGGCCCTGATCGTGCTATCTGCGGCCGCGGCAAATCGAGACCCCCGGATCTTCGACGCGCCCGACCAGTTCCGGGTCGATCGCAGGGACGTGTGCCAGCGCGAACCCCGCGGCATGTATCGTGCCGATGGGTTGGCCGCCGGTATTGCCTTTGGCCTGGGTCGCCCCACCCGACATCCCGCTGTGCCCGAAGACCGCCCGCGTTCGCTGTACGCGCTGACGCGGGACGCGGCCGTCACGGCGAGCAACGTCATGCTGGAAACGTTTCACGAAATCAGACTGAGTTCCAAGGCCGAGCCAACGCTGCAAGCCCGGCGCATCTGGGAGATGCATACCTGCTGGAAGTTGCCTGCGACGCTCACGAGCAGCTAAGCGCCACGGCAACGACCAGCGACGTAACCGAGAATTACCTGCGACTTACCCGTGACAGGAGGGGGAAGAACCATGGCCGCCGCTGAAGACGCCTTGCGCAACGCCATCGATCCGCGCGAGTTCGACGCGCCGGAGTTTCAACGGGATCCCTTCCCGCTCTACAAGAAACTCCGCGACCACCATCCGTTGTACCACGATCGCTTTCACAACCGCTGGGTCATCAGCCGGTACTGGGACGTCGACGGTGCGTTCCAGGACAATGGGAGTTTCGACCGCGCGGTCTACAGGCCGGACGGCGAGTACGCGTTCGGTTCCGAGCACGTGTTCGGCCCCAACATCCTCGAGTACGGGAACAGCGACCAACACCGCTGGCTGCGTAATATGGTCGCCGGCCAGTTTGTCGGCAACCGCCTCACGGGTTTCCTGCCCATCGTCAACCAGATCGCCACGGAATTGCTCGACAAGATACGCGAGCAAGGCGAAGTCGAACTGATCAGCCAGTTCACCAGCCAGTTCCCGATCCGGGTGATCTCGAACATGCTCGGCCTGCCGCGCGAGGATGAAGATATCTTCGTCGGCTGGTATCAGGCACTGATTGCAGGCCTGGGCTTCGGCGGTGAGCACCTCATGCGAGGGGTGGCGGCGCGCAATGAAATGTGGGACTACCTGGACCCCTTGATGAAGGAGCGGGAACGAAACCCCGGCGACGACCTCCTGTCGCGGCTCGTGGCCGCGGAGCTCGACGGCGAACGCATGAGCCCGGAGGAGATCAAAGGGTTCGTTGCGCTGCTGCTGGCGGCGGGAGGTGATACCACCGACAAGGCCATCGCCAACATGTGGTTCCACATGCTGTATACCCGGCCGGACCAGCTCGACGACGTCAAGGCCGACCCGGAGCTGTGGAGCAACGTGTTTACCGAAATGATGCGCTACGATCCGGTGGTGCACGCCCAGTTCCGGCACACCACCCGGGAAGTGAAACTACACGACCGCATCATTCCCGAGCGCGCCGGGATCATTCTCTATCTTGGCGCCGGCAATCGCGACGAGCGCGCGTTCAAGAATCCGGACACCTTCGACATCCATCGCGACGATCTGCACATGGGCCGGGAGAATCGCTCCGGCCGTTACAAGGATGGCAAACCCGGCCACCTGGGGTTCGGCATCGGTCAGCACTTCTGCATGGGCTACGCCATGGCCCGCCAGGAGGCCGTGATCGCCTGCTCGCAGTTGGCAGCGCGACTGAAGAACATCCGCCCCAAGTTCGCGGACCACGAAGGCATCTCTTCGCCGAGCATCGACTCCGGCGGGTTCCGCTCGCCGAACGAGCTGTGGCTCGAGTTTGACGCCTGAGCGCGGGATACCACGCCCCGAACGTACGAGAGCGACGCATCATGAAGCTGAAAATCGATCGGGACGTCTGCTACTGCTCCGGCGAGTGCTATTACAACCACCCCAAGCTGTTCAAGATGGATGCGGAGGGTTTCCCGGAGATTGTGGTCCTCGAACTGACCACCGAACAGCACAAGCTCGAAGCCGAGCAGGCCGTCGAGGTCTGCCCATCCGCAGCGATCTCGGTGGAAAACTGAGCGGACCGAGGACGGGAGGAACCACCATCAGCCGCGACTACGTTTCAACCCTGCTGGTCAGCAAAGGCCATCCCTACGATCACGATGCGTTTCTGGCGATGTTCGAAGCGTTCGAGGACATCGAGCTGACCCTGGTCCAGCAACCGGCAGCGCAGATTCTCCTGCGCCCCGAGCACGTGCAGGACTACGACGCGGTGTTGTTCTATGACATGTCGGGTATGCAGGGCCACGGAGCCAGGTCCGACATGCCCGGCGGCGACGGCGAAGCGCCTGAGGACTACAAACGCAGCATCGAGGCGTTGCTCGAATCCGGCAAGGGGGTGGTCATGCTCAATCATGGCTGCATTTCCTGGCCCAACTGGCCCCGCTGGCGTGAGATTTCGGGCACATCTTTCATGCTGCAGGCCGGGGAGTTGAACGGTCAGCCCGTGCCGGGGTCCGGCTACCGTGGCGGCGCCCACGGGCCATTGCCCAACGCAACCACCCGGGTGCATCCGGCAAGCCCCGGGCACCCGGTTCTCGAAGGGCTCGACGAAGGCTTCGAGATCACCGATGAGCTGTACCTGAAGAGCTCCTGCTTCGAAGCCAACGTGGTCCCGCTGCTGCGCAGCGACTACGAATTCGTCGCAGAGAACTTTACCCCGCCGCCGCTGGCGTCTCCCGACGAACAGGCGGCCTGGGCCCATCCCCCCGGCAGCAATCTCGTGGCATGGATCAACGTCGCGGGTAATAGTCCCGTGGTTGCAAGCGATCTGGGCGATGGGCCGTTGGCATTCGGCAACCCCCTGTTTCGGCGATTCCTGCGCAACGCGTTACGTTGGGTCGCTTCCGAGGACGCGCGGGACTGGGCCCGTGTTCACCCGGAGTGAATCCATGACGTACAAGATTTTTCAGTGGGCCAGCGGTACCGTCGGCAGAAATGCCATGGCGGCGATCAGCGAGCGAACCAATCTGGAGCTGGTGGGCCTGCACGTGCTGTCGGACGACAAGCTCGGTCGGGACGCGGGCGAGATTGCCGGCGTCGGCCAGCTCGGCGTGGCAGCAACCGGCGACCCGCAAATCGTGCTCGACAGCGACGCCGACCTCGTCATCCACGCGCCCCTGGCGTCGCTGGTCTACGGCGACAATCCCGATGCCGACATCGATGACATCTGCGCGCTGCTCGCGGCGGGCAAAAACGTAATCACCGTGGTCGGCTACATGTATCCGAAGGTGCACGGCCCGGCCTTGGTGAAACGGCTGGAAGATGCGTGCCGGGAGGGCGGTGCAACGTTCCATTCCACCGGGCTCAACCCCGGTTGGATGGGCGACCTGGT
>SMWF01000057.1 GCA_004357385.1 Gammaproteobacteria bacterium | reverse complement strand
TGTTGGCGTCGGCGGCGATCGCGCCGAACATGCGCATGCTCGTCAGATAAGTGGCGCCCAACAGCATGGCGATCAGCAGGCCGAATGGCGCCGCGAGCTCGGAGGCACGGACCAGCGGGCTGGCGACGGCGGGATTAGGTAGGAAGTTCAGCGACCAGCGAGGGGTGTTGATGTTGAGCTTGATGGCCTTGACGCCGAGGACGGTTTCACCGTAGCTGAGCACTATCCGCGGCTCGGTGCTCTCGAAACGTTGCTCGATCGAAACGGTCCCCAACGAGGCATCGAACGCCCGCAACGGATGGTAGAAGTAGTCCATGGATATGGCGGCGAACAGTACGCCGACCACACCGCGTTCTCCCATCACGGGCTGGGCAACGTAAAACACAGCACGCCGATCCATGAGGTACGCCTCAGGACCCACGTATGGCGAGGTCTCGGCGCGCCTGATCACATCCAGCGCGGCGAAGCTGATTGGCGTTGTACCCGTCAGATCCACCTTCGCCTCGCCGAGCGGCACCAATTCAATGCGTTCGGCGTCGGCAAAATCGAGGGTCAAGCGCTCGCCGTGCTCCTTGATCCGTTGCGCATCGAAGGTCTGCAGGACAGCCACTGTCTGGGGCGCGGTCGCAACCCGGTCAATGGCGGTTCGCAGGGCCAACAGGCGGGCGTCGAAGTAGGTCGCGAACATCTGCGCATGACTCTGGTGCAGGCGTTCCGCATGGATCGTATTTGCCGGACCCAGAAGCTGCAGGTAGATCAACCCCGCCGCGAGCACCACCCCAAGGAGGCTGACCGCCAGCGCGATCAGCGGGTAACGCCAGAGACCCGTGCCGGCGATCGTTGCGCCGGCCGCCGCCCCCTTGGAGGGTTCTTTCGCCTGGGTGTTCTGGGCCACGTTCAAAGCTTCCTTGCGCTGCGACCTTGTCGTGATCGAGGGGACGTGGTCTGCTCGTACAAATCTGCGATCCGCTCGATGATCGCGCGGGACACCACGCGCTTGCTCGCCAGCGGTACGGTATGTTCCACGTCGACGGTGACCAGGGTCACCTCGTTGTCGTCGCTGTCGAAGCCGATCCTTCGGTCCGACACATCGTTGACCACGATCAGATCCAGCCCCTTACGAGCGAGTTTCTCCCGGGCGTGTTCCAGGATGTGTTCGGTCTCCGCGGCGAAGCCGATGGCCAGGGGCCGGTCGGGGCGCGCTGCGACGGCGGCGATGATGTCCGGGTTCTCGACCAGCTCCAGGCTCATGGCATGATGGCCGCTGGCCTTCTTGATCTTCTCGGCGCGGACCGCGTCGGGCCGGAAGTCGGCCACTGCAGCGACGCCAATAAAAATGTCATGGTCACCCACCGTCGCCATTACTGAGTCGTGCATTTCGCGGGCGGTGGTTACGTCGATCCGGGTAGCACCCCGAGGCGTGGCGATCTCGACGGGGCCGGATACCAGGGTGACCTCGGCGCCGGCCCCCAGCGCCGCCTCCGCGAGAGCAAAGCCCTGTTTGCCGGAGCTCTGATTACTGATGAATCGGACCGGGTCCAACGGTTCGCGGGTGGGACCCGCGGTGATCAGAACCCGAGCGCCTTTGAGACGCTGTGGGCCGAACAATGCCTCTATCTCCGCCACCAGTTCCGTCGGTTCCGCCATTCTGCCGGGCCCGACATCTCCGCACGCCAGGTCGCCTGAATCGGGTCCCCAGATCAACACTCCGTCGCTGCGAAGTTGCTCGATGTTGCGCTGCACCGCGGGGTGCTGCCACATCTGCTGGTTCATTGCGGGCGCGATAGCGATCGGACACGGCGCCGCCAGACACAGCGTGCTCAACAGGTCGTCCGCTTCGCCCTGGGCCAGCTTTGCACAGCTGTGCGCCGTCGCCGGCGCGATCAGAATGCAGTCTGCCGAGCGTGCCAGCTCGATGTGCCCCATGGCCGCTTCCGCGGAACTGTCCCAGAGGTCATCGCGAACCGCACGGCCGCTGACCGCCTGCAGGCTCGTTGCGGTGACGAATCGGTGGGCGGACCGCGACATGACGACTGAAACTTCTGCGCCCGCGGCGGTCAGTTGACGCACAAGCTCAGGTGTTTTATACGCCGCGATGCCGCCGGTAATACCCAGTACGATCTTTTTTCCCTGAATCGTCATGCCAGCACGTGTCGGATGATGGTCTGTTCGAGCAGGTACGATACCACCGGATGTTCGGACGGACTACGAAAAGCTAGCGATCACTAACCCCAGGTTCGAGAAATGGCATGACGATCACGGATTGGCCGTTGGCTGAGCGGCCACGAGAACGACTACTGGCGCAGGGTGGCGATGCGCTCTCGGATGCGGAGTTGCTTGCGGTCGTGTTGCGCAGCGGCGATGGCCGTCGCGACGCGGTGCAACTGGGTCGCACGTTGCTTGCCCAGCATGGATCGTTGCGAGAACTGATCGCCGCCCCGGTTTCGGCACTGCTGGCCCTGCCCGGACTGGGTCCCGCCAAGGTGGCGGCGCTGAAAGCGGTGCCGGTTCTGGCTCAGCGGTGCTTTGCGTCGACGCTGGGAAGGGCCAGCGTGTTCGCCCAGAGTGCCGACGTGCGTGGGTTCCTCAGCCAGCGGCTCGGGGCGCAGGTCCGTGAAGTATTCGCGGTATTGCTGCTCGACAGCCAGCACCGGCTGATTCGCTATTCGGAGTTGTTCTTCGGCACCATCGACAGTGCCAGCGTGCACCCCCGTGAACTCCTGCGCGAGGCGATTCGGGTCAACGCGGCTGCGGTGATCCTGGTCCACAACCATCCGTCCGGCGTCGCGGAGCCCAGCGCGCCGGACATTCGACTCACCGAACGGCTGAAGGACCTGCTGGCCGAGATTGACGTACGGGTGCTCGATCATATGATCGTTGCGGGCGGGGAAATCACCTCCCTGGCTGAGCGAGGCCTGCTGTAGCGCTCCGTGACCCGGCCGGCCGCTTGTGGCCAGCGGCGCGCTCTGGTATAAACGCGCCTCTTTTTTTGACGCTCAGGGCAGTTGCCATGTCTCAAGTGTGTCAGGTCACCGGCAAGCGACCGATGTCGGGCAACAACGTGTCCCACGCGAACAATCGGACCCGGCGCCGGTTTGCGCCGAACCTGCATTATCACCGTTTTTGGATTGAAGGTGAGAAGCGCTTCGTGCGGTTGCGGGTGTCCGCGCAGGGCATGCGCCTCATCGATAAGGTAGGGATCGACAAAGTGCTGGCGGATATGCGCAAACGCGGTGAGAGAGTATAGTATTTCAACGACTTAATCGGACAGGACACTAGGTATGCGTGACAAAATTAAACTGGTGTCCAGCGCGGGCACGGGTCACTACTACACGACCGACAAGAACAAGCGCACCATGACGGATAAGCTGGAGCTGAGGAAGTACGATCCGGTAATCCGCAAGCACGTCATGTATCGCGAAGCCAAGATCAAGTAGGCGAGGTCCGCTGCCGGCAACCTCAACCACGCGTCAACTGCGCGTGACCCCTTTGTTCCAACGTTACCCTCCAGCCGGGCTCGACCAGGGTGGTCGAAACGCTATCGATCAACAGCAGTGGCCCCGGGACCGTCGTGCCGGGGCGTAGTTCCTCGCGCCGCCGCACCTCGACCTCTCCAATATCCACGATCTCGCATTTCTCTCCGCCACCTTGCGCACCGACAACCAGGGTCGGAAGGGCGATGGTCCGCGCTGGCGCCCGTAACTGCAGGCGCAGGTTCACCAGTTCGACCGGCAGCGCCAGCGCGTGACCATAGCGCTGTTCGTGCTGCCGATGAAATTCTTCCAGCGAGCGGTCGATCGAATACCACGGAACGTTGATCGTGAAACTCTGACCGGTGTAACGAAGATCCACGCTGGCCTGCTGCTCGACGTTGGCATCAACTCCTTCCGCAATCAGTTCGCTCAGCCCTCCCTGCGCAAGGTCGATGATTGCGTTCTCAACGACCTGCGTCTCGACCTCGTTCATGCGCAGATTCAACGTCCGGACCAGGAACCGGGACGGCGCTGCCATCAGCAGGCCCAGCGCGGACAACACGCCGCCATACGTTGGAACGATAATGTCCGGGATCTCCAGTGCATCGGCCAGGGCACACACGTGTAACCCGCCCGCTCCGCCGAAGCTGATCAGCGCGAAGTCGCGAGGATCGTAACCTCGTTCCAGCGAGATGACCCGCAGCGCCTGGGCCATGTGCTCGTTGGTGATCTGCAACACGCCGCGCGCTGCTTCCTCGGCCGTCATATCCAGGGGCTGGGCAATGCTATCCAGGGCGCGGTGGGCCGCGGGGGCGTCAAGCGGCATGCTGCCGGCGAGCAGCAGGTTCGCGGGCAGGCGTCCCAGCACGACGTTTGCGTCGGTCACGGTGGGCTGTTCACCGCCACGACCGTAGCAAGCCGGGCCCGGGTCCGCGCCGGCCGATTCGGGTCCAACCCGCAACGCACCGCCCGCGTCGAGGAACGCGATTGAGCCGCCGCCGGCGCCGATGGTATGAATATCGGCCATGGGAATGGCGACGGGATAGGGGCCGACGGAGCCCTCGTCGGTCAAGGTCGGCCCATCGCGCAGCAGCGCGACATCCGTGGATGTCCCGCCCATGTCGAAGCTCAGCAATTCACGCCGACCCAGGTCCGCGCCGATGCGCGTGGCGGCCGCGACGCCGCCGGCCGGCCCGGAAACCAGCAGATTCACCGCGCGTTGGCTTGCCTGGGACGCGCTGATGGTTCCGCCGGACGACTGCATGACCGCGACCCTGGATGGCGCCAGAGCCTCAGTCAGTTTGACCAGGTACCGAGACACTACCGGCCCCAGCCAGGCGTTGAGCCAGGTGGCGATCCCGCGTTCGTATTCTTTGGACTCGGGCAGCACGAAGGAGGAACGGCTGACAAACGCGAGGTCTTCGAGCGCCGCCTCGATGCGGCGTTCAAACCGGTCGTCGAGATAGCTATAGAGCAGGTTGATCGCGATCGCTTCGGGGCGGAGATCCTCCACCGCGCGCCGTAGTTCGTCGAGGTCCGCCTCGGTCAGTGGTTCGAGTACGCGGCCGAGGTGATCGAGCCGACCACCCGTACCAAGCGTCAATTCGGCTGGAACCGGATCGGGATGCGGCTGGGGGTGCAGATCGTACAGCCGGGATCGCGCCTGGCGGCCAATGCGCAGCACGTCGGTGAAACCCCGATTGCAGATGTACACGGTGCGCGCCCCCTTGCCCTCCAGGGTTGCGTTGGTCGCCACGGTGCTGCCGTGCACGATCTGAACATCGCCGGCCGCGAGCGGAGCTTCGAGGCCCATGGCGAAAGCCCCTTCGAGGATCGCCCGGGACGGGTCGTCCGGAGTGGACAATACTTTGTGTATGCGCAGCGTATCTCCGTCAATTAAGAAGAAATCGGTAAAGGTGCCGCCGGTATCGACCCCGAGTAACATGGTCCGCCGTCGCCGCAGGAAAGCCCCGATTGTAAGCGCATGCCGGAATTGCCAGAAGTTGAGACGACCCGGCGCGGCATCCGCAGCCACGTGGAAGGACGCAGACTGACGGGTTGGGAGGTCCGCCAACCGCAATTGCGCTGGCCGGTCGAGGTGCCGGCGAAGTTGCGCAACGCGCGGTTACTTCGGGTCCGCCGACGGGCAAAGTACCTGCTCTTCGAGTTCGACGAAGGCGCGCTGATACTGCACCTGGGCATGTCGGGCAGTCTGCGCATAGTCGAAACCGGCAGCCCGCCTGGCAAACACGACCATGTCGATCTGCACCTCGACTCCGGCTACACGCTGCGCCTGAGGGATCCCCGTCGCTTTGGCAGCCTCCACTACCAGGACAACGTCGCCGAGCAGCACTGGTTGCTGGCCCGGTTGGGCGTAGAACCGCTCGAGGATGACTTCGACGGCGCCTACCTGCACCGGATGTCGCGCAAACGGAAGATCGCGGTTAAGAGCTTTCTGATGGATGGGCGAGTGGTCGTCGGCATAGGCAACATCTACGCCAATGAGGCGTTGTTCATGGCGGGCATTAGGCCCCGGATTGCTGCGCGGCGTGTTACCCGGGCCCGCTACGATCTGCTAGCCAGCCAGGTCAAGGCCGTGCTGCAGGCGGCAATCGAGGAAGGCGGAACCACGTTGCGCGATTTCGTCGGTAGCGATGGTCGACCGGGGTATTTTCGAGCCGAGTTGAAGGTCTACGGACGCGAGAGGCTCCCCTGCGTGGTCTGTGCCACGCCACTCACGGGAATCCGCACGGGACAGCGCGCGACGGTTTACTGCCGCAATTGTCAGCATTGAAACCCGCGCACCCTTCGATCCGAACCGATCCGCGCACTAGCCCAGGTTGCGCAGCGCCTCTGCGACCCCGGGCGGAACGAACTTGGAAACGTCGCCGCCCAGCTTGGCGATTTCCCGGACCAGGGTGGAGGAGATGAAGGAACACTCCTTGGAGGGCAGCAGAAACACATACTCG
>SMWF01000056.1 GCA_004357385.1 Gammaproteobacteria bacterium | reverse complement strand
GTCCTGTTCGATCTCGAGCGATCTGTCGAACGCCTGAACGGCCAGTCCCAGCCTGTCTGCAAACATCAGTGCAGCGCCCAGGTTGTTCAGCGCCGCAGGACTGCTCGGCGCCAATTCGAGTGCGAACTCGAAGCGCCTGAGTGCGTCCTCGTTTCGACCGCGCCGGATGAGGAACATCGCGAACCGGTTGTGAGCGATCCAATAGCCAGGCTGCACCACCGTCGCCTGCGCGAAATGGGTCTCAGCCACGGCGAACTCGCCCGACGCCTCCAGTGCGGTCCCCAAACCAACATGGGCATCCGCTGATGAAGCATCCAGAGCAGCCGCGGTCTCAAACATATTGCGCGCCTGCAGGTAATCGCCGGCGTACTGATGCAACCAGCCGATCGCGAGGGTCGTCTCCACGCTCGACGCGTTCAAGCCCAATGCCTGATCGCAATGACGCCTTGCTTCCTCGAAGTATTCCACCGATCTCAACGACTCATAACGGCGCAGTTTCGTGCGGCACATCCCGGCGTGGGCGAGCGCAAAGTCGGGGGCAATGCGCAGCGCATCGGCAAAGGCCGCTTCGGCGGCGTCGATGTCGGCGAGCGATTGCCCGCGACCCAGCGAATCGAGCCCGCGTAGATGACTCACATACGCATCAGGTTGAACGTCCGGCGAGATGCGCCAACTCTCGTCGAGCGTACGCGTTGGCACATCGAGCTCTTCGATGACCGTGCGCGCGAACTGATTCTGCAGTGCGACCATGTCGCTCAACGTCGCGTCGAAGCTCCAGTTGTTCTTCTGATAACCGGTCTCCAGATCTACCAACTGAGCCGACACGCGCACCCCCGCCGGCGACTGATAGAACGTGCCGTCCAGCGCCCAACGAACGCGCAAACGGTTGTGGATGAGCGCAATGTCGGCATTGTCGGGCAATGCGGCCACCGCGATCTGAGAAGCAACGAGATAGCCGACTGTCTGAAGCTGCGCCGCCAGCAGGTCGACAAAGCCTCTAGCGAGATAGATTTCATCCACAGCACCCCGGTAGTCGAACTCGAGAATGGCGATCGAATTCTCCGGCGGCAGCACCTGCGCCACCTCTCCGACATCGTCGTGTACGCCGGATGCGAAGCACGCATCGGAGCCCCAGCAGACGCCGCCAACCACCGGAACGAGCAGCAGCAACAACGCCGCCGCCCACGGCATGAGCTTGCGACGCCGAGCACGCCGCAGCTGCGTGCGGACCACCGCGCCGAGTTCCTGCAACTGGACTTCATGCGTGTTGCTTGGGTAACCCGCGAGATCGAGCGTCTGATAAACGGTGAACTCATCGGGCGGCAGGACAGAATCGATGGCGACGGGCACGAGAATCTGGCGCTGGCGGGCGGCGTGCGCCTCGAGTCGGACCCAGTGGGAACCGATGGCGTCGTTCGACCACACCACCACCACACAGCCGGCGCGGCTGAGCTCTCGCTCGATGACGTCGGGCCAGGTTTCTCCCGGTTTGAGCGAGCGATCCCACCAGACCGACCAGCCATGCGACTCGAGCAGTCCCACGAGGCCGCGGACACGCTCTCTATCCTCGCTCGCATAGCTTAGGAAGATGTCGGCCATGACTGGTCTTCCAACGCTCGCGCGTGGGTCGGGCCAATAATCCACCAGGCGGAGATGATCGAGTGCCCGAGGACTAACCGTGCCACCGCGAGGTCCGCGCCGCGGATCGGTGTGGGCTGCTTCATGAAGCCTCCCCAGAGATTCATCGAAGTCGCCAATCCTTAGCCTGGTCGCCGAGACTAACACAGCCGCTGTGGGGAGAATCGTCCCGATTTGGAACTATTGTTTCGCTTGCGCGTCCTCGACGACACGGGTGTCGAAACGCCAATCCGTGCGCTCGTACGGAGTTTCCGAGGCCGGAACGGGGCTAAAGTCCAGCAACTCTGCGGAGGGTTAGGATGGATACCTTCGCTACCCGAGGATTCCTGCCGTCGCGCGATCCGGCCAAGGCATTCCCCGCCGGATCGAAGTACTGCGTGCTCGATGAGATCGGCGCAGACCTGCCGAACCGCCTGACGTCGCCGGGTGGCACCGGTGGCACGCCGTACGTGACCTGGCTCGAACGGCTGATCGACGAGACCCTGGCACACCGCGTCCGGGCGTAGGGTTCTCCCGGAGTCAAGCCGTTTGCATGGCCGCTTCGATTGGCAGTGAACGAATTCGCCTGCCCGTGGCGGCAAAGATGGCATTGGCCAGAGCGGGCATGCTGGGGGGTACGCCGGGTTCACCGACACCCCCGGGGGGCTCATCGTTCTGCACGATGTGGATGTCCATCTGCGGCACCTCGGCCATGCGCATCATCCTGTAGGTGTCAAAGTTACTTTGTTCCACGCGGCCCGCCTTGATGGTCACTCCGCCCCTGAGCGCGGCCGTCAGCCCATCGAGCATGGCACTCTCCATCTGGGACTCGACAATGGCTGGATTGACCACCCGGCCACAATCGACCACACAGGTCATCCTATGCAAAGTGATCGCGCCGGCGTCGTCCACCGAGACTTCAGCCACCTCACCCACAATACTGGCAAAACTTTCATGGATGGCCATACCCCGATACCGTCCTGCCGGCGCGGGCTCGAGCCAGTGTGATTTCTCCTCGAGCAGATCCAGCACGGTGAGAAAGCGGGGTTTGTTCTGCAACAACCTGCGGCGCAGTGCAAAGGGGTCCCGCGAACTGGCGTGAGCCACTTCATCGAGCATACTTTCCACATAGAATCCGTTGTGACTGCTGCCGACCGAGCGCCAACTACCCACCGGCACGTGGGTATCGTGCTGCCGCAGACTGACCCATTGATTTGGAATGGCGTAGGGGATATTGACCGCGCCCTCTACGGAAAACGGATCTACGCCATTGGCATAAGCCGCTGAGAAATTTCGTTGCGCAACGGAGGGGCATACGATCGCGTTCTTCCATGCCACCGGCAGGCCCGTATCGTCCAGACCCACAGTGAATCTGGAGGCGCTGGCCGGCCGATAGTAATCGTGTTGCACATCCTCTTCCCTGGACCAGATCATCTTGACCGGTTTCCCAACCGCCTTGGAAAGGCGCGCCGACTGCACTAAGAAGTCGGCTTCATAGCGGCGGCCAAGGCCGCCGCCCATCAAGGTCGTGTGGATGGTGACTTTGTGCGCAGGAATGCCGAATACTTCGCCGATCACCATGGCGCCATGGGATTCACCCTGGGTAGGCGCCCACAGCTCCACACGATCGCCATTCACGCTATCGACTTGATAATGGGCCGTACAGTTCATGGGCTCCATCGTCAAGTGAGCCAGGAACGGCACGGTGTATTCTGCCGCGACCACTTGCGCGGCATCGGCCAACGCCTGGTCCGTGTCCCCGTCATCACGGACCGGGATCCCTTCTTCACTTAGCGCCTGCTTAATGTCCCGCAACATACTGGCGCTGCTCACGTCACCGACCCCGCCGTCGTCAAACTGGGGGTTCAGCGCGTCCATGCCTTTTTTTGCCTGCCAATAGCTGTCCGCCACCACCGCAACGCTATCCGCCAGAGCGACAATCTGCTGCACATCCGCAACCCCTCGCTCGGTGATGGGCAGTCGGATCACGGCCAGTACACCCCTCACCGCCAGGGCGGTCTCTTCATCCATATCCGTCAAGCGGCCAACAAACGTGGGGCTGGCACGGGTGGTCGCGTATACCATGTCGGGTACTTTGACATCAATGCCAAACACGGCCGAGCCATTGACCTTGGACGGCGTGTCCAGGCGTTTGGCGGACGTACCAATAATGGTGTACTGGTCGCGTGTCTTGAGCTGGGGGTCTTGCGGGGGAACCAACTTTCCGGCGGCTTCCGCCAGGGCGCCATAACTGGCCTGCCTGCCGCTGGCGGCATGCGTGACCACCGCTTTTGCAGTGGTGAGTTCAGCGACGGGCACGCCCCATTGCGCGGCCGCCGCCTGCACCAGCATCTCGCGCGCGGCGGCACCGGCTTTGGCAATGCTCGGCCACCACAGGCGTACCGCAGAGCTGCCACCGGTGCCTCTGCCACCCGTATAAGGATTGTTGAACGCGGCGCTAAAGGGCGCGATTTCCGATCGTACCTTGGCCCAATCGGCGTCCAGTTCATCAGCGATGATCATCGGCAGCGCAGTCAGCACGCCCTGACCCATTTCCGAGCTCGGCACTCGAATCGTGATCAGACCTTCCGTGCTGATACTCAACCAGGCCGAGACATCACTGGTTAGGACCTCTGCCACCGCTGAAGTCTGATTTCCTTCCGGACCGCAACCCGGAAGACTGAAACCGAGCGTCAGCCCCGTGGCGGCGGTCGCGGAATTTCTGAGGAAACGTCGTCTGCTGATGTTCCTGATAAGCACGTTTATTCCCTCTTCGACTAACTGGCGGCGCGATGAACGGCTTTGCGAATTCGTGAATACGTGCCGCAGCGACAGATATTCGTCATGGATGCATCGATCTGCGCGTCCGTCGGACGAGGGGTCTTTTTCAATAGCGCCACCGCAGCCATGATCTGGCCCGACTGGCAATAGCCGCATTGCGGGACATCTTCGGCAATCCAGGCTTGTTGCACCGGGTTGCTGTTGTCATCGGACAGGCCCTCGATGGTGGTGATCTCGCGTCCAGCCACCGCTGAGATCGGCAGCACGCAGCTGCGCTGCAGTTCACCCCCGACCAGCACCGAACACGCGCCGCATTGGGCGATGCCACACCCGAACTTGGTTCCGGTCAGGTCCAAGGTATCGCGCAGCACCCACAAAAGCGGCGTGTCAGCGTCTACATCAACCCGGTATTGCCTGTCGTTGACTGTCAGATCCATCAGATGCAGCTCCTCGTATGTAGAACCGGCCCGCCCCGACCCTTTGGGAAATCCCCCTAACTACCGGGTCCCTGGGACTATACGCCTACGGTCTGAACTGCAGCGCCCGGGGCACCAACCGGGCCGGCTGTGAGACCGCCTTGAAGGCCGTTCCCACCCACTCGCCAACCATCGTGCAAGTATCCCTGGGGTCGATCATCTCCTTTTCCGAAACCGTGCGCTCGTGCGAAGATTCCGAGGCCGGAACGGGTCTAAAGTTCGGCAATCCTGCAGAGGGTACCCGATGGATGCCTTCGCTACCCGAGGATTCCTGCCGTCGAGCGATCCGGCCCAGGCGTTCCC
>SMWF01000007.1 GCA_004357385.1 Gammaproteobacteria bacterium | reverse complement strand
TCGGTGACTTCGGCGCGGTTCGCCGGCAGATGTTGCGGTTCGACCAGAATGCTCAACTGCTCCTCCTCAAGCGCCGGTAGCGCTAAAATAACGCTCAGGCTGTTGGGTTGTCGAGGGGATTCAGGCGCAGGCGGCTTCGATCGCCGGCAAGCTCTGGTTGATCCGATCGCACGCTTCCTCGAGTACCCCCACCGGTTGCGTCAGGCTGACCCGCACGTAGCTACGCGTAGTAGCGCCGAAGCCGACCCCGGGAATTGTCGAAATTCGGGCGACATCCAGCAGCGCTTGCGCGAAGCGGCCGCCATCGGCCGTGATTGCGCTGACATCGAGCATCACGAACATGCCGGCTTGGGGTGGTGCGCAGACCAGACCATCGATGCCGGCGATGCGTTGGACCAGATAGTCGCGCCGCGCCTGGTACTCGTCGCACATCTTCTGCACGAAAGGTTCGTCGTGTGCCAGTGCGTAGGCGGCGCCGTCCTGAACGAACTGACACGAGCCGAAGAACGCGGAGCCGCTGAAGTCGCCCAGCGCCTGAACCAGGTCTGGCGGCGCCACCGCCCAGCCGATGCGCCAGCCGCTCATCGCATGAGACTTCGACAGGCCGTCGATCACCACGATGTTGTCGAGATTGTCCGTGGCTCTCAACAGCGAGATGTGCGGTTCTTCGAACGTGAACAGCGAATACACTTCGTCGCACACCAGCCAGATGCCGCGTTGCCGGCAGGCATTGGCGATGCGCGCGAGAGACTCCACCGCAATGATGTTGCCGCCAGGATTGCCCGGCGTGTTCAGGACCACCGCGCAGGTGTTGGCGTTGATGGCGTCGATCACACGGTCCGGGTCGAGCCGAAAATTGCGCGTCGCGTCCAGCGGCACGCTCACCACGCTGATGCCCAGCGCGGCGAAGATGCCACGATAGCCGATGTACATGGGTTCCGGGACCACGACTTCCGCGCCGGAGTCGGCGATGCAGGCGAAGGTGGTGAACAGTGCCGCAGTGGCCCCTGGAAAAATGACGAACTGTTCTGGCTCGAATGGCCGCCCGGTGGTGCGTGTTTCCAGATCGGCGATCGCCTGGCGCAGCGCTGGTTCCCCCAGTGCGGGGGAGTAGTGCGTCCGGTCGGCGGCCAGTTGCGCCAGAGTGTGCTGCTTGATGGGTTCGGGGGTGGGAAAGTCCGGATCGCCGACACTCAACAGGATGATGTCGTCACCGGCCGCCAGCCGCTCCAATGCTGCTTCGTGCACACGCCAGACGTCGGCATCCGGTGCTGCCAATCGCCGGGCCCGCCGGCTCAACGAGGGTTGCGCGTCAGCCATCAGTACCACTGCCCGCTGGGAGTGGTGATGAAGTCCTCTTCGCGGACCAGCAGCACGGTGGGCACCGACGCGCCGGCGGCGGCCCGAAGACCTTCGGAGAGGGCATCGAGATCTGTAACGTGCCGCGCGTGACAGCCGTAACCTTCGGCAATCTTCAGAAAATCCGGGCGGCCGAGATCGGTTCCCATCGGTGGTATACCGACACCCTCCATGCTGTTGCGGATCTCCTGGTAGCCGTCGTTGTCCCAGAGGATAACGGCGACCGGAAGCTCTGCGGCGACGCCGGAGGCCAGTTCGGGCAGGCTGAACTGAATCCCGCCATCGCCGATCAGCGCAACGACCGGCCGCCCCGGACAGGCGGCCTTCGCACCGAGTGCCGCAGGCAGCGCGTAGCCGAGGGTGCCGAACCCTGAGACCGAATGGAAATAGGATCGTGGCTGCCGCGCAACCCACTGCCAGGATGCGTAGTAGGTCGGCCGGGTGGAATCGCCGACCAAGATCGCCTCCGGCAGGGCCGCGTCGATGGCGGCGAACAGCGCAGCGAACTCTGGATGCACGTGGGGTTCCTCGGCAACTTCGCGGCGCAAGGTTGCCGCCCTGTCTGCGCCGCCTTTATCGAGCCGCGACAGGACATCCAGCAAGGCGTTCGTTGCCCAACGCGCGTCCGCCTCGATGCCGATGGTCGGCGTCACGTTGCGGGTGAGCTGCTCGGCGTCGATATCGATGCGGATCAGCGCGCCGCCGATCTCCAGTGGCCCGCTCATCAACAGGTCATAGTCCGTCTCACCAAACTCTGTGCCCAGCGCAAGCACCACATCGGCGTCGGCAAGGGCGTTGCGCAGGCACTGCAGGGAGGGGCTGCCGTGCACCGCCAAGGGATGCTCCGGCGGCAGCAAGCCCTTGGCGTTGACCGTGTTCAGCACCGGCGCATCGAGGTGCTCGGCCAGCTTCGGCAGGCGCTCCGCCGCAGACACGGCGCCACCGCCGAGCACCAGCAGGGGGCGTGACGCACGATCGAGCCGTTGGGCCGCCTCGGCAATCCGGCGTGCGTTCCGGGCGCGAAGGTCGGCGCGAAGGTCGGCGTACGGCGCAATCGTCAACGCCACATGGTCCGCGGCGGTTGCCAGCACGTCGAGCGGAACCTCGATGTGGATCGGCCCGGGCCGGTTGCGGGCGAAGCTTTCGAACGCCTGGCCGATCACGCGCGGCACATCATCCACATGCAGCAGTGTGTGACTGGCAAGACACAACCGGCTGGCCAAGCCGCGCTGGTCGGGCAGTTCGTGCAAACGGCCCTGCTGCCGTCCCAGTTGATTCGTGGCCGCGACGCTGGTGAGCACCAGCAGCGGCACCGAATCGGCGCGGGCCTGGGCAATGGGCGTTGCCGCATTGGTCAAACCAGGGCCGCTGATGAGCAGGCACACCCCCGGCCGGCCAGTGGCCCGTGCGTAGCCGTCCGCCATGAATGCGGCGCCCTGTTCGTGCCGTGGGGTGATGTGGCGGATGGGCGAATCGGTCAGGCCTCGGTACAGTTCCAGCGTGTGATTGCCCGGAATGCCGAATACGGTGTCCACCCCATGAGCTTCGAGGGTTCGAATGATGAGTTCCCCGCAACGGGTCATGGCATCGCGCACATCCGATTCATCGCGCGCATGGTTGCAGGAACGCGGTGTCTTTGCACTCTTGCGATGCGCCGTAGTAGCATTTTCACAAGCCGTTTCAGGCGACAGGAGGATCGAGCGGATGAATGGGCGAAGCAATATGAGCGTCGAGGTGGTTCGGCAAGGCATCAGCTTGGGTGCGGCGTTGGCCATCGCGATTTCGTGGTCGAAGAATGCATCGGTGCTGTGGGCGATCGTTCATGGATTTCTGTCCTGGCTGTATGTCGCCTACCACGTACTGGCGCGCTGACATGCCAGACCCCCGGTTCATCACGCAAACGATTGAAGGAATGGACGGCATGGTGCGTGGCTACTTCATGTCCCGCGCGCTGGGTGACCCGGCATCTGCGGATCGGTTCCCCGGGGTGCGCCAGGTGGCCATTCTGCCGAAGAAGTTCGAGTCCATCGAGGCGGCGTCGGAATTCATCGAGACCAACGCGGAACCTGGCGGTAATGCCGTCGCGGTTCAGTTCGCGAGCAATCAATGGCTGGTGGGTGCGTGGGTGGCCGATTGACGGCCCGCAGCGAGGTCGAGGCCGGGTCGAAGAGGCGGATCAGCATGCTAGACTCGGCCGTTCAACCCAATGGAGACATTCAAATGGCGGCATACTTCATCGCTCAATACGTCGTTAACGACGTCGCCCTTTACGGCGAATACGCGGCCGCAGCCGGGCCGACAGTCGCCGCGCATGGCGGTGAAGTGGTCGTATTCGATGTCGCTGCCGAGACCATCGAAGGCAGCCCACCCGGGCCGCAGACGGTGATCATCAAGTTTGAGTCCACCGAGCAGGCCAAGGGCTGGTACAACTCGTCGGAGTACCAGGACATTGTGAACAAACGCCTGGCGGCGAGTAACGGCTTCTCGGTGCTTTCGCAATCGATGAACACGGGCGACTGACGCGCACGATGTTGACGCGTCGCCGCCTGCTCGGTGTGGCCGGTTCGATTACCGCTGCCGGGCTCGTGCCGCGTGGGGTTCGTGCCTTGGACGGATTGCCCGAGGCGAGTCGAGCAGCCCTCATCGCGTCCGACCTGATCTACCTCACACCGATCAAGTCGAACGGCGATGAGAGTTCCTGTCATGCGGAAGTCTGGTTCGCCTTCGACGGGACCGATCTGTTTCTGTGCACCTCGAGCGATGCGTGGCGCGCCCGGGCGTTGGCCAGCGGGCTGAACAGCGCCCGGCTCTGGGTTGGGGAGTTTGGTTTGTGGACCAAGAGTGCCGGGAAGTTCCGCGAAGGAGCGGAGCTGATGGCGACCGGGGCCGTCGAGTCGGATCCGGCCGGCATCGAACACGGACTGGACCTGCTCGGCGCGAAGTACCCGGTGCAGTGGGTCATCTGGGGGCCGCGTTTTCGCAACGGCATCGCGGATGGCTCGCGGGTGATGCTGCGCTACAGGCCCTCTACGTGACCGCAGGTCTGATAGAGCGCCGATCAGACGAAATGGTAGTCCGCGGCATCCGGGGCCTTGGTCTGACGCCAGAATTCCAGCAGTGAGTAGGGCCAGTTCTGGCTGATGCGGCCCTTTTCGTTGCGATACCAGGTATTGGCGTGGGAGATGCCCCAGGCCATCTCCGCATTTCCCGCGTCCACCCAGGTGTTGTACGCGTCGTGCACGTCTTCTTTGCAATCCATGCCTCGCTCACCGCGCTCCAGTAACAGCTTGATGCAACCCAGGGCATAGCGCACTTCGCACTCGGAAAAGAAGATGATGCTGCCGTTGACGACGATGTTGGTGTTCGGGCCGTAGCAACAGAACAGATTGGGGAAGTGTGGAATGGTGATGCCGAGGTAGGCTCGGGCGTCGCCGTCCCAGTGTTGTTCCAGCACCTTGCCCTTGCGACCCACAACGTTCATTGGCCAGAGGAAGCGGCTGGCTTCGAATCCAGTGGCGTAGACCAGCACGTCCACGTCGTGTTGGGTGCCATCGCCGGTAGCCAGGCCGGTCTCGTTGATCTCCACGATCGGATCAGTAAAGAGCTGAACGTTGTCCCGGGCCAGCGCGCGCAGCCAGGTGCCGTCGTCGAACAGGATACGTTTGCCGCCCGGTGGATAGTCCGGAATGCATTTCTTGAACAACTCCGGGTCGTGGCCGACGATGCTGCGGATGTTCTCCAGGAACAATTCGCGGACCATTTCGTTCTCGGGGCCGATGGAGCGTTGCTCATCGCCGTTCCATGCCGGATCCCGGGTGACCGCCGACAGGATGCCCTCGGCATTCCGCCAGAACACCGCGAACTTGAACCAGGCGTGGTAGTACGGCACGTTGTTCAGCAACCAGTGCTTGCCTTTGGGAATGTCCTGCATGTAGTCCTCGACCGGCGCCATCCAGGGTGCCGTGCGTTGGAATACGCGCACCTCCTTGGCTTCCTGGGCAATCTCCGGGACGAACTGGAAGGCGCTGGCACCCGTGCCCACCACGCCGACGGTCTTGCCTTTCAGATCATGCTCGTATTCCCAGTAGGTGGAGTGAAACGAGGGGCCTGCATAGCGCTCCTGGCCTGGAATGTCCGGCCATTTCGGGCGGTTGAGCTGACCCACTGCGCTGATCACCGCGTTCGCGGTGAGCGTCTGAGCGGCGCCATCGGCCGAGGTGACTTTGATCGTCCAGGTGCCCTCGTCATCACTCCAGATGAGATCCGTCACCTCGGTTTCGAAGCGGATGTGCGGACGCAGGTTGTACTCGTCTGCGGTCTCGGCGAAATAGTCCTTCAACACCGCCTGGCGTGAGTAGTGCTGGGGCCAATCCCGGGGTTTGAAACTGTAGGAATACATGTGATTCGCGCTGTCCACCCGGCAGCCCGGATAGATGTTCTGGTGCCAGGTGCCGCCCACGTCGGCATGCTTTTCCAGGATCGTGAAGGGGATGCCGGCCTCCTGCAGCCGCACGGCGGACAGCAGCCCGGACATTCCTGCACCGATGATCACGACCTTGAAGGCCGCCTTGGCGTCGTCGGACAGCGTCTCGAAACCGGGTTGGGCGTATGCGTCTTCACCGTGCAGCGCCAGTTCTGCGGTCAGGAAATCTCCATACTCGGCAGATACTTCCTGGCCGATCAGGAAGTTGACCATCTCGCTGACCTGAACCGAGCTGGGATCGGGCGGCAGTTGGCCGTCACCGTCGCGATAGGCTGTCAGAATCTCGAACGCGCGGGCTCGTATTCCCGCCTGCTGGGCTTCGCTGATGCCTCCCTGGGCGTCTCCGAAAAACTCCAGCACGGGGCGAATCTCGCCGCGGATGATCTGTGCATCGCCCGTCAGGTGCACGAGGCAGTTCATCAAGGTCGGAATGTGGGCTTCTTCCAGGGCCGCCTTGATGATCGCATCGTCGTCGGTGAACGACGGCGTTTGTTGTTGTGGTTCTGCCAACTGACTGCTCCGTATAGTGTGCCGCGCGCTCGCAGTCTGGCCGGATGTCGTCGCTTCGTCTACTCTCGTTGGATAGAGGCGGGGAGCGCGAAATGGGTCGTCTGGAAGGCAAGGTGTGTCTGATCACGGGCGCTGCACGAGGGCAGGGCGCGGTCGAAGCCAAACTGTTCGCGGAGGAGGGCGCGAAAGTCTGGCTCACGGATGTGCTGGACGAGGCCGGCGCCGCCATGGCCGAAGCGGCCCAGGGTACCTATCGGCACCTCGATGTGCGCAACGAAGACGAATGGTCGGCGCTGATAGAAGAGATCGTGAGCCGCGATGGCCGCATCGACGTGCTGGTCAACAACGCCGGCATCTTCCGCTCGGATACGATGCTGGACACCTCGCTGGAGGATTTCCGCAACGTGATGGGTGTGAACTGCCTCGGCGTGTTTCTCGGGATGCGCGCGGTGGCGGGCCCCATGCGCGACGCGGGCGCCGGCAGCATCGTCAACATCTCGTCACTGGCCGGGATGCAGGCCGCCTCCGGGGCGTTTGCGTACGGCACCTCGAAATGGGCGGTCCGCGGCATGACCAAGACCGCGGCGGTCGAGTTGGCGCGGCGCGGCGTGCGCGTCAACTCGATTCATCCCGGATTGATCGAAACGGACATGCTGGATCAATTGCACGTCGACCCGGAACGGATGACGCGCCGGGTGCCGCTCGGGCGCACGGCGACGGCCATGGAGGTGGCGAACCTGGCGCTATATCTTGCCAGCGATGAAAGCTCCTACAGCACCGGTTCCGAGTTCGTGGTCGACGGTGGGTTGAGTGCTGTTTGAATCCTGCCCCTGCGGCGATGATCTGCCGCGATGAGCAGGCACCTCGTCTGCCTCACCTTCGATTTCGATACCTTCTCGGGCTTTCTGGCGACCGGACAGACCAGTCCGACCCCGATTTCCCGGGGCGAGTTCGGGGTCGTCGGCGCGCAACGCATCCTGGAGCTGCTGGGTGGTTTGGACATTACGGCCACCTGGTACATTCCGGGGATCACCCTGGAGGCCTACCCTGACGCGTGTGCGGCGATCGCGGATGCCGGCCATGAAATTGGTCACCACGGCTACGAACACGTCCCTCCGGCGAAACTCAGTCGCGACGCGGAAGCGGACCAGCTGAGTCGCGCCAACGCGCTGATCGAAACATTGACGGGTGCCAAGGCCCGCGGCTATCGCTCGCCCGCATGGGACCTGAGCCCGTACACCGTCGAGCTGTTGCTCGAGCAGGGGTTCACCTACGACAGCAGCATGATGGGGCACGACTACCTGCCGTACCGGGCGCGCACGGGCGACGTCTTCGAGCAGGGCGAGCCGGTTCGGTTCGGCCGCGAAACCGACCTCCTGGAACTGCCCGTGAGCTGGTCACTGGACGACTATCCGCATTTCGAACTAGCTGGTCGTGGCGGGCTGGCGCCGGCCACCGGCGTGCTGGAGAACTGGTTGGATGATTACCGCTACATGGCCCGGACGATGGATTGGGGCGTGATCACCTACACCTGTCATCCCATGGTGATTGGCCGCGGCCATCGGATGCTGATGCTCGAGCGATTGATCGAACAACTGGCTGAGGATGGGGCCGCGTTTGTAACGGCCGAGCAGGCGCTGACGGAGTTTGCCGGCCGCGCCTGAGCTGCGCTACTCGCAAAACACCATGCCAGAACATGCCGTGCGCGGGTAGACTGGACCAGATCATGACACCATTGCGAGAGACCCGTGCTGTACGAGATACGTAACTATCACTTCAACCCGGAGCTGTTCGAGGACTACAAGACCTGGGCCCGGAACGAAGCGGGCCCCTATCTGAGGGACAACCTCGATATCGTCGGCTTCTGGGTGGACAGCGGGATTCCGGCGGAGATCAACGGCGAACCCATGGATGCCCTCGGCTCGGCCAACATTACCTGGATCATCCGCTGGGAGGATATGGCCCAGCGCGAATCCCAGTTCGAAGCGACGCTGACCAGCCCCGAGTGGACCGACATCTTCTCTCGGGTACCCGGCGGCATCGACAGCTACCGGCGCAGGGAAGCCAAGTTTTTCGAAGAACTCTAAGAGCCCGGCAGGATCGTGCTCCGATTCGGAACGCTTGGCGTGGCGAAGATCACGCCACGAGCATTGGTCAACCCGTGCATCGACGAACCGCGGGCCGACGTAGTCGCCATCGCGGCGCGGGATCGTGCGCGTGCGGAGGTTTATGCGCGCCACGCACACATTCGCCACGTGCTCGACGACTATCAGGCGGTGATCGACCATCCGAACGTGAATGCGATTTACAATCCCCTGCCCATTACCGCGCACAAGGAGTGGACGCTGAAGGCGCTGGCCGCGGGCAAACCGGTGCTGTGCGAAAAGTCCTTCGCGGCCAACGCCGAGGAGGCCCAGGCGATGGCCGATGCCGCCGCTGCCGCACACTTGGTGGTAATGGATGCGTTTCACTATCGCTATCACCCGGTGTTCATTCGGGCGAAGGAAATCTACGATTCGGGTGTGCTCGGGACGATCGAGCAGGTCAGTGCCGCATTCCATATCCCGGTCACCGACCCGAACGACATCCGCATGCACTATGCGATGGGCGGTGGGGTGACCATGGATATCGGCTGCTATCCGATCTCCTGGATCCGGCACATCACCGGCGAAGAGCCGGCCGAGGTCGCGGCCCGGGCCGAGGTCGGGCCACCACACGTGGATCTGTTGCTCGAAGCGCAGGTGACCTTTCCGAGCGGCGTCCGGGGTTTTACTTCGGGGGACATGCGGCCGGAGGCACAGTTCCGGGCAGATATTGAAGTGGTCGGCTCGGCAGGCACGCTCAAGGTGGTGAACCCGATCGTGCCTCAGAACGGCCATGCGCTTCAATTGACGGTGGATGGTCGCAGCAGCAGTGAAACGCTGGATCGCCGGCCAACCTATGGCTATCAGCTCGATGCGTTCATCGCCGCGGTGGAGGAGGGCGCGTCAATGTTCACGGGCCCCGAGGACGCGGTGGCGCAGATGCGCCTGATCGATCGGTGTTACGAAGCGGCCGGTTTGCCGGTCCGCGGGCTGGTCGACCCATGAACTGGGATTCGGACTTCGAGACCATCAAGCGCGAATTCGACGCGGACCCGGCGAACCGACTGTTTGGCTTTACGCTGCTCGAGCGGGGCGAAGGCATGGGCAAGATCCGCCTGACGCGCACCCCGCAGACGCCAACGGGCATCGGCGGCAGCTTGCAGGGAGGAATTCTCGCGGCCATGGTCGACATCGCGATGCTGATCCCGGTGTTCTCCTCCGGCTGGTTACCCGGCCAGCAGCCTGCCGGCACCGCGGATCTCAACATCACTTACCTGCGGCCGGTGCATGGAGACTATGCCGATGCCGAGGCGGTGCTGATCAAACGAGGTCGGCAGCTCGCGGTAGTGGAGGTCAGCATTACTGACGATCAGGATCGGTTGTGTGCCAAGGGACGGGTGCTGTACGCGTTCCGGCAGCAGCCATCATCCTAGTTGCCGCAGAGGCTGTAGGCCACCAGCATCAGCACCTGGGGATCGACCGGCTCGTCGGCAGGGTGATTGCGTTTGGCCAACGCGTCGATCAGGTCGCGCGGCTTGGTCCGCATGATTCTGTTCGGGTTGCAGTCGCCTTCGAGGTAGACCGCGGCCACAAAGCCATGGTGATAACCGGCGAAATACATCTGCAGCCCGGCGGGGATCTCGCCTGATTCGGTCACCAGTTCCCCGTACGTGAACCACAGATCCTGCGCATGGGTGACACACGACCACGTAAACAGCGCAGCGCATAACAGTGTTTTCATGGCGCAAATGCCCGCCTGCTTCCATTTCCATGAATCTAAATGAATTTCGAAGAAACCATAAGGGGCCGATCAGGTTATCTGAGATTCATCTCCGCAGCGTTGAAGGCCCCAACCACAAGGAGATTGAACATGCGTTTGGGAATAATGAACGCAGCCATTCTGACTGCATCGTGTATGAGCGCGGGGTCGGTGCTTGCGAGATCATCGATTGCGAGACGATGTCCCTTGCAGTGGTCGTGTGACCGCTGTTGGCGAACGTTGTACCCAGATGCAGACCGATGGGTCCGTTGGTCTGGCCGGCGATCCCAACGGGGCTGCGCGGAGCGTCGTGACCGTGCGGCCTACTCGATCTTTCAAGATCGATGGACACAGGGTTCTATAACGAACCCGGGCCGCTGTCCCCGGCCCGGGTTTTCCTTCGTTCAGCGTCAATGAATCGCGATGGGATTGATGATCATCTGCACAGCGCCGCGCAGCCGGGCCGGCCCCAGCACGAACATGAATTCGAATGCCCGGTCGCGCACCAGCGGTCCGGTATTCATGGTTTCCAGGGTGTAGATTCCGTTTTCTTTCAGCAGTATCACGTGACCCTGAAAGGGCCGGTCGGGATCGGGTGTCGGCACCACGTCAACGCCCCAGGTATCGGCACCCACCGCGACGACATTCTTACTTGCGAGATATTGCGCGACTTCCTCGGATTGGCCGGGCTCGCCGGAAAGCCAGGCGTCGGGGTCGGATTTGAGCTTCGCGTCGGTCCAACCGGTGTGAAACAGTACGACATCGCCCTCGCGGACGGGGGTGCCCTGTTTCTTTTCAACCGCCTTGACGTCCTGGACCGTGAAAAACTGACCGGCATTCATGAACTCGACGCCGAAGTGTGCGGCCATGTCGAGTACGATCCCGCGCGTGACCAGCGGCGGCACGTTCTCGATGCCGAGCCGGGTGAGCCCGTTGATGTCCGAGATGTCCTCGGCCTTGTTGCAGTTGTAGTAGTTGCCGTCGCTGCCCAGATGTCCGAGCCCATCGATTTGCGGTCCGATTCCCAGCCACATCTGCACCAGATCGTCGTTGTAGATCGCGTTCGGTAACGCCGCCCGGCCCATCTGTTGGCCGGGCTGTACGACCTGCAGCGACAGGCTGCGTGGCGGAAATGCAGGAGTGTCGGCATCGATGATGATGCCAAGCGCATAGGTCTTGCCCGTCTTAATCAGCTTCGAAGCGGCCAGCACGCTTTTTGAAGTAATGAGGTTGGCGTTGCCGATCTGGTCCTCTGCCCCCCAGCGCGAGTGTTTGCAGTCATCTGCGAAGCTGGGCGGTGCGAAGGCGAACAGTGACAGGACGAATAGGCTCGTGAACCCTGGTCTCATGCGGTCTTCTCCCCCGAAGATATTTCAAACGAACCGAGTCAGCGTATAGGATAGGCGGCTGTAAATCATTCAGTCTCATTCAGCCGGGAGCATTCTCATGCGTAGTGTCGTCATCGTCGAAGCAGGCCGGTCACCGGTTGGCAAGCGGAACGGGTCGTTAGGTGCGGCGCATCCCACCGATGTGCTGGGCCAGGTCATGATGGGCGTGCTCGATCGTGCGGGGGTGGCGTCGGCGGAGGTTAGTCAGGTGGTGGGTGGTTGCATCAACAAGGTGGGCGCCCAGGCGATGAACGTCACCCGCACTGCATGGCTCGCTCACGGGGGTGACGAACAGGTGGCCTGTATCACCATCGATTCCCAGTGCGGCTCATCCCAACATGCCACGACCCTGGCCCACAGTCTCATCGCCTCCGGCCTGGAGGACGTGGTGCTCGCCTGTGGTGTCGAGAACATGTCCTTGTTGCCCATCGGTGCTGATGCGGTGGCGGGGGTCAAAGCGGGCATGGGCAAACCGATCGCGCGCAGCTATCGCAACCATCACGAGTTCCTCAGTCAGTTCGAAAGTGCGGAGCGCATTGCGGAGAAGTATCAGATCACGCGGGGCGACACCGACGCGTTCGGCCTGGAATCCCAGTTGCGTGCCGCGACGGCCGTTGCCGAAGGCCGCTTTGACGGGCAGATCATTCCCATCGAAACGCCGGTCCTGGACGACGAAGGCAACCGTACCGAGGAGACGGTCACCGTGAGCAAGGACGAGGTGCCGCGGGATACCAGCCTCGAGGCGTTGGCGGGCTTGAAGCCCGTGGCTCGCGAAGACGGTGTTCATACGGCGGGGTCGTCCTCACAGATCGCCGACGGCGCGGGTGCGGTGCTGTTGATGAGCGAGGAGAAGGCGAACGAGTTGGGCAAAACGCCCCTGGCACGAGTGGTTGACTCGGTGCTGGTCGGCTGCGATCCGGTGCTGATGCTGGAAGGTCCGATTCCGGCCACCGAGAAGCTGCTCGAACGGGCGAAACTCTCGATCGATGACATCGACGTCGTGGAAATCAACGAAGCCTTTGCTTCGGTTGTTTTGGCTTGGGCGAAATCGGTGGGCGCGGACCTGTCCAAGGTGAATCCCAACGGCGGCGCGATTTCGCTGGGTCATCCGCTGGGTGGCACGGGCTGCATTCTAATTACCAAGGCGGTGCACGAACTGCAGCGTAGCGGCGGCGAGTACGGACTGGTCACCATGTGTTGCGGCGGCGGACTGGGTACCGGAACCCTTCTGCAGCGGGTCTGATCCGAGGGATCAGCCGAGGGTGACGGCTTTGATCAACCCCTCGTTCAAGGCGCCGGAGCGAAAACCGACCAGATCCATGGCAACGAAGCGGAAACCGCAGGCCTTGATGCGCCGTTGCAGGGTCTCGGCCAGCTCGATCGCCAATGGGAATTCCTCGGGTAAAAGCTCGAGCCGGGCCACTTCCTCGTGGTGGCGCACCCGAAACTGGGTAAAACCCAATTCGGCGAGCGCATCTTCGGCGGCTTCCACTTGCGCCAGGCGTTCTTCGGTGATGTGTGAGCCGTAGGGAAAGCGGCTGGATAGACACGCCGCTTGAGGTTTCTGTGCGTTTTCCAGACCCAGATGTGTGGCCAGGGCGCGGATGTCGGGTTTCGCGAAGCCAACCTCGACCAGCGGCGACTGCACGTGAAAGTCGTCCGCAGCGATCAGCCCGGGTCGATGATCGCCCAGGTCGTCGGTATTGGTGCCGTTGAAGACGACGTCGAAACCTTCTGCATCAGCGATTTCGGCCAGCGATTGATACAACGACGTCTTGCAGTGAAAACAACGATTGATGGGGTTGGCGCGATAGTCGGATTTGCTCAGTTCATCGGTAACGATGACCCGATGCTCCATCCCCCATTCGACCGCCAGGTGTTTGGCCAGGGTCAAATCGCTGCGCTTCAGGCTCGCGGAGCCCGAGGTCACGGCGAGCGCCCTGCTGCCGAGTTGTTCAGCGGTTACGAAAGCGACGAGTGAGCTGTCGATGCCGCCGGAAAATGCGATCAAGGCGCTATCGAAGCGGCTGACGTAGGCCTTCAAGGCGTCGTATTTTTTGGCGAGTTCGGCGTCCATGGCCTGATCCTACAACCGATTGATCATGCTGGCGAGGTAGCCGGCACCGAAACCGTTGTCGATGTTCACCACCGATACCCCCGATGCGCAGCTGTTCAGCATACTCAACAGCGCCGTGATACCGCCGAAAGATGCCCCGTAGCCGACGCTGGTGGGGACCGCGATCACCGGTTTGTCGACCAGACCCCCGACCGCGCTGGGCAGCGCCCCTTCCATGCCGGCAACCGCGATCACCACCTGGGCGCTGCGAATTTCATCCGCGCGTGCCAACAGCCGATGGATGCCGGCCACGCCGACATCGCGGATTCTCAAGACCGGATTGCCATAGAACTCGGCGGTCAGCGCGGCTTCCTCGGCCACCGGCAGATCCGAGGTGCCCGCGGTAACGACGGCAATGCTCGTTGCTGCGGGATCAACTGCCTTCTGCTGCAGCGTCACCAGGCGCGCGGCGGTGTGATATTCGGCGCCCGTAAAGCGCTCGGCGATTGCCCGGAAACCCTCGGAGCTGACACGCGTGGCCAGCACGTTCTCGCCGCGCGCGGCGAGGGCCGCGAATGCGTCGACGACCTGCGTGGGCGTTTTGTGCTCAGCGTAAATGACCTCGGCTGAACCCGTGCGCCGGATGCGGTCGTGATCGATGGTGGTATGCCCGACATCCTCGAAGAACCGCGCATCGATTGCGGTGCGTGCGGTTTTCAGATCGAGCGTGCCATTTTTGAACGAGGTGAGAATGGTCTCGAGATCGCTCATCAGTCGGCATCGAGCTGCGCGCGCACTTCGGCGTCAATCGCGGTCTTCAGCGGCAAATAGTCACGGTCGTGCCGGGCCGCAAGATCCACCAGGTCATCGTGCTCGACCTTCCAGCTCATGGTGCCGTCCGGGCGGGTCGCGTACTTCACGCGCACCTCACCGAAGGAGGTCTGCAGCGTGCGCGTTTTACGCGGCAGCATGTGTTTGGTCACCTGATGCACACGGACCCCGAGCGTGGTCGAACCCATCACCAGGGCTCGCGTGACATCCCCCAGGCGGTCCGGGTCTGCGAGCACGGTGACCTTGGTGGCCGGTCGGGATTTCTTCATCAGGATGGGCGTAAAAAACACGTCCTTGGCGCCACAGGCGAACAGTCGTTCCATCAAGGGCTGGAAGGCCTCGGGACTCATATCGTCGATATTCGCGGATACCTCGACGTTGGGTTCGGTCAGGTAGCCGCCGATATCGGCCCCGGCCGCGACCGAACCGAGCATCACCCGCAGCACGTTGGGAATGTCGAAATCCTTCTGTCCGACGCCGTAGCCGATACGTTCGCTGACGAACCCGTGGGGCGGCCCGAAGCGATCGACGTTTGCTTTTAGAATGGCCGCTCCGGTCGGTGTCGTCGCTTCACTGTCGACGCCGCCATATCGGCAGGGGACGTTCTTGAGAATCTCGGCGGTCGCGGGAGCGGGTACGGGGAAAACGCCGTGCGCGCACGTGACCATCCCGCCGCCGAGCTCCACTTCATTGCACAACAGCGTATCGATGTCCAGGAACTCCAGGCCAATTGCGGCGCCGACGATGTCGACGATGGAGTCGGTTGCGCCGACTTCGTGAAAGTGCACGGCATCGATCGTGGTGCCATGAATCTTCGCTTCGGCCACCGCGATCTCCCGAAACATATTCAGGGCGCGATCGCGCACGGCGGCGTCGTACTGGGCGTAATCGATGATCTGCTGAATGTCGGACAGATGCCGATGCGGCGTCTTGACGTCCGGGTGCAGTTCGACGTTCGCGCGCGTTCCGGTGATGCCCATTTTGCTGGCCGGCCCTACCTGGAGGGTGAATTCGTCGGCCAGTTCGAGGCGATTGAGTTCCGTTGAGAGGTACTCAGCGGGAACGCCGATATCCAGCAATGCGCCGAGGTGCATATCCCCGGAGATGCCGCTGAAGCAATCGTACAACAGCGCCCGCGAGCGGCCCGATTGGCTTGCCGGCTGATTCATCGGTACGTTCCTGCCGGATCGCCACCGGATCGCCGCCGGATCGCTGCCGGGTCAGGCCAGCAGTTGGTGGGTCGGACCACAGAGTTGGCTCACGTCGAGGCCATGGCTGCAGGAATCCTGGCACGGCTGACCGTCGCAGGACAGACACGCACCGGCGCCCGCGCCGAGCATCGCGTATTCGCGCTTCGCAAACGGCAGGTCTTCGTAGTCGGTAGCGTACATGCGGGTGCGCATCACGTCCGCGATCGGCACGCCGTAGGGGCAGGCGCCCTCGCAGTCGTTGCAGGCATGACGGCAGTAGCTGGCGCCATTGGTGTGCGCGTAACGGCCGAGGAGGGCGAAATCGCCCGCCGCTACTTCCGTCGAACCCGAGGCGCCGAGATATTCGTCAATGTCCTCGTGGTTGGTCATCGAGATGATCAACGCGTCGACGTTGGGGTTGGACAGCACCCAGCGAAATGCGGCTTGCGCGTAGGTCGCGCCGCCGCTCTCATAAGGCCGCATGTCGTTCAACCGGGCGCCCATCAGGGTTTTCATGGCGATCACGCCGATGCCCTTCTGCTTGGCGTCGGCAATCGCGCGCGGCAGGTCGGGCTGTTTGGCGACGAAGTCGAAACCGGAGGTGAACCTCTCGTAGAACGCCGGATCCTGACCGAAGTTGTAGCCCACCAGAATCACGTCGACGATATCGTGTTCGATCGAGTAGTCCAGACACTGGATCAGCCGACCGGCGTGACCTGACATGCCGACGTAGCCGATCTTGCCTTGTTCCTTGGCCCGCTCGACGAACTCACCCCATTCGGGGTTTTTCATGCGACCGACGTCGTTGACTGCGTGATTGAAGTAAATGTCGATGTAATCGGTGCGCAAACGTTTCAAGCTGCCGTTCAGGATCTCCATCATCGACGCTTTGCTGTCACGGGCCCGCGCGACGATCTTGGAGGCGAGCACGATCTGGTCGCGCTTGCCTCTCAGGGCGTTGCCGATGACCGTTTCGGCGACCCCCTCGGAGTACATCTCGGCGGTGTCGAAGTAGTTGATTCCGCGATCGAACGCATCCAGCACCAGGGCTTCTTCACCCGCGTTGAGGCGCCCGGAGCCAAACGAGATGTCGGCGATCTTCAGCCCGGTGCGCCCGAGCGTGGGGTAACTCTGGATCTCCCCCCGCGTTGGGCTTGCAGCGGCCTGGTGCAGCGGCAACAGTCCGGCGCTCGCCCCGGTCACTGCGCTGGTCTTCAGGAAGCTTCGTCGATCCATGGCATCTCTCTCCTGGCGTGCCTGGGCTGCCCATGCTGCCTGAGCGGTGCGGGTACGTTGGGCGTCACGGTAGCGTCGTAGAGTAGCGCTGGGCTGACGCGCTGTCGAACGCGTGCCGTGGGCTGTCGGACGAAGCGGGATCGAGCCGATTGGTAGCTGCTCTCGCGTGCTGGCATTGTTAGACTGACCCCAGGACATGCTGGCCTGGATTGGCCGAGGGGGAGTGCGATGAGAGTTTTGACCATAGTCGGGCCCATGCTGTTGCTCAGCGTCGTTAGCGCGGGCTGTTCGCAATACGTGAAACGCGACGAGTTTGATTCCACGGTGTCAGGTTTGCGTTCTACCGATGCCGAGTTGTCTTCACAACTTGCGGATATGCAGGGACATTTCACGGAGATGACCCAGCAGTTGCACGGCAAGTTCTCCGAGTACGACGCATCGATCACCCGGATGCAGGGGCGCCTTCGGGTTGAGATGAGCGCCAACTTCGAGTTCGGCGACGCAACGCTCAGCGAGCGCGACAAACCGGCGCTGGACGAGTTCAGCGCCGTGATCAGGGAGCATCACCCAGGGGTGCTGGTCACCGTTGAGGGGTTTACTGATCCCGCCGGTGACCCGGCCTACAATAAATGGCTGGGCATGGAGCGCGCCAAGGCGGTCAAGAGCTACCTCATCGAGCCGGGTGGCCTGAACCCCGACAAGGTGCGCGCGGTCAGCTATGGCGAAGATTCAGAGCGCCTGATCAAACCAGGCGCCTGGGGTGAGTCCGGGGCGGCCAACCGCCGAGTGGCGTTGGTGATCGACTATTCACCATGATCGCAGGCCGGACCTGAGCTCAGGTCGTTAGCCAACCGAACTTCTGCGGCTTACGGCCAGCCTTCGGGTGAATCAGTACGTTGACCAACGCCGGACCGTCGTGGGCCATCGCCTCGTCGAGCGCGGGGCGCAGGTCGGCCGGATCCTCAACGTAAAATCCCTTGCCGCCGAAGGCTTCCATCACCTTTTCGTAGTGTGCGCCCGGGGTGAGGATGGGGGCCGGGATGGGTCTGTCTGTCGGCAGTTCACCCATGCCGCCGCCGATGCCGCCGTTGTTCAGCACGATCAGCTTGATGGGAAGTTTGTAACGGTTGATGGTCTCCAGTTCCATGCCGGAAAAGCCGAAAGCCGAATCGCCCTGCACGCCGATGATGGGTTTGTCAGGATTGCACACCGCGGCGCCGATCATGAAGCCGAGGCCGATGCCCATGGTGCCGTAGGTTCCAGCGTCGAGTCGATGCCGGGCTAGCGTGTTCTGCATCTGGGTTCGGCCGATGTCCATGGTGTTGGCGCCCTCACCGATGATGATCGCGTCTTTCGGCAGCCACTCCTGGATATCCCGATACGCGCGGTAGTAGTTCATGGGTCTGGATTCGTCCTGCATCATTGGCTGCACAGCGGCGAGATTCTCGTCTGCTTTCTCCTTCAGTGCCGCGCGCCAATCAGTATCGGCGGGATAGAACCATTGGCGATTGTTCAGTGCACTGTTCAGCTGGCCGACGATGGCTTTGCCGTCGCCCACCAGCGCAACCTCTGTGGGCACGTTGGTGCCGATCTCCTCGGGCGAAATGTCGAGCTGAATGACCCGCACATTCTTTGCGAAGCGAGGCGGCAGGCCAAAGTGCATGATCCAGTTGAATCGGGCACCCATCAGAAACACCAGATCGGCCTCGCGCAGCGCGTGGCTGCGTGCGGCGCCGACGGACAGGGGGTTGTCGTCCGGCAGCACGCCTTTGCCCATGGGTGAGGCGAGAAACGGCAGCTGGGTCCGTTCGATGAATTCGCCGATTTCCTGCTCGGCGCGCGACCAGGCCATCCCCTTACCCACGATTACCAGGGGTCGCTCGGCCGATTCCAGGGCAGACAACGCCGCTTCGATGTCCTCTGGGTTGGCCTGGGAGCGCGGCGGTTCGCCGACCCTGGTGACCTCCTGCACGTGCTCCTCTTCGACCTCACCGCGAATGATGTCGTCGGGCATGTCCAGATAGACCGGCCCCGGGCGGCCGTATATAGAGGTGCGAACCGCCTGCTCGACGTAGTAGGGGATGCGCGCAACGTGTTCCACTGCGTGGGCATACTTGCAGTACGGTTCGGCGAGCGCGACCTGACGCTCTTCCTGAAAGGCGCCCATGCCGTTCTGGTAGACCGGCGACGCGCCGCCGATGAGGATCATCGGCCAGCAGTTTTTCTCGGCGTTCGCCAACCCGGCCAGACCGTGGATGACGCCTGGCCCGGAAACCACCAGACAGGCTTGGGGGCGCCCGGTCAGATAGCCGGCGGCCTGGGCCGCGTAGCTGGCGGACTGTTCGTTGCGCATGCCGATGTAGGTAATTCCGGCTTTCTGCGCGGCCCCGGCTACGCCGATGACGGGAAATCCGACGATGCCGAACATATAGTCGACTCCTTGTGCCTTCAAACTGCGTGCCAGCAAGGTTGCGCCGTCAACGGTAGCCATATCTCTTCCCCCGGGAAGTCATATTGAATCAGAAAGGCAAAACCTTACGGCAGCGAGCACGAGAAGCATAGGGGCGGGGATCGGCCAATTCGGATCGGGAGTCCCCGCGTGTACTGCGGGTTGACTTCACCGCTTTCGTCCGCTGCTGTAAGATCGCGCCCTCGGTCGGGGTGTGGCGCAGTTTGGTAGCGCACCTGTCTCGGGGTCAGGGGGTCGGAGGTTCGAATCCTCTCACCCCGACCATCTCACTTGATCCCATCTAAGGTCTTGGGCATGCCGCTAGGCAAGCCGCGAGACAGAGAACTCCGCAAGCTGCGCGAGCGCGTCACGGTAGCGACTGGCAGGCAGGCCCGGCAGGAGCGCGATGGCGGATTGCGCCTGGCGCTCGGCTTGTGCCTTGGTGTAGTCGAGTGCGCCGGAGCGCTCGACCGCGCGGATCACGTCGGCGAGACGCTCGCCGGAACGATTTTCGATGGCCTTGCGGACCAGGGCCGCGTCGGCGCGAGTGCCGTCCGCCATGGTCCTGATCAAAGGCAACGTCGCTTTTCCTTCGGCGAGGTCGTCGCCGACGTTCTTGCCCATGATCTTGGTCTCGCCGGCGTAGTCCAGCCAATCATCAACCAGCTGATAGGCAAGTCCCACATGCAGCCCATAGTCGCGCAGCAACGCGATTTCGTGTTCATCCTCGCTGGCCAGATGCGCTCCGGTGTGCGCTGCGGCCTGAAAGAGCATGGCGGTCTTGGCGCGAATGACCGCCATGTAATCGGCTTCGCTGAGGTTTGCGTTGCCGACATTGTCGAGCTGCTGAACCTCGCCTTCGGCGATGACGTTGGTTGCGTCGGACAACACCGCGATGATGTCCACGCGCCCGAGCTCGACCATCAGCTGAAACGCTCGCGAGTACAGGAAGTCGCCGACCAGCACGCTGGACGCGTTGCCCCACAGTGCGTTGGCCGTGGAGCGCCCGCGGCGTAGATCGGATCGGTCGACCACGTCATCGTGCAATAACGTAGCGGTGTGCAGGAACTCTATGATCGCGGCCAGCTTGACGTGCGCCGGGGTGGTTTCGCTGGGCGCAAAATTCAGGCTGCGCGCCGACAGCAGCACCAGCAACGGGCGCAGCCGCTTGCCGCCGCTCTCTACGATGTGGTGGCCGATCTTTTCGACCAGCGCGACATCGGACGTCAACTGCCGGGGAATCAGCGCGTTTACGGCGGCGAAGTCGTCGGCAACGAGTTCGTACAGGCGCTTGATATCCGGCGGTGAAGGCGCCGGACGGTCCGTATTGGGTACTGCGGTACTGCTGGACATCTGCCGATCATAACCCTCTGCGGCAAGGACACCGGCGAGCATGGTAAGTCGTTGTAATCAATATCCTTAGCCCGTAGAATTACGCGCCTTTTGCTGGGCGCCCCCCGAGTGGCTAACCTCGGGCATTGTATTACAGCGCGCCAAGGTCAGGAGTTTTGGTTATGTTTGCGGTTTTCGAGAGTGGTGGCAAGCAGCACCGCGTGAGCGAAGGTGAGGTGGTGCGCCTCGAAAAGCTGGGCGGCGAACCCGGGGACGCGGTGCAGTTCGACAAAGTCATGCTGATTGCCGAAGGCGATAGCGTGAATGTCGGTGCGCCCTACATAGAAGGTGGCAGAGTGACGGCCGAGGTCGTCGGCCACGATCGCTCGCGCAAGATCAAGATCGTCAAGTTCAAGCGCCGCAAGAACTACCTGCGTCAGCATGGCCATCGGCAGTGGTACACCGATGTCAGAATCACCGGCATCAGCGCGTAGCGGCGCGAAGGAGTAAGGCACAATGGCACACAAAAAGGCAGGCGGCTCCACTCGAAACGGTCGCGATTCGGAATCCAAACGGCTTGGCGTGAAGAAATATGGCGGCCAGATCGTTGTCGCCGGTAACATTCTGGTCCGTCAGCGGGGCACCCAGTTCCACCCGGGGCGGAATGTGGGTTGCGGCCGGGACCACACGCTGTTCGCCACGGCGGATGGCACGGTAAGCTTCGAGTCCAAAGGACCGTTGCACCGGAAGTACGTAAACGTCGAACCTGCGAGGGCGTAATCCTGACGTCAACTCCGATGTCAAAGGACCCCGCAGTCGCGGGGTTTTTTAATGGGATGAAAGCATCACCGCACCGGATCCGAGATTACTCATGCAGTTTGTCGATGAAGTCACCATTCGCGTTGAAGCCGGCAAGGGCGGCCATGGCTGCCTGAGCTTTCGCCGGGAAAAATACATTGCTCGCGGTGGCCCTGATGGCGGCAACGGCGGTGACGGTGGCGATGTCGTATTTAAGGCCGATGCGGCACTGAACACGCTCGTGGATTTTCGCTTTCAGCCTTTGTATCGCGCTGAGCATGGTCAATCTGGCAGCGGCCGCGATAAAACCGGGCGGAGCGGCGAAGACCGGGTTGTGCGGGTGCCGGCCGGCACCACCATCATCGACGAAGACACACTGGAGACGCTGGGCGACCTTTCGGAAGCGGATTCCACCCTGCGGGTGGCGGCGGGTGGGGATCGCGGCTTTGGGAATGCCCATTTCAAATCGTCGACCAACCGCGCGCCCCGTAAAACCACCCCCGGTCATCCGGGCGAGATTCGACGCTTGCGGCTGCAACTCAAGGTGCTCGCCGATGTCGGTCTGCTGGGTTTGCCGAACGCGGGCAAATCGACGTTGTTGAGTCGCGTCTCGGCATCGAGGCCGAAGATTGCCGACTATCCGTTCACCACGTTGACACCCAATCTGGGAGTGGTCCGGGTGGACCACGAGCGGAGCTTCGTCATGGCGGACGTGCCGGGCCTGATCGAAGGCGCGGCACAGGGCGCAGGGCTTGGCAGCCAGTTCCTGCGGCACCTGTCGCGCTGCCGGATTCTGCTGCACATGGTCGACTCGCTGCCCCTGGACGAAACTGATCCGCTGGACAATGTTCGTGCGATAGAAGCAGAGCTGGCGAGCTACAGTAAGGCGCTCGCCGAGCGGCCCTGCTGGGTAGTGCTGAACAAGATCGATCTGCTCACCGATGAGCAGCGCGACCTGCTGCTCGAACGGGTCCAGGCGCAGCTTGGGGCGCAACGTCGGGTCAACGCAATCTCGGCGGTGACCGGCGCCGGTCTCGACGCGTTGATGCGCGCGGTGATAGATCATATTGAGGCACACCAGGAACGCCTGGCGGATGATCCCGAGGCACAGGCGGACGAGGCACGCCGCGAGGCGCAGATCTCCGAGGATGTGCTCGCCCATGCCTTGTTGCGAAGCAAGCGTGGCGGCCCTGTAGATGAGAGTGTGGACCAGAGTGGGGATGAGCGCGCGGGTGAGCAGGTTGACGATACCGCGGTCGAGGTCTTTTACGTCAGGAACGATAGTTGAGTTCGACAGAACAGCAACGGCAGCGGGCGCGCGTCAAACACGCACGGCGTTGGGTGGTCAAAATCGGGAGTTCGTTGCTGACTGCCGACGGACGGGGGATTGACCACGCGGCCATCGCGCGCTGGAGTTCGCAGATTGCGACATTACACCAGCGCGGTTGTCAGGTGGTGTTGGTTTCCTCGGGCGCGGTCGCCGAAGGCTGCAGCCGACTTGGCTTCGCGGAACGTCCGCACAGTATCCACGAGTTGCAGGCGGCGGCCGCTGTGGGTCAGATGGGTCTGATCCAAGCGTACGAGACCGCGTTGAAGCGGCACGATCTGCATGCCGCGTTGGTGTTGTTGACGCATGAGGACCTGTCGGATCGCCGCCGCTATCTCAATGCGCGCTCGACCCTGCGCACCCTGCTGGATCTGGGTGTGGTGCCGGTGATCAATGAAAACGACACGGTGGCCACGGACGAGATCAGGTTTGGCGACAACGACACGCTGGCCGCGCTGGTGACCAATCTAATCGAAGCGGACGTGCTGGTGCTGCTGACCGACAGGGACGGCCTGCACGTTGCCGATCCGCGTATCGACCCGGATGCACCGGTGCTGTCTTACGCGGACGCGAACGACCCCAAGCTCGATGCCATGGCCGGCCATGGGGCTGGCGGGCTCGGCCGGGGCGGTATGGTTACCAAGCTGGCAGCGGCCCGGTTGGCGGCGCGCTCCGGTGCGGCAACATTGATCGCTAACGGGCGTGCTGAGGATGTATTGCTGAAGGTCCTGGGCGATTCGCAGCCGGGCACCTTGCTTGGCGCTGCGTTGGAACCGCTGGATGCACGCAAGCGTTGGATCGTAGGCCAACTGAAAATCAAAGGTCGGCTGGTGCTGGATGACGGAGCTGTCAAGGTGCTGCGTGAAGCGGGCCGCAGTTTACTGGCGGTCGGTGTGGTGGAATCGAGCGGCGAGTATTTGCGCGGCGACGTGGTGCTGTGCGTCGACTCGCGCGGGTCGGACGTCGCCAAGGGATTGATCAACTATCCGAGTAGCGAAGCGGGTCGGATTCTGGGTCTTAGTAGTGACGAAATCGAATCTCGATTGGGCTACGTGGAAGAGCCGGAACTCATACACCGCGATAACATGGTGCTGATCTAACGCGCCCGCCTGGCGGGTGGGCTGTGGCGCAGGCTATCGCATGCGCCGTGGCGTGGTCGGAGGCCCGAGCTTCAGCCCGCCAGCGCTTTTACGTGCGCGGTCAGTCGGGACTTGTGTCGCGCTGCCTTGTTCTTGTGCATGATCGACTTCGTCACCATCTTGTCGATGATTGGTATGGCCGTCTGCAGCGCCTGGCTCGCCTCCTCATGATTTCCCGCCTCGATGGCGGCCTGGACGCGCTTGATATAGGTGCGCACCATCGATCGCTGGCTGGCATTCTGACGCCGGCGCTTTTCTGCCTGGCGAGCGCGTTTACGTGCGGAGAGGCTGTTGGCCAAACTGAACTCCTGCTGCCGAATTTTGAGGCGCGCTAATATGCCGGCGGCCATCCGTCATGTCAACTGAAAGTCATGTCACCTGATACCGTGCAGGGCACCGACCCGAACACGACAGATCGCCAGAATCTGGGACGTCAAGGCGGCGTGGTTTCGGGGATGACTGCGTTGTCGCGGATTACGGGCTTCGGCCGGGACATCGTCTTGTCGCATTTCTTCGGTGCCACAGGCATCGCAGATGCCTTCTTCGTGGCCTTTCGAATCCCCAATTTCTTTCGTCGGATGTTTGCCGAAGGAGCGTTTTCCCAAGCGTTCGTGCCGGTGCTGGCGGGCGTCAAGGTGCGTGAATCGGCAACCGAGTTGCGCGACTTCGTGCGGGCCACCAGTGGGACGTTCCTGTTGGCGATGTTTGCGATCAGCCTGCTCGGCGTTGCCGGCGCCCATGGCTTGGTGCTGGTTTTCGCACCGGGCTTTGCGGGCGATGCCGAGCGTCTGGCGCTGACCGGTGACATGCTGCGCCTGACCTTTCCATACCTCGGGTTCATCGCGTTGACGGCCTATGCCGGGGCCTTGCTGAACAGCTACCACCGCTATGCGGTCCCGGCGTTCACACCGGTGTTGCTGAATCTGAGCCTGATCAGTGCGGCACTGCTGGTTGCGCCCAGCTTTGCGGAACCCGTGATGGCGCTTGCCTGGGGGGTTCTGGCCGCGGGTCTCCTCCAGTTTCTGTTTCAGCTTCCGGCGCTGAAAAGCATCGATATGCTGATGCTGCCGCGTGTACAGGTTCGACACACGGGGGTACGGCGGGTCGCCAAGCTGATGGTGCCGGCGATGCTGTCCGCGTCGGTCAGCCAGATCAACGCGCTGATCGATATGGTGCTTGCCTCGCTGCTGGTGACCGGGAGTATCTCCTGGCTGTACTACGCGGATCGGTTGATGGAATTACCGATCGGACTGGTCGCCATTGCCATCGCCACGGTGCTGCTACCGAACCTGTCGCGACTGCACGCCGCGGGATCTACCAGGGACTTCTCCCGAGCGCTGGATTGGGGGCTGCGTATGGGTTTGCTGCTGGGTGTGCCCGCCGCCGTCGCCTTGTACCTGTTGGCGGTGCCGCTGGTGGCGACGGTGTTCTATCACGGCGCGATGACCGCAACGGATGTTGTGATGGCCGCACTTGCGTTGCAGGCGTTTGCCATTGCGCCGGTGGCGATTTCGCTGGTGAAAATCAGCGCGCCGGCCTATTTCGCCCGCGAAGACACCACCACGCCATTTCGCATCGCTCTGGTGGCCGTGCTGGTGAACATCGTCTTGAATCTGGCGTTGTTCCGAATCATGGGTCATGTCGGACTGGCCCTGGCAACAAGTGCTGCGGCGTGCGTGCAGGCCTACCTGCTGATCCGGGGTACGCTCAGTTCGGGTGTGTACCGTCCTGAGCGCACCTGGTGGAAATTCGGCGGCCGCTTGCTGATGGCGACCGCATTGCTGGTCGGCTGGCTCCAGGTATTGGTCCCTGACGGCGCCCTCTGGCTCGATATGCCACTGGTGGAACGGGTCGGCCGGCTGGCGGTGATCTGCATCGGTGGCGTCATTGTCTACTTCGGGGCGCTGGCATTGGCTGGACTGAGAGTGCGCGATCTTCGCTACCATGTGTGACGGAGGTGTGACGGAGGTGTCAATAGACGTTTGATGGTGTCTGGAGCATCGGTTGCGCGAGGGTTGCGCCAGGTATAATGCGCAGCATGGAAATCATCCGCGGAGTGCACAACATCCGCCCGGAGCATTACGGGTGTGTTGCGACCATCGGTAAGTTCGACGGTGTTCATCATGGGCACCGAATGCTGCTCGCCCATCTCAACGCGAAAAGCGACGAGCTGGGGGTGCCGAGCCTGCTGATTACCTTCGAACCGCTGCCGCGGGAATTTTTCGAGGGAGCCAACCGGCCGGCCCGCCTGACGCGGTTCCGGGAGCGCGTCAAGCTGCTCGGTGGCACCGGGCTGGATCGGGTGTTATGCCTGCCGTTCAACGAGCAGCTGCGCGCGGTCACGGCCGAAACGGTGATCGAGGACTTTCTGGTGCGGCGGCTGGGCGTTCAGTACGTGGTGGTGGGTGACAATTTTCAGTTCGGACGCAATCGCGAAGGCAACTACGCCATGTTGAAGGCCGCCGGGGACCGACATGGCTTCGGCGTCAGCCATCTCGGAACCCTCACCTTCGAGCACGACCGGGTCAGCAGTACCAGGGTGCGTGAGGCCCTGGCGCGTGGCGAGTTCCCACTCGCCGAACGCCTGCTTGGCCATGAGTATTTCATCATGGGACGCGTGGTCTACGGGCGTCAGTTGGGACGGGAACTTGGCGTGCCGACCGCGAACGTGCCGCTGCATCGTTACCGTGCTGCGTTGGAGGGGGTATATGCGGCCGAGGTCGAAGGGCTTGATGGGCGCCGCTACCAAGGGGTTGCCAACATCGGTGTGCGACCCACGGTACATGGCAGCGACGAACCGTTGCTGGAGGTGCATATTTTTGACTTCGACCGCGACATCTACGGCAAGTTGATCAGCGTCGTGTTCAAGCACAAGCTTCGTGACGAGCGACGATTCGAATCGTTGGAGGCGTTGACGACGCAAATCCACGCGGACATCGCCACCGCCCGTTCCTGGTTCGACGAGAGCGAGACGGATGAGACGAACTGACCTGTTGAGGTGGCTCGGTTTTTCGCTGCTGGTGGTGGCCCTGGATCGGGTTGCGAAATACATCGTTGTCCAGGTACTCGAGGTGGGCGAACGAATCCCGGTGTGGCCGTTCTTCAGCTGGATTCACCTCCAGAACGAGGGGGCGGCGTTCAGCTTCCTGAGCGGGGCGGGCGGCTGGCAGCGTTGGTTGTTCGTGGTTATTGCCATTGGGTTTTCGGTCTACCTGATCTATGAGATGCGGCGCCTGCCGGCTGAAAGGAAGCTGCAGGGCTGGGCATTCGCGCTGATTCTGGGGGGCGCCTGGGGCAATCTGATCGACCGGATTGACCATGGTCGGGTCGTGGATTTCGTACTGGTTCACTATCAGCACTACTACTTTCCGGCGTTCAACGTCGCGGATTCTGCAATCTTCCTTGGCGCGGTGGCCTGGATCGTCTTGATGTTTCGAGATGCGCGCCGGGAAAGCTCTGCCCGTGCCGAGGCTAACGCCGAATGACTCATGCGTATTGCTGAAGGCGCGCGCGTAACGCTGCATTTCTGCCTGAGCCTCGCGGATGGCCAGGAGATTGATCGCACCCCAGACGGCTCGCCAGCAACATTCGTGGTCGGCGACGGCAGTCTGCCCGAGGGGTTTGAACGGGCGTTGTTCGGGCTGGAGGCTGGTGCCACCGAACGTCTTGAAATGCCGCCTGAGAAAGCCTTCGGTCTAAGCCGGGAAGAGAACGTAATGCTCATGCCGGTGGAGAAATTCGACCCGGGCATCGATCTGGAGCCGGGCGTGGTGGTGGCATTTTCCGGTCCCGACGGTGATCGTCCCGGAGTGATCAGGTCGCTTCAAGGTGCCCTGGTGGTGGTAGATTTCAACCATCCTCTAGCGGGTAAGTGCTTGATTTTGGAGGTTTCTATCCTTGCGGTTGAGGCTGCGGACGAGGTCGTGGATGAGGTGCGGTGGGTATGACGTTCGTCGGCGAAAAACTACCGTCCAGCGGGGTAGCGTGGGCGGCTGTAACTGGCTCATCTACGCTTGCAAGGATGCTTACGATCCTCAGCAAAGGTAAAACCATGCGCAGTTCTCTTTCCCCGGAGTTGCCCCGGGAATCCCGCCAGGATGTCCGTCACGCTTTTCGCCGGGAGGGGTTCACGCTGATCGAGTTGATGATCGCGCTGGCAATCCTTGCCATCATCTCGGCAGTCGCGGTTCCGCTGTACACCCAATACAGCCAGCGAACTTTTCGTGCGGAAGCACAGGCCGACCTGCTGCGCTGCGCCCTGGGCATGGAACGGGTCGGCAGCATGAATTTCAGCTACGTGAACGCGTTGGATACCGACGCCGATGGCATCGGCGATGCGAACACCGGAGCAGTTACGCCGAACGTCTGTACGGTCACCAGCACCAACTACACCATCACGGTCGAGGGACCACCGACGGCCAATACCTTTATCGTGCGGGCCGTCCCGGATGCGAACACACCGGTGAGTGGTACCGGCAACATGGAAATGGATGCAGCAGGCAGTCGCCGTTGGGATTCCAATGCCGATGGGGACTTCGACGACGCCAACGAGGACAGTTGGACACATTAATGTGAGCCAGGTCCGGCGCAGGGGACGGCGCGGATGACCTTACAAACTTCAGACACCACTTATCCTGTCAAACCGGCCCATTCATCGGCCGTTGGATTCTCTTTCCGGACGCCTGGCCTAGACTGGCTCGTCCCCGTACTGGGGAAGCACATGCGCATTGCGCTTGTGGAAGGTACCAAGCGTCGAATATTGGAAGTATCGATGAAGCGGCAGAGCGGACTGACCATCGTAGAACTCATGATCACCCTGGCAATTGCCGCGGTGCTTATGGGTATCGCAATGCCGGCGTTCAACGGCTTTATCGAGCAGCACACGATGACCACCCAGGTGAACGCCTTCCTGCTGTCGGTTCAGTACTCGCGCAGCGAAGCGACCCGCCAGGGAACCAACGTATCGATGATTGCGCTCGATGCGAGTGACGATACGAATGAATGGGGCCCGGGGTGGTGCGTAGCCGTTGGCAATCCTGGCGTCTGCCCGGCGCCGGGTGCGGCGACGAGCCTGCGCCGTTTCGATGCCACCACGCCCAATACGTTGACCGGCGAGGGCGCCCTGAACACCGTTGATCGACTGACCTTCAACTCACGCGGGCTGCTGGTTGGCGCGGTCGGCGGGACGCTGGAACTATGTGGCGTCGCGGGCAGCAACGGCCGGCGAATTTCATTGGCGGCCACCGGTCGCGCTTCGTCTTCAGAGGTGGTTTGTCCGTGAGTAGCAACAGTTGCAACGAGAGTTCCCTACCGCGCCAGGCCGGTTCCAGGTCGCGCCGGGAAGCGGGCTTCTCGATGATCGAACTCCTGGTAGCCGTACTCGTCATGGGAATCGGCGTGCTCGGAATCACTGCATTGCAGATGGTCAGTCTGCAGAACAATCGGGGCGCACTGATGCGCAGTGAGGCGACCCTGCGGACCTATGACGCGTTGGATCGAATCAGAGCGAATCCGTCGGGAAACTACGGCGGTGTTGCGTTTGGCGACGCCCCCCCGGCGACGAACGATTGCATGGCCAACAGCTGCACCGTGGCGCAGATGACCGCATTCGATCTAGCGACCTGGAAGTGCTCGCTCGGCATACACAATGGCGACGCAACCTGTATTGCGCTGCGCGCATCCGGCGCGCTGCCCACGATCGCGGCGCAACCGGGACTTCCCAGTGGCGACGGCTCGATCACGGTGAATGGCGCCACGGGCGTGGTGAGCGTCAGCGTCCGCTGGCAGGAACAGAACGCCGCCGCGTTGACCATTATCAGCATCGACACGCAGATATGAGCGGGATCCTGACAATGCGACGCACCCATGGTTTTTCGTTGATCGAACTGATGCTGGCGCTGGCACTCGGGGTGGTGGTCGTGTCGGGCATCGTGCAGTTGTTCGTCGGTAACTCGAAGACATACACCCTGCTCACCGGGCAATCCCGGTTGCAGGAGAATGGGCGCTTCGCGCTGGATTTCATCGAACGCTCAGTCCGTTCCGCCGGTTACATGGGCTGTGCTCCGGAACGTCAGTACATGGTCAAAGGCCTTCGCGGTAACTGGAACGTCGTGTACGAGTTCGACATTACGCGGTTCGTTCAAGGTCACGAAGGCAATGGCGACGGGAGCTTTACCCCGCCGCTGGCGGCGTTGCCGACCACCGTGGGTGCGGTGAATGCCGCAAATCTGTACAACGACGGCACCGGGATCGATCCGGCGGTCATCGCGCCCCAGACCGACGTGCTGATCGTTCGGCAGGTATCGGCGGGTACCCCGCTCGTTCAGACTCTGCAGCCGAATGGCAATCCCGTCGTCCGGGCGCCGGGGGGCAACCCGGGGTTCGGCGTCAACGATATCGTCATGGTCAGCGACTGCGAGCAGGCGGCCGTGTTCAAGATTACCGGGATGAATGTAGCAGGCAACGAAGCCACGCTGCTCAACGCCACGGCTACCGCTGGCGACTTCTTCGAGAATGCGGACACCATTGCGTCACCCACGGGCCCCATTCCGTACACCCTGTCGTTTCTGGGACGCTCCTATGGCGAAGACGCGGTAGTTGGTGAGGTTCAGACGACGATCTTCTTCGTGGCTCCGACAACCGCTGGCGCGAACAACCGGGGCAACGTTCCCATGAGCCTCTGGCGTCGGGTCGGCAGCACCAACGCGGTCGAACTGATCGAAGGCGTCGAGGATCTTCAGCTGCTGTATGGCATCGATAACACCCCGGCCGATGGCATTTCCGATGCAAATCAGTACGTGACCTTCCCGAATGTTCCTGACGTCAATCAGATTGTTGCGGTTCGGGTTTCCGTAACGGCCAACAGCGTCGATGCCGTTGTCGATGCGGGCGATGGACTTCTGCGGCGCACGTTTACCCAGACCATTCTCATACGCAACGCAAACCCGGGCGCCTGATGTTGAGAGATGGGCTCGAAATGAAACAACGAATATACAGTCTCAAGAAGCAAACCGGTGTCGCGCTGTTCATCAGCCTGGTGATGCTACTGGTGCTGACCATCATCGGCGTGTCAGCGGTGCAAACCACCAGCCTCGAGGAGCGCATGGCGCGCAACTCGCGCGACCGGTTGATGGCTTTTCAGGCTGCCGAATCGGCGCTCCGGGATGCCGAAGCATTCCTCGAAACCATTACCACAACGGCCCTGTTCAGCGACGCCGGGACGGGGGGTCTGTGGACCATTGCGCCCTTTTCGACGACCGCGCGGTGGATGCAACCGAACATCTGGACCGGCGCCGGCAGCGTTGTTGCGGCGAACGCCCTGCAGGGCGTTATTGCCGCGCCGAGGTTCCTGATCGAACACGCGGCGACCCTCGTACGCGAGGAGAACGCCTATCAGCTCGACGATCCGTATACGGGGTCGTCATCCGATCGAATTGAAGTTTTTCGTATCACGGCACGCGGCGTCGGCGGGACGCAGAACGCCCGCGTGCTGTTGCAGAGTACCTACGGCCGCATTCTCGACTGATGTGTAACACCAGTCGAAAACGAAGAAGTGCATGCGGCGAATCCGGGAGAGTAGTGAGGCCCGACATGAAGAATGCAAAGAACCATTGCGTATTGTTGCTGTTGCTGCTGATGGCGCCTGGCGCCTGGGCGGCCAATCCGGTGGCCTTCGCCGACAGCGCCACGACCGCTGAAGATGTGGCGGTCACGATCGATGTGCTGCTCAACGATGTGGACCCGGACGGTGATCCGAAGTCGGTCGCGTCGATTGACACCCCCCCGAGCAATGGATCGGTCGTTAACAACGGCGGCGATGTGACCTATACGCCCGACCCGGACTTCTTCGGTGTGGACTCGTTCGAGTACCGCCTTACGGATTCGTCCGGCGGGACCGGCCGCGCGTTTGTCACGGTGACGGTGACCTCCGTGCCCGATTCTCCGGTGGCCGTCGACGATAACATTCCTGCGTTCGCCGAGGACGGTTCAGTTGCGATCAAGGTACTCACCAATGACACCGACGCAGACGGGGATTCGCTAACCGCCTTCCAGGTGACCGGCCCCGCGAACGGCACGTTGACTCCGCTTACGTTACCGACGTCGGGCGAAGTGACCTATACGCCGAATCCGGATTTCAACGGCACCGATTTGTTCACTTATCAGGTTACGGACTGCGGCTTCCCGATGCCTGGCTGTGTGGTGACGAACGTCGCTACCGTCACATTCACTGTGACACCGATCAACGACGACCCGGTGGCGCTGGATGATCTGGCGAGCACGGATGAAGACACGTCGGTGCCGATCGACGTGTTGAGCAATGACAGTGATGTGGATCTAGACACGCTCTCGATCTCCGCGGTCGGCACGCCGAGCAACGGCACGGCAGCGATCAACGGGTTGAACATTGACTACATGCCGGCTCTCAACTTCAACGGCACCGACAGTTTCACCTACGAGGTTGATGACGGCAACGGTGGGACCGCCAGCGCGACGGTGACGGTGACGGTAGACCCGATCAACGACGACCCGGTG
>SMWF01000055.1 GCA_004357385.1 Gammaproteobacteria bacterium | reverse complement strand
ATGCAGGATTTCGTTGGCGCGGCGGCCGGGTTGCCGACGCGACGCCCCCATAGTGAACGGACCCGGTTCCAGCAACACCAGTTCCTGACCCGCATAGCTTCGAATGGTCGGAGTCAGTGCGGCCAGCCGCGCTGCCGCCACGGTCAGCAGTCTGATTTTCAGTTCCTGGGTCATGCCCGGTTGAGGCGTGATCCTGCCGCTGTAGCCGGCATAGCCTGGTTTGCGCACTTCGATGGTGTGCGGCATCGCGCTGATCAACACGGTCTGACTACCGCGACCCTTCGATCGACCATCGATCAGCAACTCGGCATCGACCGGGTCTACCTGAACGATCAAGGTCCCCGTGAGCGGTTTGAGATCCACCGTCAGGCTATGTTCGGCGTTCGATTCCACATCGAGGCTGCGAGTGGCCGCCTGGTAGCCGGGTTTGAACAACCGGATCTGGTAGCGGTGGCCTGGTTTGAGGTTCAGCTCCAGCGGTGATTCTCCACGGTAGGTCCCGTCCACCATGACACCTGCGGCACGCGGCCGGGTCGACACCAGGACCAATCCGTCGGCCTCCTCCAGCGTCACGGCGTCCAATGCCACATCCTGCTCGGCCACTACCTCCAGGCGTTTGGTCCAGGTTTTGTAGCCGGCCAGCTTGACGCGCAGTTCGCGCCGCCCCGCAAGCACTTCGAACGTATCCGGGGTGGTGCCACGCACCTCATCGTCGACGTAAACGGTCGCGCCAGGGGGTATCGTGCTGAGCGAATAGTTGGCCCAATTCGGCTGCAACGTTGCGCTCACCGCCTGACGGGTTCCGCGACCCTCGACATCCAACGGCTGAGCGAATGGCTGGTATCGGGGATGCTCGATCAGAAGCTGATGTGGCCCGGCGGGGATCTCGACGTCGATCAACGGCGTCTGGCCCAGCCGGGTGGTGTCGATTACCACAGCGGCTGCGTCCGGCACGGAGGTGAATGAGACCAGGCCAGGCAGGCGGGTGAGTTCGAAGCGATATTCCTGGTTACGCTCCGCGCCAACGGTCAACGGGACATCGAGATCGAAGTAACCGTCCGCGACCGCACTGAGCGCATAGTTCCCTTCGCGCAGAATGTGAACCCCGCCCAACTCCATATTGAACCCGCCGTCGATATCCAACTCCGCCGAGTTCGGGTCCGTAACGATGCGCACCGATTTAGCCGTGAAGATGAACCAGATGAACCACAGCAAGACCAGTGCGACGCCACCCCAGAACAGTTGATTGCGATGCCGTTCAATCCAGCGGCGCTCGTCAACCGCATCCTGAGTCGGTTTGAAGGCGGTCGCCCGTACGATCGGACCGTCGTCTGGCGGCGCGTCAGGCTCGGTCACAGACGCTCCCGACAGCGCACGTCCACTGGAGCCATGTCCGGCTCGACGTCGATTTCCAGACGCAGGTCGCGATACCCGTTACGACTGCCCTTGATGACATATCGGCCCGGTCGGAGACTAAGCTGTCGGCGTTCGAGCGTGCCCAGAAAACCCACCTGGAAAACCGTAATCTCGGTGGCATTATCGGACACCAGCGTGACGGGTACGTGCTCCGCGGCGTACCCCAGGATCGCCTCGAGTTGATCCAGCTGTTCCGTCAGCCGTGGCCCGGGCGCGGGCACCTGGGTCGCTCGTTGGTACAGGGCAACCGCGGTGTTGAACCGCTCATCTGAGGACAGCAGCTGCGGTTCGCGGATGGTCGTGGCGAGTTGCTCGTCGAGCCGGGCCCTCGTGGCCGCCCGGGCGCGACCGTCGCGGGCGAACTTCAACGACCCTGCAATGGCAAGGACCTGTTCGTAGCTTGCCTTGGCATCCACCCACTGTTCCGCGGTTTCGTGGCGTTGTGCCTTGCCACGCAGGGCGTCAATACGGCTGAGGGTGCTGGCCTGATCGACCTGTGCGAGGCCCGCCAGCGCCGGCTGGTTGCCCGGGCGCATGCCAAGTGCGGCGTTGAACGCTTTGCGCGCGGCGCTGAAGCGTCGCTCGTTGAGCGCCGCGTAGCCTTCGGACAAGAAGCGCTGAAACTTCAGCTCCTCGACCAGCGCATCCAATTCGGAGAGTGCCTCATCGATACCGGGCGTGGCCGGGTCCAGGCTGCGGATCGCACGATACGTCGCGCGCGCTCCTTCGATGTCGCCTTGCGTGCGCAGTTCCACCGCCAGGTCCAGTTTATCCAGCACCTCCGGGAGACTCGCGGCCCGGGCGAGCCCGTTCAGCACGTCCGGGTGATCCGGGTAGATCAGCGCCGCCTCGTCGAAGGCGACCCGCGCAGCACCTGCATCCAGCGCCGCGAGCGCGGCAATTCCCTCGGCCAGTGCCGCGGCAAACTTCGCTTCGCCATCGTCTACGAGGCCCTCCAGCGCAACAATGCCGTCGTTGTAACGGGTGATCGCGGCGTCGAATTGTCCTCGAGTGAACAGCTCGTCGCCTTCGTTGGCGAGTTCCTGGGCCGCCGTGAACCGCTCCGCACTCCATTGCTCGACGTGCATTTCGTCGTCGAGTTTGATCTGCAGCGTTACGAACGACGACAAGGTGTCCTGGGCCCGCTCGCGCTCGCGATCCGTCTGTAGCTGTTGAAAGGGTGGTGGTGCCGCGCCGCCAGCGGGTTGGCGGTCAGTTGCCGGCATCGGGTCTGCCAAATCGGTCGCGTCGGGCAACGCCGTCCGCGAGGGGGTCCGTGACACCATGGACACCTGATCGGGCAGGAATACGAAAACCCACAAGCCCAGGGCCAAGAGAATGCCCAGGCCGAGGTAGATGAAGCGCTGGTTGGAGTGCTGGCTCCGTGGTTCGGCGGGCGGCGCCTCTGATTCCTCACGATGGCTGAGAACGATCTGTCGCGGCCGGATAGTGACGAAGTCATCCTGCTCTGACATGGGAGAAATCAGGTTTCAGAAGTATCGTTGCTGTCGCTGGCGCTGTCGTTGGCGGCCGAGTCGCCCGGCAACGGCTGGGCGTCCTCCGGAAGGGCGAGACCGATTTCCTCGTAATACAGCACCCGGAGAATGCGCCGCAGTTCTTCATACTGAGCATCGACTGTGCCCGTCAACCGCACGGTCTGGTTCTCGAGTTCCATGGTGTGCGGCGTAATTTCAGCTTCGGCCGACGTGCCCAGCTCCTGCAACACCTCCGCATGAATCTTGGCTTCAGCCCTTTTGGCGAGGCCGCTCTTCAAGATCATCGCACCGCCGATGATGCCGATCGTACCGGCCGTCTGGATCGCCGAGTTGTCGCTGGTCTGGGCCGCGATGCCGGCGACAATGCCGACGATGCCGGCAAAGGTGCGTGCCCGCGCCTGTGCCAGTAGCTGCTGTCGAGCAATGGCCTCATCGAAAGTCGCCTGACGCCAGTCCTGGTAGGGGGACTGCATCGAGGCGTGAAACTCGGCGAAGTACTCGTCCAGCGTATCGATGAACACGTACTCGCGCTCCCGGACTTTGCGCACGCGCCCCAGCATAGGGTCGTTCTCCGCGGGCAGTCGCAGCAGGACCGTTTCTCCGGAGCGCGTCTCAGCGACATGTTCAGCGAAGGCATCCGGGGAAAAGTCCCGGGCGAACTTCATCTCCGCAATGCGACGAATTTCGATGATCTGGTCGGGGTCTAGGTTATGCAGATGTTTGGCCATGTCGTCCGCGACGCGACGATAGAGGGACTGGAACGGATCTATGTTGGCGGGTACGGAAGGATCGTAAGCGTATTTGCTGGCCAGCGCCTTGTAGGATTTCGAAAACCAGACCCGGCCACCTGCGTCGGTCACTGCGACCGCCAGTTCGAGACGCTCGCCGTCCGAGTGCAGGATGCTACCACTGACGATCAGATCGACCGCATTGGTCGCGCGGGGGACCACCCGCACGGCTCCCCAGTTGCCTGTACTCTGCAGCAGATTCTTCAGGTAGTACGCGATGTAATTGCTCTCAGCCCGGCGCACTTCGGGGGCAATGTTCTCTTCGATCTGTTTGTCGTAGTCTTCCGGAACGTTCGGGTCGAACACGGCCACCCCGACGTCCAGCAGCATGTTTTCCGGTACCGTGGACTCCGCCTGCTGCGGGGGTGTCATATCTACGCTGCGCACGGTCTGACTGACGCAACCGCCGAGCAACAGACCGGCAACCATTCCCACCACCACCGTCGGCACGAACGCGCTACTGCGAAATGTGTACAAACACTTCAACGGCCAACTCCGGGGTCAACTGCCTGACTTGTAGATTCGATATTCCTCCCAGAGCTTTTCGCGAAGCACCGGGTCGGGTTCGTTCATTGCCATTTCGCGCAGCTGCCGCGCGACGATGTCGTCGTCAGTGGCGTCTGGCAGGTCCTCCGGGAGATCGACCGCTGCCGTTGCCTCGCTGGGCGGCACAGGTGCACCCACCGACCGGGGTCCTGGCAACGTGCCGGGTTCAGGCATCCCGCCAACCGCGGTGTTGCTGAATGGAGGCTCCCCCGGTTCGCTGCGCTGCGTTGGGCTGCCACCCATTCCTCCCATTTCATCGGAGGGGCGTTCACGGGTGCCAGCCGTTTCGTTGGAGCGCGCGAGAATGATCTGGCGCTCCGCGAGAATTGCGCCGTCAAAGCCTTCGAGGGCCCGGTCCAATTCTTCATCGCCCGAAACACGGGCACCGCCCGCCTCACCGTCGGTCGCCTCAGCAGTCTGCTGGTCGGAACCGCCGCCTGGAATTTCGTTGCTCTGTTCCCAATCGCCTTCTTCACCAGCTGCCGGATCGCCGTCTGCATCACCATTCTCACCGCGCTCGCGCCGGGCCCGCTCGAAGATGTCCTTGGCGCTCGCCACGCCACCGCCCGTTTCCGGATCGAAACTCGGCTGACCGGGGGTTGATGACTCCGAACCCTGCGGCGAACCCGACGAGGAAGGCTGTCCCTGTGACTGGCTGGTCTGGGGCGGCGATGGCGATCCGGGCGGACTGGGGCTGCCGGGTGAACTCGGTGAGCTTGGGCTGCTCGGTGAACTCGAACTGCTCGGTGGGCTGGGACTGCTGGGTGAGCTCGGGCTGGGTATGGACGGCGTCGAGGGTGGGGATTGTTGTTGTGACTGGCACCCGGCCAGTACCAGTAGAGTGACCCCCGCCATGGCAACACAGCTGGCTCGAATCGACTTATTCATGGCACATCCTCGATACCCAGGCAGTACCCGGGGAGGCGCGAACAATATGGGTTTGATGGTCGATGCTGCGCCCCTCCAAGTCAACGCATGAATCCTCCTGCGGTTGACGCTCAACTGGCCTCCGGCGCCGCATTCTCTTCACCTTGGGCGGATTGCTTGGCGGACGAATCGACGGTCTCTGGCAGGGAGAAGTACTCGAAGCGGTGCCGGTAGATCAGGTTCGCGGTGGAGACGGCAACGCCCGCCTCGATCCGTGGGCGGAATCGGGCGGTGCGCATGGCCTTGCGCACCTTGAAATCCATAAGATCCGGTGGCTCGGAAGCGACCGTCGTCAACTTCCGGATCTGGCCTCGCTCCGTCACGGTATAGGCCATCTCTACGAACCCCTGCGTCGGCACCGCCAGGATGCTTGCGGGAGACGCGGTTGGGCCGCCAGGCAGTGGGAGATACAGCGGGCGTGGCTCCCCGAAATAAGAGGCGAGCTGCTCCTGCGTCGCTTGGCCTTCCTCCGCCATGATCTTGTAGCTGAACTCATAGAGCGTGAAGGCGCGCGACCACCGTTCGAACATCAGGTTCCAATCCGCGAGTTCGAGCATCGCCACGGCGAGATCGCGAACCGTTGCTTCCGGGTTCGCCTCCTGAATCTTCACGACCTGCTGCAGTGCACGCTCTCCGTCAGTGAACTTGTTGACATCGCCGCCGTGCCCGCGCATGACCTTCGAAGACGGACCGGTCGAAAAAGCGACCACGGCCTGCTGAGAGGCATCCCGGTAGGGAGGAAAACGTTCCAATCGATATGTTTTGGCGATCCCCTGTAGCGCCGGAATGAGCCGCGTATCCTCCATGCCATAGGCCAGGCTCAGCGCATGCGCTGCATACTGGTACAACCCACGAGCCGAGAAAATGTTGTTCTGCTGGCTGTACCAGTGCGCCAGTTTGTACATGCCCGGGACCATCTCCACATTCTCCGGACCATAGGCGCGGAGCAACGTCTGGTAGGCGTACACGTGGCGTTCATTGGCCCGTTCCAGGTCGCCGGTCGCCACCCAGCTATCGGCCTCCTGGTAGATGATCGGCACCTGGTCGGTACTGTGTAGACCGCCGTTGATCCGGGTGACATGCACCGCGCGTTGATACGCGTCGATGGCGGCCGGATAATCGCCCTGACCGTGCAGCGCGCGCCCGAGAATCGTCAGCGGCTCGATCAGCGTCGGATCGTAGCGGCCGACGTGCGCTTCAAGCATGGCCACGCTGGCGTTGACGGTTCGCGCTGCGTCGCGATATTCGCTGGACTCGAGCTGCAGCGCAGCGAATTTGACGAGTTCCTGGGCCTGTTCCATCGATCCCGGATCGAGAATAATTTGCGCATCGTCGTATGCTGCGATTTCCTCCTCGGCGAACTGATCGTCCACCAACCAGGTTTCATCGCGCTCCTGCTCGCCCGGTCCCAACGGTCCCAACGGTCCCAACAGTTCCGAAGGTCCGGGAGGCTCGGAAGGATCGAGAGGTTCCGACGGCCCCAACGCCTCAACCTGTTGTTGACGGGTGGCGCGTCGCGGCGGGGGCGTACCGAGCGGGTCGATCGGTTCCGCGTTGTTGCCAACGCCGTCGGCTATCGACAGTGAGGGTTCCGGTGGCTGGGCGGGCGGTTCCGCTCCGACCGGGGTATTCTGGCCGTGCACCGCGGCGCCCAGCAAGGCCAGAACGAGGAAAATTAGACGCCGCATCAAGACTCCTGGTTTCGTGTTTAGACTAGCCGAAACCGCGAGTGTTCCAACCCCTTGAGTCTCCGTAGCGCCTTGATTCAAGTCAAGGGATTGCTAGTATCCGCGCGAACCTGAAATCCAGCGGATAACCATGCATGAATCAGAGTGTGAATCCGATCACGAAATCGACACCACCGGTCTGATCTGTCCGGAGCCGCTGATGCTGGTTCGCAATCGTATTCGCGGTATGCGCCCGGGAGAAGTGTTGCACGTACGTGCGACGGACCCCTCCACGGAGCGGGATCTGTCGAATTTCTGTCGCTTCATGAACCACGAAATGCTCGACCTGGGCCGGCGCGATCACGAATACTATTTCGTCATTCGCAAAGGCGGCTGAAGAGCCGTGTACTACTTCGCATACGGCAGCAACATGAACCCGGACCGTGTCGCGGAACGCGGGCTGGCAGTGGTTTCCGTAGAGGGGGCGGTTCTCGAGGGAGTGTCCCTTGCCTTCAACAAGCGCTCTGGCGACCACATCGGTGGCCATGCGAACATCGTTTGCGCACCTTCTGCCTGCGTCGAAGGCGTGCTCTATGGTCTGCGCGACGCCGATCAGATTCAACGCATGGACCGATTCGAAAAGACGCCGGTCAACTACAGGCGCGAACGCGTGGTCGTGCAGACAGCTGCCGGCGCGCAAGCCGCCTGGACTTATGTTGCGAACCGTGCGGTGATCGTTGAGGGTTTGAAACCCACCCGCGCGTATCTGAATCACCTGCTCGCTGGACGGTCCTATCTGAGCCCCCAGTACTATGGTTGGCTCGCCGGTCTGGCGTGTGTTGACGACTGAACCGGTGGCCGCAGACGACATCGCAGGCCGCATCAGCCACGTGTTCAACGGCTTGTTCAGGATATCAGCCCAGACCGTGATGGTGGGCGGTGGCGCTGAACCCCTGTATCTGCCCGCAACCTGCGATCAACGCGCCCGCCTGGTGCACACGCGCGACTACGCATCGAGCGCCCTGCATGAAGCCGCCCATTGGTGCATCGTCGGCGCGGCGCGGCGGCGCCGGATTGACTACGGGTACCCCTACTACGCGCCACCCCGGAGCGCGGCACAATGCCAACGGTTCTTCAGTCTGGAGTTGCGCTGCCAGGCCCTCGAACTTCTGTTCGCGACGGCTGCGGGACAATCGTTCGAAGTGAGCGTCGATGACCTTGACGCGCCGCAAACGACTGCACGCGAGACCAGCGCTGCCGATTTCGACACCGAGGTGCGCGCTGCGGCCATCGCGCTGCACGGCCGGGGCCTGCCGCGCCGTGCAGCGCGCTTGCGTGACGCCCTGGCCGCAGAGTTCTCGGCCGCGGTGGTTCCGCTTGGTTGAGCAGGTCGATACGGTCGTCATCGGCGCGGGCGTGATCGGACTCGCCTGCGCGCGCGCCTTGGCGCACGCCGGTCGCGAAGTCGTGATCCTGGAACGACATACGCACATCGGCGAGGAGATCAGCAGTCGGAACTCCGAGGTTATTCATGCGGGCATCTACTACCCGGAGCACAGCGCCAAGGCGCAGTTGTGCGTGCGCGGCAAGGAACTCCTGTACCGCTACTGTGCCGACCATCAGATTCCACACCAACGCTGCGGAAAACTGATCGTCGCGACCAGCGATTCGCAGTTGGACGTGTTGCGCGACTATCAGCGGCGCGCCCGCTTGAACGGCGCCGGCGAGTTGCCCTGGCTGGAGCAGGAGGCGGTCAGGCGCCTGGAGCCTGCGGTCCGCGGTGTCGCGGGCGTGTACTCGGAAACCACAGGCATCATCGACAGTCACGCGCTCATGGAAAGTCTGCTCGGTGCGGTGGAGGAGCGCTCCGGGGCCCTGGCGCTGGGCACGAACGCATTGCATGTTGCAAGCGCTGGCACAGGATTTCGCATCGAGACTGCGGATCTGGAGCTCGAGGCGAATCTCCTGGTCAATGCCACGGGGCTGTCGGCGCCGACCTTCGCCGCGCAGATGGACGTTGAACATCGCGATGGGCTGCCGCAGGCGTATTACGCCAAGGGTCACTACTACCAGCTCAGTGGCCCCTCACCGTTTTCCCACCTGGTGTATCCGATCGCCGAAGCCGGCGGCTTGGGGGTGCACGTCACCCTCGACCTCGGGGGCGCGGCGCGCTTCGGACCGGACGTGAGGTGGTGCGACGAACCCGACTATCAGTTTGACGAAAGCACCCGGGAAGACTTCGTTTCAGCCATTCGCAGTTACTACCCTGATCTCGATGAATCGCGCTTGCAGCCGGGCTATACAGGCGTTCGGCCGAAGATATCGCCCCCCGGCAGCACCGCTGCGGACTTTTCAATTCGAGGTCCGGCGGAACACGGCGTTCCCGGGCTGGTGCATCTGTTCGGCATCGAATCACCCGGACTGACCGCTTGCCTGGCGATAGCCGAGCGGGTCAAGGCGCAGTTGCTCGGGCCCGACCCCCCCGGTGCGTTCGTGACAGAAGTGCAGCCGTGAAGCTCGGCATATTGATCAACCCGATCGCCGGTCTCGGCGGACCTGCGGCCTTGAAAGGCAGTGACGGCGTCGACGTCCAGGTTCAAGCGCGTGCCCGCGGCGCAACTGAACGTGCCGGACAACGAATGGGCGATGCACTGACCGCATGTACCGGGGTTCGCTCGCGTCTGGAATTCGTGACCTGGGGTGGGCGGATGGGCGGCGCCCTGCTGCAGCAACTGGGTTTGCCTCATGCGGTACTGGGGCAACCCGAGGTACCCAGCGGCGCGGCTGACACGGTCGAGGCCGCTCGCCAGATGGTTGCCGCCCGCGCCGAGCTGATTCTGTTCGCCGGGGGTGACGGGACCGCCCGGGACCTGCTTGACGGCATCGCGGATTCCATCCCGGTCCTGGGGGTTCCAGCGGGGGTCAAGATGCACTCCGGTGTGTTCGCGGTAACCCCCGCCGACGCCGGCGCAGTCGTGACGCGCCTGGCAAACGGCGACTTGGTGGGCATCGGTCAGGGCGAGGTGCGCGACGTTGACGAAGCCGCGCTGCGCACCGGCATCGTCGGTTCACGATACTACGGTGAACTTCGAGTACCCGTGCTCGGCGGTTTTCTTCAGCACACCAAGGCCGGCGGTCGAGAAGTCGAGTCCCTGGCGCTCGTTGAAATCGTCGAGGAGGTCGTTGCACGTCTCGAACGCGCGTCTGCGCAGCGCACTACGACAATCGTGTTCGGTCCCGGTAGCAGCGTGCAGGCGATCGGCGTCCGACTCGGCTACTCGCTGTCGCTGCTTGGATTCGATGTGTACCGTGCCGGAACGTGCATCGCCGCGGACGCCGATGCGAAGGCGCTGAGCCAGCTCATCGATTCCGATACGATCCTGATCATGAGTTTTGCCCGGGACCAGGGAATTCTGTTCGGGCGTGGCAACCAGCAATTGAACCCCGCGGCACTGCAACGGGTGCCGCGCACGCACCTATGGGTGGTTGCGACGCGCAGCAAGCTTGCGTCCCTGGAAGGACGCCCATTGCGGATGGATACCGGCGATCCCGAATGCGATGCGTCGTGGGCCGGACTGATCGAAATCATCACGGGATTCGACGATGCCTGTCTGCACCGGGTCGAAGGACCGTGAATCTCGACGCTGCTCAAACGACGGTGGTCGACACCGCGGCCGCACACCTGAAAGCCCCGGGCGGCGATGCCCAACGACTGTTCCATGGACGCGGCCACTGTTACGAAGGGATCGAACATCTGACGGTGGACTGGTATCCGCCATTCCTGCTGATTTCGGTGTTCAGGCGCGACGTCGATCAAACCTGGCTTGACACCCTGGCCAAAGCGCTTGCGGAAGTCGTACCCGCGGTTACCGGAATTGCCCTCCAGCGGCGCGACGGGAGAAACACGCGTGCCGAAATCCTAAGAGGGGAGGTGCCAGAAGAATGGGTGATTCACGAGGCGGGAATGCACTACCTCGTGCATCCTCTGACCCATCAGAACATCGGGTTTTTCCTGGACATGGAACCCGCCCGACGGTGGGTCAGCGCACGTGCTGCGGATTGCAAGGTGCTCAATCTGTTTGCCTTCACCTGTGCTTTTTCGGTCGTGGCGATCGCGGGGGGTGCCCGCCAGGTTGTGAACAACGACATGAACCGCAGCGTCTTGAACCGCGGCAAAGAGAATCACCGGTTGAACGGCCACGATGAGCGGGCCGTCCGCTATGTTCCGCACAACCTCTTCAAATCCTGGCGGAAGCTGAAGCAGCTGGGTCGTTACGATCTGATCGTCGTTGATCCGCCCACCAACCAACGGGGTAGCTTCGTCGCCGAGAAGGACTACCCTGGCGTAATGAAGCGTTTGCCCGATCTTGCAGCACCGGGCGCGAACGTGCTGCTGTGCCTGAACTCACCCTTTCTTCCGTTTCACTTTCTGGAAGATCAGATGGCGCGGCGCTGCCCCGGCTACCGGTTCATCGAGCGCATTCAGCCATCTCCGGATTTCCCGGACCAACACCCGGATCGAGGACTCAAGCTCGCCGTCTTTCGCGCGCCCAACTAACTCGAAGATGCGCTGCACAGCGTCGCGCCGAACCCCGGCGCGCGCCGTCAGCTTTTCAGGATGACCAGCAACTCGACCATCGCCGTGCGGATGGCAATTGAGCTGCGGCTCTTCAACGCTTCGCGTATGCGATGGATCTGAGTGCCCTGTTCGAGCTGGATGTAGGTGGGCAGGTCGGCGTCGTGATCGACGATCGCGCCGACTGCCGGGCTGACCAACGCAGTGAAGCACCTCCCGGTGAGGGTTGCCTGATCCAGTGCATCCTGTCGAAGCGTGTCGACATAGCGGATGAAATTTTCGTCGCCCAGCCAGAGCAGTGTGCTGAAACACGCCATGTGGCGGGCGTTCGGCAAGCCGAACTCGTCGATCTCCTGAGGGCCGGTGAGATCCTCGACAAACAGCTGCACCGGACGTGGAAACTGCAGATAGAGTTGGGTCAGGGCCCCGGCCGCGTCCTTGAAAAAATCATCGATGTGGATGTCCGCCACGGTCCGGCCCCGGCGGTTATTGACGATAGGTCGACAGAAACTCGGCAATCCGCGCGATCGCGTCCGTCAGCTCCTCAACACGTGGCAGGAACACGATGCGGAAATGGTCGGTGTCCGGGCAGTTGAAGCCGCTGCCTTGCACGACCAGGATCTTCTCCTGCCGCAATAGATCCAAGGCAAAGCGCTCGTCGTCGGTAATGTTGAAGCGCGCCCGATCGAGCTTCGGGAACAGGTACAACGCCCCCTTCGGTTTGACGCAGCTGACGCCTTCGATCTGATTGAGCATGCTGTGGGCGAGGTCGCGTTGCTTGCACAGGCGCCCTCCAGGGCCGATGAAGTCCTGAATGCTCTGATAGCCACCCAGCGCAGTCTGGATCGCGTGCTGGGCGGGTACGTTGGCGCACAGTCGCATCGACGCCAGGATATCGAGCCCTTCGACATAGTCAGCGGCCCGATGTTTGGCACCGCTGATCACCATCCAACCCGTGCGAAAGCCGGCCACACGATAGGTTTTCGACAAACCATTGAAGGTCGCCACCAGGAGGTCCGGGGCCAGGCTCGCCAGCGGCGTGTGTTCGATGCCGTCGTAAAGGATCTTGTCGTAGATCTCATCGGCGTACAGCACCAGGTCATGCTGCCGGGCAACCTCGACGAGTTCTTCCAGCAGCTCCCGGGGATAAACCGCACCGGTGGGATTGTTCGGGTTGATCACCACCAGCGCCCGCGTGCGCGGCGTGATGACCCGCTTGATGGCGTCGATGTCCGGCAACCAGCCGGCCTGTTCATCGCAGGGGTAGTGAACCGGCCGGCCGCCGCTGAGCGATACCGCGGCAGTCCACAGGGGATAGTCGGGCGCCGGTATCAGCACCTCGTCGCCGTCGTTCAGCAACCCCTGCATTGCCATGACGATCAGCTCGCTGACCCCGTTGCCGATGTAGACGTCTTCGACGTCGACGTGGCCGATACCGATCTGCTGGCAGTACTGCATGACGGCTTTGCGTGCCGAATACAGTCCTTTCGACTCGCAGTACCCCTGGGAGTCCGGCAGGTTGTGGATCACGTCGACAAGAATCTCCTCGGGCGCTTCAAACCCGAACGGCGCCGGATTGCCGATGTTGAGCTTGACGATCCGATGGCCTTCGTCCTCCAGACGGTGGGCTTCGCGCAGCAGCGGACCGCGGATTTCGTAACACACGTCGTCCAGCTTGCTGGACTTTTTGATCGGCGAGCGCCCGGCCGGGGTCAACCGGGTAATTCTGTCCGCTGTCTCAGAGATGTCGTCGGCACCTTGCATTAGCCACAGCCCATCGTGGAAACTTGTTCCATGGTAAACCGGTCAATGGTAGCAGGAGAGCCGACAATGGGTAAGGTGAGCAAAAGCGACGACGAATGGCGCAAATCACTGAGTGATGACGAGTATCAGGTCGCGCGCGGGGGCGGTACCGAGCAGGCTTTCACAGGTCGTTACTGGGACACCAAGACGCCCGGAACCTACCACTGTATCTGCTGCGGCGAAGCGCTGTTCGACTCCGAAACCAAATACGATTCAGGCTCGGGTTGGCCGAGTTTCTACCAGCCCATCGACCCGGAGGCGGTCGCGACTCGCGAGGATCGCTCCGCCATGATGGTTCGAACCGAAGTGCTGTGCGGACGCTGCGATGCACATCTGGGCCACGTATTTCCGGACGGACCCGCGCCCACCGGGCAGCGGTTCTGCCTCAATTCGCTGTCACTGAAACTCGACGAACGCGACGCTTAATTACGTTGCCCATTACCAGAGAGGCCAACATGCCGAATCTTACTCGCATAAAGCTGACGCTGTCCCAGGATGCGGAACAGGTCAAGCTGAAGACCGTAGGCATCAGCTACGGGTATACGCTGTCATTCAGTGCCCAGGAGACCGACGAAGCCAAGGAGGCGGACGAACCCACGAGCTACCGGATCAGCGTCGACGTGCTGGGCGCTGATTTGCTCAAGGACGATGATTTGGCCCTGGACGTGGATTCACATTCCATGGTGGTGGAGGAACACGGGGAGCGGCCCATCGAAATGGAGCGCGCCTTCGTGGTAGGTCAGGCGCTGCTGGACGAAGATCTCGGTGATGATGAGATTAAGCTGCGCATCGTGGTTCGTGACGACGCGGGCGAACTGACGTCGGCGATGACCGACGTGATCCGAGGCAGGTTTTAGACCTGGGGTGATTCCGCAGTAGCGCCGACGGTCTGGCGCTAGAAGCCGATCGCAAGACCCTCTTTGCGATGGTCCGACGCCGCGCAGTAGCCGTCGTCCAGGCGGTAGATGAGTTGGGCACCGCCGAAAACATGCTCGAACTTCTCGAAGCGCACGTTGTGCCCGCGTCGTGCAAGCT
>SMWF01000054.1 GCA_004357385.1 Gammaproteobacteria bacterium | reverse complement strand
GCAGGCGTTGCGGTGGTCGTTTATCTGGACGGTACGTTTGCGTCTGAGTCTGCGCGGCAGCCGGGAGTTGCAGTGATGGATCAGATCGACGAAAAGTTCGTTCCCGATCTGCTGGTGATTCAGGTGGGATCGCGCGTCGACTTTCCCAACAGCGATGCGGTGCTGCACCACGTCTATTCGTTCTCCGATGCCAAGCCATTCGATTTACCGTTGTTTCACGGCCGGATCCATGCGCCCGTGGTGTTCGACCAACCCGGACTGGTGGTAGTGGGCTGCAACATTCACGACCACATGGTGGGTCACATCCTGGTGGTTGAATCGCCCGTGCATGGGATCACCGATGAACGAGGTGTGGCCACGTTCAAGGATTTACCTGAAACAGACTACCGCGTTGGGGTGTACCACCCGGATCTTGGTTTACCTGCTGAGGCCGTCGCCTTCGGGTCGACCCGCATTGCGGCGCAGCGCGAGTTGTCCATCCGCGTACCCGGGCGACGCGAGCTCGTGTCGAATGAGGCATTGGCATGGGAAGATTACTGACCACGACCCTGTCGATTGCGCTGGTCGGCGGGTTCACCGCTACTGCTCAGGCCGATACCCGCGTTAAGGCGATGGGCGAATTCGGACTGACTACGGCCGGGCGCTACGAGTCGTATCTGGACGGTGGCATGGGCAAACTTCGGTTCGGCAGCGACGACGAAGGTATGCAACTGTTTGGTGGCTTCCTTCAGGTGGAGAACGACTTCGGTGCGCTCTGGAACAGCGTCATCAGCATCGACATCAACGATCAGCTCGAAAACCCGGTTGGATTCACGGAGGCCCTCCTTCGCTATCGGCCACTGCCGATTCGGGGCATGCGTTTTCGCGGCAAGCTTGGGTTGTTTCGACCGCCGATATCATTCGAGCACTCCGCCGACGGCTGGGCGACCCGCTACACCATCCAGGCATCCGCGTTGAACAGCTGGGTGGGCGAGGAGTTGGGCGCCTATGGTTTCGAGGCGAGCGTCAGCAACGATCGGGCTTCGGGCTCGGAGCTTGATTGGGGGCTGAAAGCCGCCGTGTTCTACGGCAACGATCCTGTCGGTACGATGCTGGCCTGGCGTGGATGGTCGCCCAACAATGTTCAAACCCGGCCTGGTGACAAGATCCCATTTGCTGATCCCGTCGACATCGTCCCGGTGCAGTGGTCCCAGGCCGAACCCAACCTGCGGATCGACAAACGGCTGTTTGGCTATCCAACCGGGTCTGGTGACAAGATCCCGTTTAGTGATCACTCCGGTCCAGGTCAACCGGATCCAGGTCCCGACCCAGGCCAACCCGACCCGGGCCAACCCGACCCGGGTCAATACGACATCACCTCAGTACGGCCGTCCCAGGCCGAACCCTATCTGGAGATCGACAACCGGCCCGGGTACTACATTGCGGCTGATCTGGGTGTGCCGCAACGCGTCAGGCTACGCTTGATGCACTACGACAATCGCGCCGATCCGGAAATCAGCAAGCATGGTCAGTATGCCTGGCGCACGGTCTTCAACTCGGTCGGCTTTCAGACGGAGCTGCCGTTCGGCGTGGGGCTGATTGGACAATACATGTGGGGACGTTCCTACATGGGTCCGAAGTCCGGCAACGAGCGAGCGGTAGACATCGATTTCGATGCGAAGTTTGTGCTGCTGACGAAAGTCCTTGGTGAGAATCGCTTCAGTGTCCGTCGAGAATGGTTTGCGGTGGATGACAACGACGGCCGCGACTTCGATCCGAACGGCGAATCGCTGCGCGGCTGGACATTGTCGTATCAGCGACAGGTCACCCCGAACTGGCGCGTAGCTTTCGAGTGGCTGGAGGTCGAGGGCACGCGAGATGCGCGCGAACTGGTCGGGCTGCAGCGAAACGGCACCGAAGATGCGCTCTATGCGACGCTACGCTGGTCACGCTGATTGGGATATTATTCGAACTGGATAGATATTTTGGGATATATCATCAATATTTTGGTCTCGTTGTAGATACTTTGGTACGCGTTCGCACCGAGCGCAGTATAAGCTGTCGCGGTCTCTTTTCCGGAACGTATGCCATGAAGTCGTTGTTCTCGGAGCATCCCAACGCGGTTGGTGAGAGCTACCTGATGCATATGTTGCAGGCGACCCGGTTTGCGGGCAGGTTGCTACTGGCGGGAGGCGCCTGTCTGATTCATGCGGTGCTGCCATTCCTGTTCGTCAAGACCGCGAGTGAGACGATTGCGGAACTGTATGATCGAATGGCTCTGAATCGGGCGCATCCGCGTGTAGCGACACGCCAGGTCGCCGTCGGGGCCGAGGCGTCTTAGAGTAGCCGGAGCGCGCGGTTCACCCTGACCCGGGTATCAGTTGGAAGGCTGGGATCGTTCTGGCTGTCCGGAATACTAAAAAATTCAATCAAATCATAATCTTAAGGTTCCATCGTTTCTCCCGATTGCGTCCACAGGCCTCGTCCGGTCTTCAAGTGTTGTACGGCAGACTGATACCCCATAGCAGAACACGAAGACCTGTGTATGAAGGTGCTCCTTGTCATTGTTGCTGTGATCGCCGCGTTTATGACCGGCCTTTGCGCGGCGGAAGAGAACGACAGACTGTCGTTCCGGCCCGGCTACGCATATCCGGCCCATGACGAGTTGTCGGTCGGGCCGACCCACGCGGATTACGCCCTGGGCATTCGTCGCTTTCGACTGGAAGATGGCGCCTCGCTCGTTGGCTGGCAACTGGCGGAGCACTGGTACTTCGGTAAGCGGCGCGGCGACGATGACGGGTTCGGTCTCGTCTGGCAGGGCGAGTCGACCCAGCTTGCCTTTACCGATGAGGGCATCAACTGGCGGCGCCGTGTCTCGCTCATGAACTAACGGCGACGTCGTCCGGCGCGTCTGCTTTCTTGAATCACTTCTCGGCCACTGTGTGACCCGTTGCCGGTCTTGCGCGGCGACATCTGGCTTACTCAGGCGGTGTCCTGCGTAACGGAAACCCGACAATGAAGCTCCAGAGTTTGCTCTTCACGATAGGCTTGCTGCTCGGTCTCCCGGCTGCCGCCAGCGATAATCAGACGCTTGATGCGGCGATTGGTGGCGGCGTTGGCGGCGCCCTGGGTGGAGCGGTTGGTGCCGAAGTCGGTGGTCGCGAAGGTGCGATCATCGGTGCGGGGGTCGGTGCTGCCGTGGGCGCCGCGATTGCGACCGATGACCCCAGTGAAGCGGCCGAAGATCACGATCATGGTGGCATGCTAGATGGCGTCGAGATACACGCTCAAGTCGGCGATGCCGGTCATCCGGTGGGCCACGATCGCGGTCGTCATTGCCCGCCCGGCCAGGCAAAGAAGGGCCGCTGCTGATCTGATCAGCCAGGCAGGGGCTTGCGCAGTGTTTCGATACGCCTGAGTTGCCCGTCTTCAAAGCGCAGCTTGCGGCGGAACTTGTTGCGGCCAATCTCGTAAATCAATTCGTCTACCTGGACCGGTCCCACTTCGAATAAGCCGACGTTAAAACCGCGGTAGATCACGTAGCTGCGCTGGTCGACGGGTTCACCACAGCGTTCGAGCACCTCGTAGAGCTCGAGTCCCCGGGCCACCAGATGCTGGCCGCAGCGCAGCGCTTCGGCGTTCGCAGAATTCGGGGCTGCGGTGGCGAAAATGATTGCCCATAGGGCCGCTGACAAAATTCGCGTACGCCGCATCACAATCACCACCGGGCGATCGGGTAGCGACTCGATTGACCCGGTCGCGCCGACAACGGTCGGTAACGACTCTCCAGGTTCCGCGCCTGGGCGCGGCTGAGCGGTATATCCTGGTTGGGTAGGAGCTGCCGGCAGCTACCCGCGGACAGCCCCCGGGACGTCAGACAGTTCGACATGGCGCGACGATTCTGGGCTTCGCGCAGGGACTTCTCGAGGTCCGTCGGCTGCATTGCGCCCATGTGATCCTCCGGTGCGTCGATAGTTGCGTCGATGGCGCGCTGGGGGTTCGTAGGATTGTCCGCGATCGCAATGCCCGCTATCAGCATCAGCATAACTGCAGCAACTCTCACAGGCGTCTCACGGGCCGAGATCCGGCAGGGATTCATCCAGCGGTATCCATTCCACCCGGTCAGCCAGGTAGTAGTGTGCTTCCGGCGGCCGGTCGATGGGATCGTCGAAGTTGGCCAGCGGGATATCGACGATTTCCGGGTGCTGTTCGTTGATGCAGAACAAGGACGTGCCGCAGGCGCTGCAGAAGGAGCGGGTCCCGTGGGTGGATGATTGATAGACCGTGAGTTGATCTTCGCCCGCGGTCACCTCGAACCCGGATGCGCCGGCGGCCACCCAGGTGACGTATCCGGCGCCGTGATTACGCCGGCACATGGAGCAGTGACAATGCAGACACGCGACGGTTGGCAGCCCAACCTGGAACGCGACTGCGCCGCACAGGCAGGACCCACGGGCGCTGGTTGATCCCATCGTCTTCTCCAGCCACGAACCGGCTCGATCATACCCCCGCTGAAGCGGTCCTGTCTGGAGTCTCCGGGGCGCCCGCGCTAAGGTCGATGCATGCGATACGGCAACCCACAGTGAAGCTATCGGTTCTGGATCAGTCGCCCATTCGAAGCGGGGGCAGCGCGGAGCAGGCGCTACGCGAAACGATTGAGCTGGCGCAGATCACCGAACGTCTCGGTTATCACCGCTATTGGGTTGCCGAGCATCACGGCTCGGACAGCTTTGCCGGGTCGGTCCCGGAACTGATGGTCGGACAGATTGCCGCATCCACGTCCCGCATCCGGGTCGGTTCGGGGGGTGTCATGTTGATGCATTACAGCCCGTTGAAGGTTGCGGAGCAGTTCAGGTTTCTCGAGACGCTATACCCTGGGCGCATCGATCTGGGAATTGGCCGTGCGCCTGGAAGTGATGGTATTACCGCCGCGGCGCTTGCCTATGGCTCGCAGATCGGCATTGAGTACTTCCCGGCAAAATTGGCGGATCTGCGTGCATTCATTCATGGGGAGACACCGCACACCGACGCCCTCGCGAAGGTCCGCGCTACTCCAGCACCCCGGACCAGTCCGGCGCTGTGGATGCTGGGTTCGACCGAGGACGGCGCGCGCATTGCGGCCCAGTTCGGATTGCCCTTCTCCTTTGCTCACTTCATCAGCCCGGACATCGCCGAACCGGTGATCAGAGTCTACCGTGACAACTTCGAGCCGTCGGCGGCCTGCGCCGAACCGGGGGTGTCAATCGGGGTCTTCGTGCTGTGCTGCGACACGGAGGCGCAGGCAGAGCAGCTGGCGCTGTGCCGCGATGTGTGGCGCCTGCGGGTGGAGCGAGGCGAATTCGGCCCGTTCCCTTCGGTCGCTGAGGCCGAAGCTTACGAGATGAGCGACGCGGAACGCGCGCGCATCGCTGGGCGCCGCGAGCACCAGATTCTTGGTCGGCCCGAGGGGGTTCGCGCGCAACTCGACGATCTGGCCCGGCGTTGTGGCGTCGACGAACTGGTGGTGGTGAGCATCACTCACGAGTTCAGCCAGCGCGTGCGCTGCTACGAGTTGCTCAGTGAGGTGTATGAATTGAGTTAGCCGCGCTCGGCTTCAGCGGCGCAATCGACGCACAGGCTGGTGGTCGGCAGAGCGTCCAGTCGCGCGCCGGGGATGTCTTCGCCGCAGCTGCCGCACTGCTGGTATTCGCCGGCGGCGAGCCGGTCGAGCGCGCGGTCGATCTGACGTAGCTCGTCCGCAACTTCAGCATCCAGCGCCTCCAGAACCTCCTGGTTTTCCAGCTCCACCGCCTGCTCGGCGAAATCCTGCGGCAGAGGCTCCTCGCGATGCCGGGTGTGTCGGGCAATTCGACCGTGGCGCTCAAGCAATTCGGTCTTACGTTGCTGGAGGTTTGTCTTTACCTGCGCTTCGTTCACTGGGTCGGGCTCTTCCTACCATTTGAACATGATAACCGAATCACAAGCGTTCGCGACCAGATCGCTGATACTCAGTCGAGGCTTGCAATGACATCTCCGATTCTCTATACACGGACCCCTTGTCAATCTGTTGAGGTGATCATGGCGGATTCGAGAGCGATCAGCCGGACTGCGACCGGCGCGATAGAGATCAACAAGGTCTTGCGCAACACCTACATGCTGCTGGGACTGACGCTCGGTTTCAGCGCGATAATCGCGTACACATCGATGGTGTCGGGCGCGCCCTATCTCGGGTTCTTTCCGACGTTGATCGGATTCTTTGGCCTGCTGTTCGTGGTGCACAAGCTGGCGAACAGCATCTGGGGGCTACCCGCGGTGTTCGCCTTCACGGGGTTCATGGGCTACACGCTCGGGCCGCTGCTGGCGTTCTACGTAGCGATGCCGAACGGGCCAGCGCTGGTCGGCCAGGCGCTGGGCCTGACGGCGGGTGCGTTCGTCGGCTTGTCGCTTTACGCGCTGATTACCCGCAAGGATTTCAATTTCCTCAGCGGCTTCCTGGTGACCGGCTTCTTCGTGCTGATGGGCGCGATCGTGCTCAACTACTTTGCTAACATTTCCGGGCTGCACCTGGTGATCTCGAGCGGTGTGGTGATGTTCGCCTCGGCGTTGATCCTGTTCGAGACCGGTCGAGTCATCAACGGCGGCGAGACCAATTACATCCGCGCTACCGTCACTCTGTACGTGTCGATCTACAACCTGTTCACCAGCCTGCTGCATCTGCTGGGTGTGTTTGGCGACGATTGAGCGCGCACCCCAAAATGAACGGGTCGCCTACTTGGTCGTAAGCGCCGTGTAAACCTTGGATAACGCGGCCGGCAGCGTCTCAATGTCCTCGATCACCATGTAGCGCGCCTCGTCACACATTCGCTTCAGATAATCGTGGCCCGACGGATCCACCGTAATACAGAACGTCGAGACGCCGGCCTGCTCGGCTTCGCGAAGCGCCTTTGCCGTATCGGCCACCCCGTATTCGTGGGAGCCCCGGTCCGGCCCGTAGTCGCAGTCCTGGGGAAACCCGTCGCTGATGACGATAAGGACTTTCAGGACCCCACCGGCGCGCACCAGCTTGCGCGTGCTGTGCCGAATGGCTGGACCCATGCGCGTGCTGCGGCGCGGTTTCATAGCGGCGAGTGCGTTCACGGCGCGGGCGGTCCATGGCTCGGCGAATTCCTTGGCAATGTAGTACTCGACGCAGTCCCGTCCGTAGCCTGAGAACCCGAACACGCCGAACCGATCACCGAGCCGGTCGAGCGCGTCGGCCATCAGCAGCAAGGCTTCGCGCTGCACGTCGATAATGCGGCGCCTCGGTGGGTCCGGCTCGAGCCCCGCGTTGGGCGCCCACAGAAACGGATCGTCCGACGGATCGCGGAGGTTCAGCTCGGCTGCGGCTTCCGCGGGCTCCGCTTTCAGGAGGGGGTCGTCGGTCGAGGCGCTTAGATCGACCAGGAACAGCGCACTTACGTCGCGCGCTCTGGGGTCGTGGCGCTGGTAGACACGGTCGTCCGGGGTAGCCTCGCGATGGCGATCGATCCGGTAGGCGATCAGTTGATCCCAGTCCAGTTCATCGCCTTCCGCGAGTTTGCGAACGCGGCTGTAGGCCAGGGGCCGGAGCTGTTCGAACTGCTGACGCACCGCCCCGCGGAGCGCGGCGACATTACGCCGCAAGGTCTCGCTGTCATCGTCCGGTCCGGGCGTCAGACGCTCTTCAAACAGTCTGCACCAGGCCCGCAGGTATCGTTGACCGGGTTCGTCCCACTCGTCGTACAGAAAGCTGGGTCCGGCGTGCGCTGCTCCGCCGAGCGCGCCACGAACGGCCGAGCGCTCCATCTCGATACGCCGGGTGAGCAGATCGCGCGACTCCTGGATTGTTCGTTTGCGGTCTTCCACCTCCAGGCCCACCGGACGGAGATCCCCGTGCAACCCCTTGCCGGCGCCCGCGCGGCCATCTGGAACTACGTCATCGGGCATTGGCCCGGTTGCCACGCCGGGGCTGGGCGTGCCGTCCGGATCGGCGAGGTCGAGTCCGTCCAACTCGTCGAGCGCAAGTTGCAGCGCCTCAGCCTCCTCCTGCCATTCACGCAGCCGAGCGTCGCGCTGCAGCCATTCCAGCGGTGGATCGCCGTGCATCGTTGGCAACGGCGCCTCGAGCGGGTCCCCGACAGGGTCGCGGGAGGCGTCCTCGGTGGCGTCGAGTCCGTGTGACTCGATCAACTGGTAGGCATGGGTCAGCGCCGTGCTGCTGGCATAGACATCGGCATTGGGCTGAACTACCGCATGGAGTAGATCTGCAAACGGGGCGAACGCGCCGGTGGCATCCCGCGCGACCAGGTCTGCGCGCTGTGCGCCCAGTCCGAAGGCGATCACGGCGTCCAGCAGTGCTGCAAGCCCGTCGATCGATTCGGGCGTTCGCTGTTGGATTTCGAGGTGGGCGAAGCGGCGATAGTGTGGGGTGATCCCCGGGTAGTGGCGCAGCATGTGCCGATCGATGCGCATTGCCTCGATGATCCGGTACAGCATTCGCGCCAGGGTCGGGTGGCGAAAATGGGCGAACAGCAGGGTCAGGTCGGATTCGCGGGGGCCAAGGTCGACAGGGATGCTGTTCAGCTCCGGGCATCGCTCGCGGGCCCGCGCGAACGAAAACGCGTGGGAACCGAATTCCCGATAACCCAACTGATGAAGTGCCAGCAGGAGGTAGCCGCCGAGGTTGGCGTCACGCTCCGGGTAGGGCCCGAACGAGTCGGGAAGATACAGAGTGGTCGGACTGTGGAGGGCGTTGCCGCTGGCATCGGACTCGGGCTGTATCTGATAGGGCTGGCCGCTGATGCCCTGGGCGAACAGGGCGAGGACCCGCTCTACCTCGAACAGTGCGAGCGCAGAACTCACGGAAGGACGACGTCGACGATCCCCGCGACGGCCTTCTGCACGATCGCATCGTCCGATACCGCGCTGACGATGGCCAGTTCACACGCCCGACGGGGGGCAATGCCCTGGCTCATGAGCTGGCCCGCGTAGACCAGCAGACGGGTACTGACCCCTTCCTCGAACCCGTAATCCGTAAGGTTCCGGGTTTTCTCGCCGATCACCGCGAGCCGTTCGGCCGTGCCCGAATCGATGCCACTCTCGTGGGCGACGATGGCGGCTTCCTGTTCGACATCGGGATAGCCGAACTCGAAGCTCACGAAACGCTGGCGGGTGCTTGGCTTGAGGTCTTTCAGCACGCTCTGGTAGCCGGGGTTGTAGGAAATCACCAACAGAAAATCAGGATGTGCCGGGACCAGTTCGGCGGTTTTGTCGATCGGCAGCATGCGCCGGTGGTCGGTAAGTGAGTGAATGATTACCGTGGTGTCTTTGCGGGCCTCCACCACCTCGTCCAGATAACAGATCGCGCCGCTGCGCACGGCGCGGGTCAGCGGCCCGTCCAGCCATTCGGTGGCATCGCCACGCAGCAGGAACCGGCCGACCAGATCGGTTGCGCTGAGGTCTCCGTGACAGGCCACCGTCAGCAGAGGGGCGTCCAGTTGCCGGCGCGGAGACTCGGTATCCCGGTACAGCTTCCAGGTCATGTACTCGATGAAGCGGGTTTTGCCACAGCCCGTGGGTCCTTTCAGCAGCACCGGCAAGCGCGCCGCGTAGGCCGCTTCGAATGCTTCCACTTCGTCACGCAGCGGCAGGTAGTAAGGCGCGGTTTCGAGTCGGGCGACTCGGGATTCGGTACTCACGAGCCCGGGACGAACGCTTCGCGGCCGCGACGAAAGTTGAAGAAATGCTGACCCGCGTTGCGGTTGACCAGGTTCCGGGCGTGCATCGGGTGGTGCAGGCTGCGCACCTCATGCTCCAATTCGACCAACGCCGTATCGGTGCCGTCGGTGAGGGCCTGGAACCGGTACTGGTGCTGATCGGACTCCTCGGTGATCCGGTCGCGTTCGACCAGCCATTGGTGCGGCGACGAGAAGTCGGCAACGTAGATCGCAATGTGGTGACTGTCGTAGTCTGCGATCGACGCATCGGTTTCCACGAACTGCAACGTCTGATTGGTGCCGACACAAACCTTGGAGATACCGTCGATTGCCGTCGCCGGCGTCGCGAAGGCGACCCGGTAGAACTCGGCAATCGCGCCGCTGGTGCCCTCGGGAATCTGCATCTCGAGATTGTGGATGCCCAGTTCCATACCGATTGCGGGATCGGGCGCGAAGCAGCGCAACGAATTGCCCCAGGGACAGGTCACGCCGATGTGGTCATCGTAAATTTCCCAGCCGAACTCCGTGCCTTTGAGCGGCTTGCCCAGGCGTTCCAGACGTGCTTTCAGCTCGTCCAGGTTCGGCACGGTGATATCGATGTGTCCACGAAACCGTTGTGCTTTTGACTTCGGAAGATGGAACTGCTGCTGGCCGACATTGATCCACATATTGAACGTGCCGAAGTCCATGTAGGGGTCGCGCGTGAATCCCAGACCGGTGACGTAAAACAGCGCAGCCATCTCCTGATCGGGCACCGTCAGATTCAGGTGTTCCATTGCCAGGATGTTGCCGACATTTTCAGCGGCGCGGTCGAATGTGTCGCTCATGGGTGGATCCCTCCCGTGTCTGAGCCGGGTCTGCGCAGACTTTACGTTTTCTGGCCTTGATCGGTCAAAACCCCGATAGTAACTGCAGGAGCACCTGATGAGCGAAACCGAAGATCCCCTGCTGGAGGCTACCACCGCGCTGGTTCCCGCGCTGCTGACCGGACTCGAGGCGCTGGCGTACGCGTCTCGACATCTGCATCCCCCCCAGCTACCTGGTCTGGTCGAATCCCTGGCCGGGTTCGATGACGCGATCGAAGCGGGCAAGACCGCGTTCGACGCGACCCAGTGGCCGGAACATCTGCATTTCTTCCGCGATCAGTTGAATCTGGCTGCTGACGCCGCGCTGCGGGCTTTCCGGGGACTCAAGGCGAGCGCGGATGACCCGAACGGCATCCTCAAGGCGTACCGATCCATGCGTCACACAACCCGCGCGGTGGAAGCGCTGTATCCGATGAGTTTTTCGCTGCCGGCGATCAACCGGTTCTTCGTCGATGTCGAACGGCGTGACGATGATTCCCTGTGGCAGGCGCTCAACGGCGCGGATCCGTCCCGGGACGACGTCGGCATCATGAATGCCAACAATGATCACGAACAACGCGGCGGATTTTCGTTGTACGTGCCCGAGTACTACGACCCGCAAAGTGCCATGCCGCTGATCGTGGCGTTGCATGGCGGCAGCGGCCATGGCGCGGATTTTATGTGGACCTGGCTGCGCGAAGCACGCAGCCGTGGTTGCGTCGTGCTCAGCCCCACCGCGCGCCAGGGCACCTGGTCGCTGATGGAACCCGATGTGGACTCCGCATCGATCCGCGGGATGGTCGAACACGTCATGAAGACCTGGACCATTGATGAGGACAGGATTCTACTGACCGGGATGTCCGATGGGGCGACCTTTACCTTGCTGAGCGGTCTGGGCGCGGGTACGCCGTACACTCATCTGGCGCCGATTTCCGGAACCTTCCACCCGATGTTGCTGGATGGCGCGGCGGATCTCAGCGGTCGACCGATCTACCTGACGCATGGTGTGCTCGACTGGATGTTTCCGGTGGACGTCGCGCGCATGGCCCGGGACGCGCTCGGCGCCGCGGGTGCAGACGTGGTCTATCGGGAACTTGCGGACCTGTCGCATACCTACCCGCGCGATGAAAATCCGCGCATTCTCGATTGGTTGATCGACGGCCAGCGACCGACTGATGACTCGTGATCGATGCGGTGGGTGTCGAAGTCGTTGCCTACCGGCCGGACCTGGCGGCTGACTTTGCCCGCCTGAACCGGGAGTGGATCGAGCGCTACTTCGAGATTGAACCTGCCGACGAGCGCACCCTGGGTGATCCGGAGCAGCACGTCATCGCGCCCGGGGGTGCGATTTTCTTCGCCCTGCGCAATGCTGAGGCCGTTGGGACCGTTGCCTTGATTCCGCACGGCGAAGACTGCTTCGAGCTGGCTAAGATGGCCGTAACCGAGACCGCCCAAGGGCTTGGCATCGGCCGGTTGTTGATGAACGCATGTCTGGAGCACGCCCGCGCCGCGGACGTCGGGCGCGTGTTCCTGATCACCAACAGCGTTCTCACGCCCGCGGTCAGCCTGTACGAATCGGTGGGCTTTCGGCGCCTCGAGGGCTTGTCGGATGGTCGATTCGCGCGCGGCGACCTGGAAATGGAGCTGCGTCTGGATTAGGCGCGCGCTGCGCTCTTCAGGCGTGCGCTCAAGCGGGTCCCCATTAAATCGGCGAAGTTGGCGTGATAAAACAGCTCGCGGGTCGCATCGTCGGCTTCACTCAGCGAGGCGTCGAAGCGTTTGATCGGATTCCGGCCGCCTTCCACATGTGGATAGTCGGACGAGAACAGCGGAATTTCGCTGCCCGCTTCGCGCACGATCCAGCCGACGTCTTCCGTGGGGTAGGGGGTCGCCCGTAGCTGCCTTTTGACGTATTCACTGGGTCGCAGGGTCAACGCCTGCAGGCGTTCCTCATGGCGGGCGAAGGCGTCGTAGGCGCTGTCGAGGTAGCGCATCCAGCTCGGAATCCACCCCGCCCCTTGTTCGATCACGCCGAACATCAACTTGGGGTGGTGTTCGAAGATGCCGTCGATGATCAGCGTTGCCAGGGTCTGCATGACGGGCGTGGGAATGGCCATGTAGTCGACGGAGCGGAAGTTTTCGGCGCCACCGTGAAAGTCCGGCGGTACCGGCAGGCCGTTCCGGAAATAGTTGGGATCCAGCAGTGTCCCGCCACCGCCGACGTGAAACAGAATGGGCAGCCCGGCTTCTTCGGCCATTGCCCACAGCGGGAACAAACCGGTGTGGCTGGGCGAATGGTGCGCGGGGCACGCGGATGGAATCAGCAGGCCGGTAAAGCCGTCGGCGATGACCTGGCTCGCAAGTTGCCGGGTGCGCTCGAAATCCGCAAGCGGTACGTAGGCGGTGGGCAGCAGACGCGCATCGACGCTGCAGAAGTCGAGCATGGCGCGGTTGTGCGCTTCGGCGACGCCGTAGATCAGATCCAGGTCCATGTTGGCGGCGCCCGCTTCGAGTTCGGCCATGTGGCCGTTTACGAAGGTGTTGAAGATCAGCTGGCTGGCGAATCCCAGATGATCGAGGGCCGCCGGTCGGTCTTCCTTGAACAGCGCACCGGTCGCGTCCCAATTCTTGCGCTGCATGATTTCCGCGGCATCGCGCGCGCGGTACTCGGGGTCGCGCTGCTGGGCCAACGTGACTTCCAGCGCTTGTGCTGTGGTTGCAACCGCGGCGCTGCCATCGAACCCGAACAGGTGGCTTTTAATTGGCGCGCTGGCGAACTCGGCGAGAAATTCCGCGGTCTCCAGGATGTGCGCATCCGCATCGTGAACAAAACGATCGTCGACGTAGGCCATTGCATCAGGCTCCCGGGCTGACGCTGAAGTTTAGCTCGCGGGACGCCCGATAGGCAGGCCGCTGTTGATGATGCCTGCGATACGCATCCAGGCGCTCTGGGATACCGACCTGGTAGGCGACCGCCCAGTCGAGGCAGGAGGTCAATAGAATGTCCACCCCGGTAAATTGCTCGCCGACCAGATGATTCCTGTGGGCGAGCGCGCGCTCGGCAACGGCCACCTGTTTCTGGAAGCCCGCGATCGCGGCCTCGATTGCGGCGGGTGCTTCACCGTACAGGTCCGCCAGGTCCCGATGCCGGCGCATCACGTACAGCGTGTGCGCGTCGAGTTCCATCAGAATGAAGGACGTCCACTCGTCGTAGTGGGCGCGCGCGTCGGTGCGTGGTTCCGGGGTCAAACCGGTGCCGGCGCCGTAACGATCAGCCAGGTAAGTGACAATCGCCGCGCTTTCGCTCAGCACCAGCGCGTCGTCGACCAGCACGGGGATCTTCTCCTTCGGGTTCAGGCGGCGGAACTCCTCGCTCTGGGTTTCGCCCGTGCGTGAACCGATCAGCCGGGGTTCGTAGTCGAGGCCGAGCTCATGCAGCATCCAGTGGGCGCGAAAGGTGCGCACCGTGCCGCCGCCCCAGAGGGTCAATTGACCACCGGATTGGCCGGAGTCGCTCATGCGCTAGCTGACGTCGGGCATGGGGATCTCGCCGGTGACATCGAACACCTTCAGATCCATTCCCTTGGGTGGATGCTCGGCCATTGCGGCCTGAAACGCCGCCATGTGTGGCGTTTTGAAGTGAGCTTTCAATGCGGCTTCGTCCTCCCACCGCTCGAAGATCCGGATGTTGGTCGGATTGCCGACCTCGATGGAGAAGACGTAGCTGTAGCAGCCCTCTTCGGCTTCGCTGGCCTTCATCATGGTGGTGATCGCGTCGGTCATGGCTTCTACGGTGCCGGGTTCAGTGTCGATGCAGGCGCTGATGATGATCATCCAGTACTCCCTTGTGCTGGTGTGTCCGATTCCCACAGCGACTGTTGCCCCCGATAGGGATGGTGGACGAAGTGTTGCATAGCAAACTCCACCCGAACACCCGGGTCTCGGGAATGCTCCTCTAACAACTCGATGCGCGAAAGCCGTGGGACCAGCCCTTCATGGTTGGCGATCTGAATGGTGAGTCCCGGGCGGGCGTTCAGCTCCAGCAGCAATGGGCCGCGTCGCCGGTCCAGCACCAGGTCTGCGCCGAGGTAACCGAGGTGGGTCACGTCGTAGCAAAGCGAAGCAAGGGTCAACAGCTCACGCCAGTGCGGCACAGCGATTTGGTCCAGGCGCGCGCCGGTATCGGGATGATGGGTAATCGGCCGGTCGAACTGGACGGCCGATACGTTGCGGCCGGTGCTGATGTCCAGACCCACACCCACCGCGCCCTGATGAAGATTTGCCTTGCCGTCGGATGCCTTGGTCGCCAGCCGCAACATGCCCATGACCGGATAACCACGAAACACGATCAGGCGAATGTCGGGAACGCCTTCGTGGCTGAGATCGCCAAATGTATCGTCGCTGATCACCAGGTCTTCGATGATCGCGACGTCGGTACGACCACCCAGGGAATGGAGTCCGGAAAGGATGTTGGAGAGGTGGCGCTTGACGCGGCGCAGCGACCACACGTCGCCATTGCTCTTCCGGAAACCGTCGTCCTCGCGGCCGGTAATCACCAGGATGCCACGCCCGCCGCTGCCTTGGGCTGGTTTGATGACAAACTGGCGGAACGGTTCGAGGACGACATCGATGAATTCGATTTCGTGCTGGGTGCGCACCACGCCCAGCAGTTCGGGCACCGTCACGCCGGCGTTACGGACCACCAGCTTGGTTTCGAGCTTGTTGTCCACCAGCGGGTAGTAGCGTCGATCGTTATAGCGGCCGATATAATCGATGTTGCGGCGGTTCATGCCGAGAACGCCGCGGCGCCGTAGCCGGAAGGGATTGGCCCACATCATGGTGCCTGCCTATACCCGTCCCATGGTCGCAAAGCGACGTAGTTCCGAGAGGCGGTAGCCCGTGTAGCGCCCCAGCAGCAGGATCAGCGCCAGCAGGCACAGATGCAGTTCGGGGAAATTGAACGCCAGATGGCGGACGGTGGGCAGGTCCATCAGCAGAAACGCCAGGGTCGCGACGATCAGGCTACCCGAGCCCTGCACCAGCACTTCGCGTGGGCCTTCTTCCTCCCACAGAATCGACATCCGCTCGATGGTCCAGGCCAGGATGATCATCGGGAAGAACGTGATGGTCAGCCCCCCGGCGAACCCGAACCGGTAGCTCAAGATGCTGAACACCGAGATGATCCCGATCACCACGGTGACCAGGGTTGCGATACGTGCGACCAGCAGCAGGTTCAGGCGCGACAGGTACGACCGGATGAGCAGCCCGATGGCCACCACCAGCAGAAAGCTCAGTACGCCTGGTACCAGCTCCGTCTGCAGGAATGCCAGCGCGATCAGGACGGGCATGAACGTGCCGCTGGTTTCAACGCCGACCATGATGCGCATGAACACGACTACCAAGGCACCCACCGGCAGCAGCATGATCAGTTTGAACGTGCTCTGCTCTTCGATGGGCAGGCTGTACAGTGATAGGGCCGGGGCCTCGCCTGGTTCCGCGGCGCGGGTCAACGAAAACGCGGACCGTGTCTGGCTGATGATGGAATAGGTGACCCGGCTTTGGGTACCGCCGATCACTTCGAGCACCACTGGATTTTCGGTCTGCCAGAGCAACAGGTCCGAGGTGTCTGCCACGGGTCCCGAACCCGGGTCGAACAAATGCCATTCACCGTCCTGCCACACCTGCACCCGCTCGATCAACGATTGCCGGCGCCGCCCATCCTCCAGCAACAGGACCTGAACCGATCGAGCGGGAATGTCGGCGCTGGCCAGGAGGTTCGCGAACAGTGTAGGCAAGGCGAAGCGATCCAGCAGCAGGCTCACGTTCGAGTTAACGGGCACCGTCGACATGACTTGGATCAGTTGCTGCGCAAGCGTCAGGCCGTCTGCCGATAGCGGCACTACCGAGTCGATGAGTTCCTGTGCGGCCGTCTGATAGGGCTCATCCCAACGGTTCAGTGTTCTCGACCACGTACCCGAATCCGGACCTTTGGCGCTGTCGTCCGCCACCAGTTCGAGCTTGTAATACAGGGTCTGATCGCCGCTGGCGTTGCGCTTCGACCAGTGTGCGCGGCGTTGCCCACCGGACTCCTCGAACGAAAAGCCATAGCCGGCTCCGACGGGGATTTCGTTGACCACGCGGTAACCCTGTTGGTCGGGCGGGAGCGTCAGGATCACCTGGGTTGGGCCGCCGGTCGCGCGGAATTCGATCTTCGCGTCCACCTGCCAGACGGTGGTTTGGGCACCGGGCAGGAATGGAAGTCCGTACTCCTGATTGCGAAAGACCGCGGTGACGGCTCCGACAGTCGCAAGCAGGGCCACCAGAAAAAGGAAGGGCCCACGTTCAGTCATATTGTTATGGGGACCTGGTTGCCGTCAGTCGGAACGCGTCGGTCGGTACCGAGGCTGAACGAATCGCCTACCGACGTCAACCAAGGCGATATCGGTCAGGAAGCTGCGTCCCAGCAGGATCTGATGATTCAGGTGGGATCGATCGGCCAGGGTGAACTCGAAGGGGTCGGACACGTCGCCAAGGTGTAGCCGCAAGCTGACCACTGGCCTGCGGGTACCCCCAGGATCCGCCTGCTGATAGACGCGCACGTAACGCACCACCTCACGTTCGATCTCGATCAGGTCCTTGGAGTCCGTGTCGCGCACGTGGAACCGCACCCAGTTGTCGCCGTCACGTTCGAACTCGACCATGTCCTCGGCGTTCAGCGAGTTGGTGGTGGCCCCGGTGTCGATGCGTGCGTTCAGACTCAATCCCGGCGGATCGATCCAGACCGTTTCGAGTTCGCCGATGACCATCTTGTCGCCGCTGACGAATATTCGCTGGACCCGATTGGCCGGGCATTCGACTACCACCGGATCCTGCTCGGGACACAAGGCTTTCATGGCATCGGGCAGATGCTGAACCGCCTGTTCGAGCTGACTGATGCCCGCGCGACCGGCAGCGAGGTCGGCGACCACCACGTTCTGGTCGACCCGCAGTTCCTTTAATTGAGTCTCTGTGCGCCCAAGCGACTCGCCCAAGGCATCGATCTGGGCGCTCAGGCGTGCGATCTGTTCCTGCTGCTCCTGCTGCTCCTGCTGTTCCTGCTGCTCCTGCAGCTGCGTGCAACCCGCGGTTATCGCCAGCGTAGCCAGCAGTACCGGCGTCCCGAGTCTCATGGCGCGGTACTACTGGCCGCCGCGAATGAGAACCCCGGGCAGGGCGCCGGTGTGTTCACCGTCCTCGAAGGTCACCTGTCCAGACTTGACGATCTGGCGGTACCCGTCGACGCGTTGCACCAGACGTTTGCCGCCCGTCGGCAGATCGTAGATTGCCTCCGGACGATGTAGTCGCAGGTTGTCGAAGTCGATTACATTGATGTCAGCCAGGTAGCCTGGCTTCAGCAGGCCGCGATCGTTGATGCCATAGGCCGTTGCTGTGTCATGGGTGAGCTTTCGAACGAGATAGGGCAATGGCAGCTTCTCGCCCTTGGTCCGATCGCGGCCCCAATGGGTGAGGATGAAACTTGGCATGCCGGCGTCGGCGATCAGGCCACAGTGCGCGCCGCCGTCGGACAGCCCGAACAGGATGTTGGGGTGTTGCATGGTCGAGTAGAAATAGCTGAAGTCGTAGGTCTGGTAGAAACCCAGCGGTTGATAGAAGAGTTCCTTGCCTTGGTGATCGACGAGCGCGTCGTACATCATCTCCAGCGCCGGACGCCCCGCTGTTGCCGCAAGTCCGGCGATGCTGTCTTCCCGATCCGGTTCATAATCCGGGTCTTCGCCGAGCGGAAACACGAACCACAACAACTCGTCGAGGCTCCCGGCCATGACCGTCGGTTCAGCTTCACGCGCTTCAGCGAGTAGCACGTTACGCAGTTCATCGTTGCGCAGGCGCGCGACCTTGTCTGCCAGGGGCAGGTCGTCGAGGGCGGCGAAGCTCGGTAGCCGCGAAAACACGTGGAAACTCGACTGCAGACCGTGCAGCACGCCGGTTGGCCGGCCGGCCACCTGGGGCCGTACCTCGATACCCTCGCGTCGCGCCTGTTCGGCGATACGCAGCATCTTGTTGTCCTCGTACGCGGCGGGCGAGGTGGCCACGAGGGTGACCGGACGCCCGGTTTCCCGGGTGAACTGTTTGATCCAAGCCCACTCGTCGTCGCCGCCGAGATGATCCGAGACCAGTTCGAACACACCATGTTTCAGCCCCTTCATGGACAGCCCGAGGGCGAGCATCTCGTCGCTACCGGCGAAGGTACCGGGCACGTGAATCCCGTGCTTGTCGCGATGCAGGAAGGTACGCGAGCTGGAAAACCCGAGCGCTCCGGCGATGATGCCTTCACGCACGATGCGAGCCATTTCGGCAAGTTCAGCTTCAGTTGGAAGATCGTCGTCCGTGTTGCAACGCTTGCCCATCACGTAGGCGCGTACTGCGCCATGGGGCACCTGGGTTGCCACGTCGATGGCGCGGGGTTTCGCCTCCAGCGCGTCCAGATACTCGGGAAAGCTCTCCCAGGTCCAATCGATGCCTTCTGCCAGGGCAGTGCCGGGGATGTCTTCGACGCCCTCCATCAGTTCGATCAGAAAGTTGTGCGCATCCGGACGAACAGGGGCGAAACCAACGCCACAGTTCCCCATCACCACGGTGGTTACGCCGTGCCAACTGGACGGAGCGAGCAGCGGATCCCAAGTCGCCTGACCGTCGTAGTGGGTGTGAATGTCGACCCAACCCGGCGTCACGATCGAGCCGGCCGCATCGATTTCTCGGACTGCTTTGCCGCTGACTTCGCCGGCGGCCGAAATCACACCGTCGCTGATCGCCAGGTCGCCCTCGAAGGCATCGTCCCCGGACCCGTCGATGATCGTACCGTTGCGGATGATCAGATCGTGCATTGGCCTGTTCTTCGCCGGTTTACAAAGCCGATGACGCTAATGGAAGGTGGATGAAAAGTCCACGGGGTGCACCTCGGCGGCATGGCTATACGTCCACGAAAATTGTCCTGGAGTTCATCGTCGTCTCGGAGGTCCACCGCAAACCACCATCAAGGGCGGCGTGGCCCAATGAATAACTACAGGCCGTTCAACAATTCGCGGATCGACTCCCAATAGTACGTCTCTACGTGGATTGAGTTGTGTGTTGCGCCCTTGATCAACACCCATCGCGTGCTGCCACCCCAATGGTCGGCAAGGTGGCGCGCGTGAGCTGGTGGAATGATCTCGTCGCGTTCTGCCACCAGGAAGAGCGCGTGCACATCGAGGCCAGGTGCTAAAGCGAGGGAATCGAACGGGTGTCTGATCAGGAGCGCAATGGGCAGCCAAGGATAATGGCGGCGCGCAACGCTGCGGATACTGTCGTAGGGCGTCACCAGCACTGCCGCATCGATTTTTCTCTGGGAAACCAGATAGGCACCGACACCGGAACCAAGACTGCGCCCGAACGCTACAACTTTCCCGTTGTGTAACGTCGCGTCGATCAACGTGTCATAAATGAGCAGGGCATCGGCGAACAATGCCGTTTCCGAAGGCGCACCTTCACTTGCTCCGTAACCGCGATAGTTCATCAGGACAAAGTTGGCATCGGCGTTGTTGCTTACATCGAGCGCCGTCACGCTGACATCCTCCGCGTTACCCCCGAAGTAGAAAACCAGCGGCGCATTGATCGGATCTCGTGCCGGAATTACCCAACCGGACAGCGTACCCTCCGAGGTTTTAATTGAACGTTGCCAGGGTTCCAACCGAGTGACGGCGTGAGGATCGGAAGGTCGCGGAAAGAACAGCATCCGATCCTGGACGAAGAAAATCAGCGCACACAACCCAACATAGCCAATGACCGCGAAGGTGAGGAACGTAACCATGCGCTTCATCTGGCCATCACGACGCGCGACTCGGATAGTGAAACAGTACCTGCCAGAAGCAGGCGGTCGTCCACACTTTCCGAGGCGTGTGCAAGGCGGAGCCTATTTCGAATCCCAGTTGCTCGTAGAACGCTCGTGCTACCGATCCCTGACTCGCAAACCTACATGATTGATCCGAGTGATTTCTTTCACGGCACCGCTCTAATTCTGGTCTGGTTCTGATTGTGACAATGGTCTTTGTGTATTACGAGCGCCTGTTCAGTGGCGCACGTGACGCAGATCGGATTGCGTGTTCCCAAGCGCCGTTTCTAAAGTATGGCTATACGCGGTGCGGGTGAAGATTGAAGAGGTGGGACGGGTTATGATCGCCTGACCCAAGGGCACGCGAGCAATCCTATATGCAACAGGACAAGCTCATCGTTATTCTGGCAGACATCAGCGGCTATACGCGGTTCATGCTAGAGAACCGCACGTCCGCGGTGCATGGCCAGCTTTGCATCAACTCGCTCATCGAGGCCATCTTGGAGCATGTCAATATACCCCTGACGTTGCAGGAAATTGAGGGAGATGCGGTCTTTCTTTATGCGCGGCATCCGGATACGGAAGCCAATTGGGCAACCATGGTGCAGGAGATCAGCGAGAAGCTAGATAAATTCTTTGAGGCGTTTATTGCGCAGCTAGGTCTAACCGCGGAATCGACACCTTGTGGCTGCGCAATCTGCCGGAACGGAGATAAATTGGGCCTGAAGATCATCGTTCATGCCGGCGAGGCAGTTTTCCACGAAGTAGCAGGTAGGCCCCAAGTATCAGGCCCAGATGTCATTCTGGCTCACCGTCTTCTCAAGAACTCAGTGGATAGCAACGAGTACCTACTTCTTACTGAAAACGCATTTCAACTTATGGCCGCCCATATTGAGGGGAAGTTTGAGGCACATGAGGAAAGCTATGAAGGTTTTGATCGAGTGCGTGCGCACGTACGATTTCTTGACGGGGAGGTTTTGGCAGCCCGGGATGCGGTGTATCAGTTGAACGACAATGAACGACAGGAGGCCGTCGACTCCTATCTTGGCTGGGTCGAGCGCCACATAAAACCAGCCGCCGTTCAACAGATGCGTTCGCCGATTCGCGGCTTCAGTTAGTTTGACCGGCTACTAATGATATGGGAGGCAACGGTCGGCTTCAGAGTATTCCGCTCGCTGGCGAGACGATCTATTCCCGCAGCTCAGCGAGCGCGAGGCAAGCGGCGCGAAGAATGGGGTCCCGCTGACAGGCTCCAGATCTAGCCGTATTCTGATCGCGGATCAGCGTAAGCTGCCAAGCCCGTCCGCTCGGGTCGCCTTTTGCCAAGGTAACGCGACCCTCTATGTCTGAAGTTGGCCGAAGGCGCCCTCGTGCAGTGCACAATGCGGGGTCCGCTTTGGGGGGGGCAGATCCTGAGTTTCGCCTTTTTCCCCTATAGCCTAGTTCAGATTGTTCAGTGGAATAATTTCCGTGGGATATATCTATACCCCACGCCAGTTCCTTGATACTGTATGTATATACAGTTAATCTGGCCCGAACCCCGCCGACTTCCAATAGGCATGGACAAGCGGATGGATACGCCAATTAAAGGCCGCGGGGCCGCCTCGAACCCGGCGGGTCGGTTCGATGCGTTGCGCCGGGAACGGGTCGATGACGGATGGGAGTCGTTCGAACCGGATCCCAACCCGAAAACTGTGCTGCTGCCGGATGCGACCCGCACCATCATCACGCGCAATCGGTCGCCCGACGTGGGCTTCGATCGCTCGATCAATCCGTACAAAGGCTGCGAGCACGGTTGTGTCTATTGCTTCGCCCGGCCCACGCACGCCTATCTAGACCTGTCACCCGGCATCGATTTCGAAACCCGGATTTTCTACAAGACGGGCGTGGTTGAACGAATGCGGCAGGAGTTTGGCCGGCCATCCTATCGCTGTGCGGTACTCGCATTGGGGTCGAACACGGATCCTTACCAGCCGGCGGAGAAAAAGCTGAAGATCACGCGAAGCATTCTGGAGACCATGCTTGCTTACCGACATCCGGTCAGCATCGTCACCAAGGGGACGTTGCTGGAGCGCGACCTCGATCTGTTGTTGGAGTTGGCGAAGCTGGAGCTGGTTTCCGTGATGATCAGCGTGACCACCCTGGACAGCGGGTTGAAGGCCACGCTCGAGCCGCGGGCGGCCGCACCGCAGCGGCGTCTCGCATTGCTGAGGCTTCTTGCAGATTCCGGCATACCGGTGGGTGTGCTGATCGCGCCGGTCATTCCGTTGGTCAACGACAGTGAACTCGAAGCGATCATCGAGCAATGCGCGGCCGCCGGCGCACGCAGCATCGGCTATGTATTGCTGCGACTGCCCTGGGAGGTCAAGGATCTGTTTCGCGAGTGGCTGGAACTGCATCTGCCCGATCGGGCCGCGCATGTGATGAGCGTGATCAGGAGCATGCGGGGTGGCAAGGACTACGATGCCCAATGGTGGAGCCGCCAGGTCGGCGAGGGGCCGTTCGCGGACCTGATCCGCCAACGTTTCGAGCTGGCGCTGCGCAAGCGCGGGTTGTTGGGGAGCAAGCTGCCGACGCTGCGAACCGACCTGTTCCGGGATCCCGACGACCGTCAGGCGGCGCTGTTCTGATCCGCGCGGGCTGCAGAGAGTCTGAAATACAGGTAGAACACCCCGCCCAGCAGCGACCAACCCAGCACCAACAGCCATTCCTGCGGCCAGATCAGCGCGGCGGGGCTCCAGGGCAGGTACAGCGTAAGAAGCGCGCAGCCCAGCAGCGCTGCCAACGCGCCGATGAAACGACCCGCGGGCAGACGGAATGGCCGTGGCATATCGGGTTCCCGACGGCGCAGGGCCAGGAACGACAGTGGCACGAAGATATATGCGACAACCACCGCAAAGCTGCCGGCATCGATCAGCCAGACCAGAATGGTCCGGCCAAACAGCGGCGAGAGGCACGACAGTACGCCGATGCACAGCACACTGACATGGGGCGTGTGATAGCGCGGATGGATGCGCGCGAACACACGGGGCAGCATGCCGGATTCGCCGAGCGCGAACATCACCCGGCTACCCCCGATGATGAACGCGTTCCAACTGGTGAGAATGCCACCGATCCCGCCGACTACCAGCAATGAACCCGCCCAGGAGGTCCCCCAGAGCGCACTGGCGGCGTCAGCCGTGGCCATTTCGCTATCGGCCAATGCCGTGGCGTCCAGACCGGCGGCGACGCTCAGGCTGATCGCGACATACCAGGCCACCGCCAACAACACCGAAACCACCAGCAGCACGCCGATGCGCCGTGGCGGCAGATCGATCTCTTCAGCGGATTGTGGAATCACATCGAAGCCCACCAGCATGGCGGGAACCATAATCAGCACGGCGAGCAGGCCGGTGCTGCCATTCGTCATTAGCGGCACCATATTGTCGGCGGAGCCGAAGGAGATCGCGCCGCTGATCAGGAGCACGCCGGATATCAGGATGGCGAGCGTGACAATGCTCTGGACCCGTGCGGCGGTTCTGATGCCGCGCAGGTTGATCCAGGTCATGACGATGGCGCCGCCGACCCCCACCAGGACGAAGCCGAGATCGACACTTGCCTCCTGCACCTTCCACAGTTCGTGAAAGCGTATCGCGGGTACCAGAAATTCCAGGGCGGTGGGCAGCGCAACCGACTCGAACAGGCACACTGCAACGTAGGCCATCAACAGAGCCCAGGTACAGATGAAGGAGGCGGTAGGGCCCAGGGCACGAAGGGTATACACGTGCTCACCGCCGGCCTTCGGCATTGCGGAAGCCAGTTCGGCGTACGTCAGTCCGATCAGCGCGATCGCTACGCCGCCGACCAGGAATGCCGCAGCGGTACCCAGCGTACCCGCGGTGCTCACCCAGTAGCCGGTCATCAACACCCAGCTCCAGCCGATCATCGCGCCGAACGCCAGCGTCAACACGTCGCGGCTCTTCAACACCCGGTCGAACGGCGAGACGGCGTTCACTTCCAATCCCCCGGGCGCTTGGGTAGGGTGCAACGCCCTGGGGCAACTGCTATCGGAGCACTATCATGGCCCGGGCCCGAACCCATGAACTTGAATATCGCGGTCATCTGGTTGGGCTGGAGGTAGACGAGGACGGTGATCTCGTGCTCTCGCTTGACGGTGTCGAGCGAAAAAGACGAGCGTCGAGCGGCCTGCATTGCGCCTACGTGTGGACCAACGTCGAGTTGCATTGGGAAGAGCATCACTACCTGGAGGCGCGCTGGTGGCCCGCGACGGATCGGCTCGCGCTAACGGTCAATGGAAGGTTGCTGTTCGAGGAACCGGGCGCGCAGGAGTGATCCCGATAACACGACCTGCCGCTACCACTGCTTACCGATGCCACCCCGGTGGCCGAAGAACCCGGCCGGCCAATTGCGCCCGGTCATCATCGCCTTGTCGACGTCCTCTTCGCTGGCCAATCCGTCTTCGACGATCTTCATCGCCTCACGCTGAGCCGCGGCGAACACCCGATTCAGGATGAATCCGTAGGTACCGGGCATGTCCTTCACCAGCGAAACCGCCCGGTTGGCCTTCTCCGCCACGCCGCGCGCCGCCTCGATGGTTGCGGGGCTGGTGTCCTGCGTGTAGATCACCTCGCACATCCGCATCACCGGCACGGGGTTTGAGAAGTGCATGCCCACGATCAGCGGCAGGCGCGCCGAACTCACCTGGGCGGCGATCTCGGCGATCACGAAGCCGGACGTGTTGGAGGCGAGGATGGCCTCGGGTTTGACCCGTTCGTCCAGTTCCTTGAACACGGTCTGCTTCAGTTCCAACTTCTCCGGGACGGCTTCGATGATCAGGTCACAATCGCTGACTGCATCGAGGTTGGTGGTATAGCTGACTCGGGCGATTGCGGCGGCGGCTTGATCGAAGCCGATCTTGCCGCGTTCCGTGGCGCGCTTGAGCCCCCACTTGCGATCGCAGACCTCGCTTGCGGTATCGTCGAGAATTTCCTGGGTGAGGTCGCGAATGGTTACATCGTATCCCGCGACCGCGAAGACTTGGGCGATGCCGCCGCCCATCACACCACCACCAAGCACGCCAATGTGTCGAATCTTTTCTAGTTGCATGCAAGCTCCATGTTTCCCCACCTGGACGCGTTGAACCCACCGTAGTTTAGCGCGAACGCGCTATCATCAGCGTCACGGTGCGCCGAATAGAATTGAGTTGGGAGACTTGAAATGACACGCGACGAGATGCTCGAGTTGCTTGGCCGGCAGCGAAAGTCCTATCTGGACGAGGGTGAAGTCAGCCTCGCGAAGCGGCTGGACCGGATCGATCGCGCCATCGGCCTGCTGGTCGACAACAAGGATCGGCTCTGTGAAGCGATGCGTGAAGACTTTGGTCACCGCTCGATCCATCAGTCCATGTTCACCGATGTCGCGGGTTCCATCGGACCGCTGAAACATGCCAGGAAGCATCTGGCGCGATGGATGAAGCCAGAAAAGCGCAAGGTGGATTTTCCATTGAATCTGCTGGGGGCGAAGGCGCGGGTCGAATATCAACCGCTTGGCGTGGTTGGTGTGATCAGTCCCTGGAACTTCCCCGTGAACCTCACGTTCACACCGTTGGCGGGCATCCTTGCCGCGGGCAACCGCTGCATGATCAAACCGTCGGAATATACGCCTGCGACATCGGAACTCATGGCGGAGATCATGGGTGGCGCGTTCGATGAGACCGAGATCGCAGTGATCACCGGCGACCCGCAGGTCGGCGCCGATTTCTCGGGCCTGCCCTTCGACCACCTGTTGTTCACGGGCGCGACGTCCGTGGCGCGCCATGTGATGCGCGCCGCCTCGGAGAACCTGGTTCCGATCACGCTCGAACTGGGTGGCAAGTCTCCGGTCATCGTGGGTCGCAGCGCGGACATGGACAAGAGCGCCGCCGCGATCATGGCCGGTAAGACCATGAACGCGGGGCAGATCTGCCTGGCGCCGGACTACGTGTACGTGCCCAAGGAGCGCATCGGGGAGTTCGTCGAGTCCAGCCAACGCTCGGTGGCGAAGATGTTCCCGACCTTGTTGGACAACGATGACTACACCTCGGTCGTCAACGAACGTCATTACGAACGGCTCAACGGGTACCTGGACGACGCCCGGGAAAAAGGCGCTGAGATTGTCGAGATCAATCCGGGCGATGAGGACTTCCGTCAGCAGCCGGGACACAAGATCCCGCCGACCTTGATTCTGAACGCCGACGATTCCATGAAGGTGATGCAGGACGAAATCTTCGGCCCGCTCATGCCGGTGAAGGGTTACACCGACATGAACGAGGTGATCGACTATGTGAATGACAATCCGCGACCGCTGGGTTTGTACTATTTCGGCAAAGACGATGCCGAACAGCGAACCGTGCTGTCCCACACGACCTCAGGTGGCGTGACCGTCAACGATGTGGTCATGCACGTCGCTCAGGAAGACCTGCCGTTCGGCGGCGTGGGTCCATCGGGGATGGGGTCGTATCACGGCCACGACGGCTTCAAGACCTTCAGTCACGCAAAATCGGTGTTTACACAATCGAAGATCGACATCGCAGCGCTGGCGGGATTGCGCCCGCCTTACGGCGAAAAGCTCATGAAGCTGCTCGGCGGTCAGATCACCCGTTAGGCGCACCTTAGGCGAACTTGCTTGGGGTGCGGGCGGTGGTGCGGCATTCCTTCCGAGGCGCATTGACCGGGCTTTCCGGCGCCTCGGAAGGAATGCCGTACTGCTGACTGCGCAGCTACACAGATTACGCGCCTGAAGGTGCTCCAGAGCCTAGCCGCCTACCGCAGGTGTGGCGTCGCGTTGATTGGAGCGGTCCAGTCCAAACAGCGCGCGCACGTCCCCCAGGACGACGTACATGGACGGGATCAGAATCAGCGTGATGAACGTGGCGAACAGAATTCCGAAGGCGAGCGATACCGCCATCGGGATCACCAGGTTGGCATGGGCGCCGCGTTCCAGAATGATCGGACACAGCCCGAAAAAAGTGGTCAGGGAGGTCAACAGAATGGGTCGCAGGCGCGCGCTGCCGGACAGGATTGCGGCGTCGATTTCCGATTCGCCTGCTTGGCGTCGTTTATTGACGAAGTCGACCATGATCAGGCTGTCGTTCACCACCACCCCGGACAGGGCGATGATTCCGAGCAGCGAAATGACGTTCAGGGGAATATCGACGATCATGTGCCCGACGATCGCGCCCACGATGCCGAACGGAATCACGCCCATGATGATCAGCGGCTGCAGATACGAGCGCAGCGGGATGGCCATCAGCGCGTAGATCCCGAACATTGCCAGCAACCAGCCGGTAATCGTTTGGTCCAGCGCCATCTCCTCCTCGCGTGCGCTGCCGGTCAGGCTCCAGGTAACACCCGGGTAGCGCGCCATCAGCTGCGGCAGGAACTCGTTACGGGTGGCACGGGTCACCCGGGCGGGCTCCGTAACGGCATTGTTCACCTCCGCGCTGACGGTGATGGCGCGGCGGCCGTTGATCCGGCGTATGTTGTTGTAGCCCCGGTCGAGTTCGATTTCCGCTACGGCTTGGAACGGCAGTTCGCGGCCGTCGGGCGTGCGAATCCACATCGACTCGAGGTTGCCCATCGAGCGGCGTTCCGCCCGGGGGTAGCGGACCATGACCTTGACCTCGTGTTTGCCGCGCTGGATCCGTTGAGCTTCGGCGCCGTAGAACGCGCTTCGCACTTGCCGGGCCAGGTCGGACAGCGTGATCCCTAAGGCTTCCGCTTCGGGTTTCACGCGCATCCGCACCTCGCGGGGACCCTCCTGAGATGAGTTCTCGACTTCGTAGACCCCTTCGAATCCACGCAGATGTTGGACCAGTTCCTCTGCGGCCTTTTCCAGCTGTGGGTAGTTGCGTCCGGTCAGTTTGTACGCGATGGGCGCACCGCCGCCCATGTTCATGCTCGACTGGAACTTCAGTTCCTTGGTGCCGGCGATCTCTCCGACCCGTGCCCGCCATCGTGTCTCGACGTCCTTGGGAGTGACGTTCCGATGCTGGCTTTTGCTGAGCTCAACCTGAAAAAAGCCCGACTTGCCGTCGCGGATATAGGCGAACGTGTTTTCGATGATGTCTCGCTCGCTGCCGGTCTCCAGTTTGAGTTGATCGTTGACTGCATCCAGTTCCGCGCTCAACCGCTCGACAATGTCGTGGATCAACGATTCGGGTGCGCCGTCGACAAGTTCTACCTTGGCCATGATGAAGTCGTTGTCCATGTCCGGGAAGAACACGTAGCGGACCTTGCCGCCCACGACCAGACCCAGCGCGATGATCAGCAAGCCGAAAAAGCCCGCCAGGGTGGCATAGCGATACTCGATGCAGCGGCGCAGCGTGGGCTGATAGACGCGCGCAATGAAGCGCTTCAGGCCCCGGTCCACGACATCGGCAATGCCGCTCTTCTTGTGTGACGACTTCATCATCGCCAGGTGCGAAGGCAGGATCAGCTTCGATTCGACCAGTGAAAACGCGAGACACAGCACAACCACCCAGCCGATGGCCGCCGAGTGATCGTGGGTGGGACCTGACACCAGCAGCATCGGCACGAACGCGACGATGGTGGTCAACACGCCAAAACTTGCGGGGATGGCCACCCGCTGCGCGCCTGCGACGATGTTGGCCAGGGTGTAGCCGTGTTCCTCCGTTTCCGTGTAGACACTCTCCGCGATGATGATCGCGTCATCGACCACGATGCCCAATACCAGGATGAAGCCGAACAGGCTCAATCCATTGACGGATATGTCTATGCCGGGCAGCGGCATCATCATGAAGGCGCCCAGGAACGCTACCGGTATGCCGACGATCACCCAGAGGGCGATCTTCACGTGCAGGAAGATGCCGAGAATGAAGAACACCAGGACGGCGCCCATCACCATGTTCTTCAGCATCATGTTGAGTTGCGCTTTGAGGTATACGGTCGAGTCGCCCCAGGTTTCGAGTACGACGCCGTCGGGCAGGCTTGCGCGACGTTGCTCCACGTATTCGCGCACCGCCGCACCCACGTCCAGATCGTTCTGAGACTCCAGGCTCTTGACCGATATGACGAGGCTGCGCTTGCCGTTGAAGAAGGCGTAACTGTCCACCTCTGCGAACCCGTCGGTGACGTTGGCGATGTCACCCAGGCGAATGCGGGCGCCGTCCGCGCGGGTGAGCAGCACGATGTTGCGGAAGTCCTCGCCCGTGTAAGCCTGACCTTTCATGCGCAGTCTGATGTCACCGGATTCGGTACGGATCGAGCCGCCGGGCAGATCGATGGACCAGTTGCGGATGACCTGCGCGACTTGCTCGAGCGTCATCCCGTACTCACGCAAGATGACCTCGGGGATCTCCACCGATATTTCGAAGGGGCGGGCGCCACGCAGTTCGGCGGCACTGATCTCAGGCAAGGCAATCAGCTCATCGCGTATCTCGTCGGCCAGAATTTTCATGGCCGTTTCGTCGAGGTCGCCACCGACCTGCACGGCGATTGCACCGCGCTGCCACTTCACGCGCGAGATTACCGGCCGCTCGGTTTCACTGGGGAAGGTCGAGATGCCATCGACGGCGAGCTTGATCTCGTCCATCACTTCGGTCACTTCGAAGCCTTTCTCGATCCGCGCGGACACCTGGCCGAAACCTTCGTTGGCGATCGATTGAATCTCGCGAATGCCTTCGATGCCCTCGATGGCCTCCTCGATCTTGATGATCACGCCTTCTTCGACTTCTTCGGGCGCCGCGCCCAGATACAGGACCCGTACATCGATAGCGTCGATGTGGACGGGCGGAAACGATTCCTTTTTCAGCGTGAACACCGCGTACAGGCCGGTGAGCAGAATGAAAAACATCATCAGGTTCGCCGTGACGTGGTTGTCGGCGAACCATCCGATGATCCCGGGCGGTCTCATCCGGCCTTGCCGACCCGCACCAGCGTCCCTGGCAGCGGTTGATCGATGGGAGACACACACACCACATCGCCGTCATCGAGACCAGACTTGACGTAAATGTAGTCGTTGTCCGCGCGCACCACTTCGACCGTGCGAGCGCGGATCCTGGATTCGTCATCGATGACCCAGATCGTATCGTTGCGGTATAGCGCGTGCCGCGGCAGGACAAACAGCTCGCCGGCGTCGCGGCCGGTGATTTTGGCCGTCACGAATGTCCCGATGCGTAGGGGTTCGAGGTCATGGTTGCCTTCGAGTCGATAGGGATCCTGAATCTGGGCGACGCCGTAGAGCACGCGACTCTTCACATCGAACACCCCCTCACTGCGCACCAGTCGTGCGGACCAGTGGTGCTCGGTGTCGCCGATCACTGCGCTCAGGAGGACGTCGAGCGCGTCGTCCGGCGCGTCCGCATCGGGCAGTTCAAGGTATCGAAGATCCTGCTGGCGGAGCGGTAGCCGGATCTCGGCGTAGTCAACGGCGAAGGTGTCGGCAACCGGCGTGGCCGGGCTGACGTATTGGCCGATGTCGGCGCGTTTAGTGCGTACCATTCCGTCATAGGGCGCGCGGATGAAGGTGCGCTCGAGATCGCGGTGTGCTTTTTCGAGGGCCGCTGCTCCGGACTCCAGCTCGGCCAGCGCAGCGGCCAGTTGGGGTTTGCGCAAGGTGAGGTCCGATGCCGCTTTGGTATCTTCGCTGAACTCGCGCAGACGCTGCCAGTCGCCATAAGCGTAGTTGGCCAGTGCATTCTCCGTTGCTACCTGAGTACGCGCCTTGGCGACCTGGGCGCGGGCGGCTTTGACCTGGGTTTCGTAGTTGCGGGGGTCGATGCGCAGCAACACATCGCCGGCGCGAAAGAACCCGCCGGCCACAAAGGCCGGGGAAACCTCAACGATCCGGCCGGCGACTTCGGACATCAGGGTGGTCTCGGTGCGAGGCGTTACCAGGCCCTGGGACTCGACGCTGAAGGTGACGGGTTGGCGCTGCGCGAGGAGTGTCGATACGAGCAGAGCCGGAGGCTGCGGTGGCTGCACCATTGCGGCCGGCCGTGATTGGATCAACGCGAACGAGATCAGCGACGCCAGCGCCAGGAACGCAACCGGCAGGATGAATTTCAGTGATCGCGACATGGACGCTCGTGGGTTTGCCGAAGTTCCATTGTATACGCGTCCTGGTACCTGCCGGGTCGAGGTATCCGATGGTCGCTGCGCGCTCCGCGAGGAGATGGGCCGGGTGACGAGTGCGTATAATGGCGCCATAACCGGACGTTTCAGCATGGCAGCACGTATTCAGGAGATTGACGCGGCGCGCTTCGAGCGTGACGGTTTCGTCGTGGCTCGACAACTGGTTGACGCCGGGCAACGCGCAGCCCTTGCGAGTGCCGTGGAGCAGTCGCTCACACCGCTCAGCGGCCCCGTGGAATTCGAGGCCGATTTAGGCTATCCGGGCGCGCCGCGGGATCGATCCGCCGCTGGGGGCAACACTCCGCGTCGCTTGCTGAGCGCCTACTCTCGAGGCGCCGCGTTCCGTACGTGGCAGACAGACGAACGACTGGGCGTGCGGTTGCGCTCGCTGTTGGGCGGCCGGCAGCCGATGCTCTCTCAGTCTCATCACAATTGCATCATGACGAAGTACCCGGGCTACAGCAGCGCGACTCACTGGCACCAGGACATCCGCTACTGGTCCTTCGACCGGGCAGAACTCATATCCACGTGGTTGGCGCTCGGGGCGGAATTTGAAGCGAATGGCGCGCTGTCGGTCATCCCTGGCAGCCATCGTCTGGAACTCGATCGCGGTCGGTTTGATGCCGACCTGTCGCTACGCATGGACCTGAAAGAGAATCAGAAGCTCGTCGACCGGGCGGTGATTGTCGAACTCGAACCGGGCGATGTGCTGTTTTTTCAGTGCCGGCTGTTTCACGCGGCTGGCACCAATCGGACGGCCGAGGTCAAACTGTCGTTGGTCAGTACGTACCACGCAGACGACAACCATCCGATCCCGGGTACCCGCTCGGCGCAGTATCCCGCGGTGGCACTTCCTTCGTGAACGGATCGATGAACGAAGGGATGAACGACGATCAGCGTGACCGGAATGGCGATGACGCGTTTCGTGATGCGATGAGCGATGTCCAACCGCTGCGAAACCAGCGATCCGAGGTGGAACGAACCCGCGGCGATCCCACTCCGGCACAGCTGCAACGCCGCCAGGCGGCGGTGGATGATCATCGGGATGCCGTGGATCCCAACAATCTGCACCAGGGCGAGGTTGCGTTGGTAGGACCGCGCGACGAGCTGAGTTGGAAGAAGGACGGAGTGCAGATCGGAGTGTTTCGCAAGCTCCGGCTGGGTAAGTACGAGGTCGACGCGGAACTCGATCTTCACCGGCTGACGGTCAGTCAGGCGCGTGAGGCTGTGTTCAAGTTCCTCAAGGCCAGTCGCGCAAAGGACTTACGCACCGTGCTCATCGCCCACGGCCGGGGCGAGCGCAGCGATCCGCCGGCGAGGATCAAGAGCTACGTCGCACACTGGCTGAGGCAGACCCCGGAGGTCATTGCATTCCACAGCGCCCCGCCGAATCGTGGCGGAACCGGCGCCGTCTGCCTGCTGTTGAAAAAGTCGCCGCAGCAGCGTGAGGACAACCGGGAACGCTTCAGTTAGCACACCGATAGACGTCGAACACTTGCGCGCCGTTCTCTGGCCGGCCCTGTTCGACCACGGTGTTGCCGCCGAGGCGGGCCGCTTCGTTGCGACCCAGTATCAACAATTCGTCGGCTACCTTGTCCCGATTGCGTGCCACGACGATGCGATCCTTGGTCCGTGCGGTGGCGGTGCCGATTCGCTCACAGCCGATCACTTCGGTTGCCTGCGCGTGTCGGACCTGCTCACCGGCGCGCGTGAGATCCACCCAGGTGCAGCCGGCGAGGGTGGCGAGGGTACCGAGGGCCGCCAGCCAGGCGCCGCGACTAATCTGATGGGTCATGTTCGTCCTCCTCAGAGCGTGCCCTTGCCGAGTTCGAGGCGCCCTCGCGCCAGATTCAGACGCAGGACGTCGCTGGCGCCTTCGGCGAGCCGCAGCGCGCGGACTTCGCGGTACAGCCGTTCCAGCGGGTGACCGACGGTCAGTGCCTTGCCACCGACGAGTTGGATGCCGGTATCTACGATTTCGCCCAACGCTTCGGTGCTGAATACCTTGCAGGCGATCCCTTCGTTGACGATGTTGGCGCCACTGTCGGCCAGCCGCGCTGTGCGGTACAGCATGCTCCGGGCGGCATACGCTTTGATGCGCAGATCCGCGTAGCGCAGGCGTACGCCCTCGCGATTGCCGAGTGGTTCGCCGGACGCGTGCGCCGCACTCAGATGCTCGGTAAGCAAATCCAGCACCCAACGCATCTGGCCAACCGCGCCGGCGGCGATGGCCAGGCGCGTGTCGCCGATCTGACGCATGGCACGCGGCAGGCCTTCGCCGGGTTTGCCGATCAACCGCGCGCAAGGGACTTTCGCGTCGACGAACCGAAATGCGGCGTGGTGGCTGCCGTCCAGGGATTCGAAGGTTCGCTCGATGCTCACGCCGGGAGTGTCCCGATCGAGCACCAGCATGGCCGGACCCTGGTCGACCACGGTCACCAGCACATTGATGAAGTCGGCATTGGCACCGCCGGTAACGTAGGACTTCTGACCATTGATGATCAGGAAGTCGCCGTCGATGACTCCTTGGGTAGGGTGCGGCGCGTCATCCGGCTCGGTGAACGCGAACGCCGCGCGTTTCTCGCCGCGCAACAGAGGTTCGAGGTGACTGCTGCGCAACGGTTCGTCGACCCCCGCGAGGACCCCTGGCCCCGGTCCGAACACCGCGCTCGAGACAGGCGAATTGTAAGCTGCGAGCGTGTCCCGGGCGACCGTCAGCGCGAGTTGGCCGGCTTCGGACCCGCCAAATGCGGCGGGCTGCGTCATGGTGAAAAAACCCGCGGTCTTGGATGCTTCGCGAACCTGAGCGCACGCGTCGCCTGGCGTGAGCGTGCCATCGGCCAGGGACTGCGCCATTGGCTTCAGGACGTCGCAAGCGAATCGCTCCATGGCGTCCCGCAGTTCGATCAGTTCGGGCTGGAGGGATTCGGGCATGCGCGGATGATAGGGGCGTGGTGGCGGGGGTGCCAGCGCAGCGTCAGGCGTTGGCCAGCACCACCGCGCGCCGCGGTGCCGGGTGACCCTCGATGGTCAGGCTAGGATCCACGGGGTCCAAGGCGTCGACCAGGGACTCGAACCGCATCCACGGCGTGGCGCGTTGCTCCTGCGTGCAGGTCACGGTGACATCGACCACCCGGGATTGCTCGAAGCCTGCTTCGCCGAGCCATGCGACCAGTGAACTGGAACTGGGGATCAGCCAGACGTTGCGCATGCGGGCATAGCGCTCCTCCGGCACCAACACCTGCGGGCCGGGATCGTCGATGATCAGCGTCTCCAGCACGAGTTGGCCGCCCGCGCGTAACCGGCTGCGCAGTTCGCGCAGGTGTACCAGGGGGTCGCGGCGATGGTAGAGCACGCCCATGGCAAACAGCGTATCGAAAGGCTCGGTCGCGTCGAGTTCCTCGAGTCGGCAGGGCAACAGTTGGTTGCGCAGCGCGATCGATTCGTCGATCGCGGCGACGTAGTGGCTGACCGCCGCGTGCTGCATCACGAATATCACGGTGGGGTCTATGCCGAGCACGCTGCGCGCGCCCGCGGCGCACATTCGCCAGCCGTAGTAGCCGTTGCCGCAACCCACGTCCAGTACGCGGCGGCCGGCGAGCGGTTCGAGGTGCGGCTCGATCCGCGCCCACTTCCAATCGGAGCGCCATTCGCTGTCGATGCCGATGCCGAACAGCGACCAGGGTCCTTTGCGCCAGGGATGCAACTGCATCAGCAGGTGGGTCAGTGCGCGACGGTGGCGCGCGGTTGTATCCGTCAACCTGCCGACGGTAACCGTGGCGTCGAGTTCGAGGGTGGAGGGAATCAACGGCGGCAGCGCGTCCAACACGTCGAGCCACCTGTGGGCGTCGCCGTGGCGCGACAATGAGGAGGCGAATCGTTCGATGTGAGCCCCAAGACCCGGATGCGCGCGAGCGGCGGCGCGCCATTGATCGCTGAGTACGGTGGGCACCATCACGGTCGGGCGATGAACGATGTCCAGTTCAAGCATCTGAACCAGACGTCTACGTTGCTGAATCCCGCATCGGTAAATCGCGCCTGGTGAGCCTCGAGCGTGTCCGGCTTCATGACCTCCTCCAGGGCGGTGCGCTTCTGGCTGATTTCGAGGTCGCTGTAACCGTTCGCCCGTTTGAACTCGAGGTGGGCCTCGTCGAAGTAGGCTTGCTGGTCGGAGTCGCTGAAGCGGATCTTTTCCGAAACGATCAGCGCGCCGTCTTGGCGGAGCCCGGTGCGTATACGGCTCAGCAGGTTCAGCCGTTGGTCGGGGGCAACGAACTGCAATGTGTAGTTCATGACCACGGCGCACGCAGACTCGATCGGTGTGGTCTGGATGTCATCCAGCAGCCAACGAATCGGCTCGTCCGGGAGGTTGGCCTGGGCCTGGGCGAGCATCGAATACGAGTTGTCGACGGCCACGACCTCGCAATCGGGGACCTTGAGCGCCCGGACGATGGCCAGCGCGGTTGCGCCCAGCGAGCAGCCGAGGTCGTAGCAGCGGCCCCCCGGGGTCGCGTGCCTGGCTGCCAGCAGTCCGCTCAGCGGAACGACGGTCTCGTAGCCGGGTACCGAGCGACGAATCATGTCCGGAAATACCGCCACCACGGCGTCATCGAACACGAAGTCGACGATCTGGCGAACTTCGCTGTAGACCCGATCGCGGCTCACCACGCGGCCCGCGAACAGTGTGACGGGGGTAGAAAGTCTGCAACGAAGGCCATGATAAGCTTCCCGGTCCCTTGATTGCGGTATGCGCGTGATCCAGCGCATTCTAAGGCATGGACGCAGTCAATCTGAGCAATCCCGAGCTGTACATCAACCGCGAGTTGTCGCTGTTGGAGTTCAATCGGCGGGTGCTGGCGCAAGCCAATGACCCCGAACTACCGTTGCTCGAGCGACTGAAGTTCCTCTGTATCGCCAGCAGCAATCTCGATGAGTTCTTCGAGATCAGGGTGGCGGGTCTGAAGCAGCAGCAGGCTTACGGTTCGACCCATACCGGTCCCGACAACATGTCGCCCGGCGTGCAATTGGCTCGCATCGCAGACGTCGCACACGCGCTGGTGGATGATCAATACCGGATCTTGAATGATGTGCTGCTGCCGCAGTTGCGCAAAGAAGGCATCCGGTTCCTGGCGCGGGACGAATGGAACCGCAAACAGCGGGACTGGCTGGTCCGCTATTTCGAGACCGAACTGCAGCCCATCCTGACGCCCATCGGCCTCGATCCGGCACATCCGTTTCCGAAGGTCCTGAACAAAAGCCTGACTTTCATCGTTACGCTGGAAGGCAAGGACGCCTTCGGTCGTAATAGCGGTAAGGCCGTGGTTCAGGCGCCGCGGTCGCTGCCGCGTGTGATCCGTCTGCCAGGCAAGCTCGCGAAGCAACCCTTCGACCTGGTGTTCTTATCGTCGGTCATCCACGCCAACATCGGTGAGCTGTTCCCGGGGATGAAAGTCACCGGTTGTTTTCAGTTCAGGGTGACGCGCAACAGTGATCTTTTCGTCGACGAGGAGGAGGTTGACGATCTGCTGCGTGCGTTGGAGGGCGAGTTGCCGTCACGACGGTTTGGCGACGAGGTTCGGCTGGAAATCGATAGCGCGTGTCCTGAAGAAGTATCGGCCTTTCTGGTCGGCCAGTTCGGGCTGACCGACGGCGATGTCTATCCCTGTGCGGGCCCGGTCAACCTGATGCGGCTGTCCGCGGTGCCCGATCTGGTAGACCGCCCGGATTTGAAATTCGTCGGCTTCACCCCGGGCGTGCCGAGGCGGATCCGCGGCAGCAAGGACATGTTCGAGGTGATCCGGAAAGGCGATTTGCTGCTGCATCATCCGTTTCAGTCCTTTGCCCCGGTGATTGACTTCATTCGCCAGGCCGCCGCGGATCCGGACGTGCTGGCGATCCGCCAGACGTTGTATCGAACCGGCGCGGACTCGGCGGTGGTGCGCGCGCTGGTGGACGCGGCGGCGCGCGGTAAGGATGTGCTGGTGGTCATCGAGTTGCGTGCTCGATTCGAAGAGGCAGCAAACATCGAGTTGGCCAATCACCTGACCGACGCCGGCGCGCAGGTGGTGTACGGCGTGGTCGGACACAAGACCCACGCGAAGATGCTGCTGGTGGTGCGCCGCGAGGGCGGATCCTTGCACCGCTACGTACACCTTGGGACCGGCAACTACCACGACCGTACAGCGCGTCTGTACACTGACTTCGGACTGTTCACCTGCGACCGGCGTATTGCCGGCGACGTCCAGAAGATATTTCAACAGCTCACCGCCATGGGCCGGCCCGAAAAGTTGAAGAAGCTGCTGCTCGCACCGTTCACGCTGCATCGGGCGATGCTCGAGCTGATCGAGCGGGAAGTCGAACATGCCCAGGCCGGCAAGCCCGCGCGGGTGATGGCGAAGATGAACTCGCTGATTGAACCGCAGATCATTCAGGCGCTGTACCGCGCGGCCACCGCCGGCGTGGCGGTCGACCTGCTGGTTCGCGGGGTCTGTGCGCTGCGCCCCGGTGTGCCCGGCGTGTCGGACAACATCACGGTCCGATCGATTATCGGGCGGTTTCTGGAACACCCGCGGGTGTTCTATTTCGAAAACGCGGGCGAACCGCTCGTCTATCTGTCGAGTGCGGACTGGATGGGGCGCAACTTTTTCAACCGG
>SMWF01000053.1 GCA_004357385.1 Gammaproteobacteria bacterium | reverse complement strand
GAGGACGGTCTGTCGAGCAGATACTTGTTAGGCTTTCGCATGGCGTCGCTGGAACTCTTTTGCAGCCTGGTATTCGCCGATTCCCCACTCATTCCCGCGTATAAACTCGTCTCGCCGCGGATGGTCTTGTATTTTTGCTGCCTCGAGGCTATGGCCTCTGTTCCTGATCCAGGACATGGCGCTTTACGCCAAATGCCCCTTCTGGCAGCCACTCCACTGATTTCGGCATGGTGTTTTTCTTCTGTCGTCGGTCGGCCTCCGTCGCCGTGTCACTTCAGCCCCCAGGGCCGCGTCCTCCAATGATCAAGACATTGCCTCGCCCACCCGCCTGGGCTGACACCAGATCAGACCACCACCGCAACAGCTCCCGCCGCTGGTCCAGATACTCCGCCCGGTTGTAGACGGCTCTCACACCGCGCTGCTCATGCGCCAGCGCCTTCTCCACGACATCACTGGAAAAGCCCGCCTCATGCGCGTGCGTGGACGCGGTGCGCCGGAAATCGTGGATCACGAACGACGGGAGGGTTAGCGACAGTGCCGCCAGCGCCTTGTTGAGCGTGTTGTGCGCCAATGGTCGTCGCCCACGGCTGCGGTTGCTCGGCAGCATCCACTCGGAGCCATCACACCGCTCTCTCAACTCTCTGAGAATTGACACCGCCTGATCCGACAGTGGAACAAGGTGTGGACGTGATTTCTTCATCCGCTCGGCCGGAATCGCCCACAGCGCCGCTTCCAGGTCGAACTCCGACCAACGCGCTGCCGTCAACTCTCCTTTACGCGCCCAGGTCAGTAGCAGCAAATGAATCGCCAGGATTTGGCTGCGCTTCAAATCAGAAGCGTACAGCGCCCGCAACAACTGCCCGACCTCATCCAGTGACAGCACCCGCGTCCGTGGTTTGGGGGTTCCCACGTACCGCGACTGGACAGCCGCCGCCGGGTTGACCTGAATCAACTGCCGGGCCATCCCATAATCCAGCAACCGCCGCACCGTGCCGTGGGTCTGCAGGGCCATCATGTCCGCCCCCCGAGCCTTCACCCGGTCCACAACCCGTAACACATCCGCCACGGTCACTTCATCCACCCGCCGCGAGCCGATCACCGGCAGCACATCCTTCTCCAGCACTCGCCGTACCGTGTTCGCGTCCTTGCGGGCCGGTTCGACCACCTTTTGCAGCCACCGCTCAGCCAATTCCTCAACCGTGTGGTGCAGCTCTGCGCTTCGCTGGCGCTTTTCAGCCGCCGGGCTGGTCCCCTGGCTGATCTGTCGCTTGCACTGCTCTCGCCACTGGCGGGCGTCTGCGAGGCTGTGCACCGGGTATGCTCCCAGCGTCGCCTTTTCCTGCCGTGACTCTCCTGGAAGCCGAAAGCGCAACCGCCAGACCACCCGACCTGTTGGCAGCACGTCCGCAAATAGCCCGCCGCCGTCTGCCACCTGGTACGCCTTCTCCCGCGGCTTCAGCGCCCTCACCTTCGCGTCCGACAATCTCAAACCAGTACCTCCGCCAGATATTTGTGCCCATGGAATGCTGTAAAAATCCCTTCATGGGCACAACCATGGGCACAATACTACTGGTTGTTGATACACCCTGTTGGGTTTCTTTGGGACGAAAGCTCCCATTTTACGGACGAATCGGAACGGATTCAGTAGGCGCTGAACCGATGCTTATTTTCCGATACAGAATCGCCCGAAGATGTCGCCGAGAAGCTCATCCGGGCTCACCCGCCCGGTAATTTCACCCAACAAGTCGTGTGCGCGGCGTAGATCTTCCGCCAACAGTTCCCCGGCACCGACTCGCTCAAACGCATCGATCGCCTCTTTCAGTTCCCCGGCGGCGGCAGTGAGCGCATCCAGGTGCCGACGCCTGGCCGAGAACACACCCTCGTCCTGAGACTTCAATCCCAGCGCCTGCGTGAGGCGCGCGCGAAGCGCCGGAATTCCCGCGCCGGTCAGGGCAGAAATCCGCACCACTTCCTCCGTGGCGTCCGTGGGGTCCGTGGGATCCGTAGGCTCGCTGGCCGGTTCACTGGTGAGATCGATCTTGTTCCGGACGTGGAGGATTCGCGTTCCCTCGTCCCCTGCCACCGCCTCTGCCACCCCGATCAGCCCGGCGCTTCCTGGCTGAGTGGCATCGGCGATCATCAGCAACAGATCCGACTTTGCGATCTCGGCTTCGGCACGGCGAATGCCCTCCTGCTCCACCGGGTCGTTCGACGCATGCAGCCCCGCGGTGTCGATCAGTCGCACGGGTATGCCGTCCAGTTCGAGATCCGCGTTCAACACGTCCCGGGTCGTCCCCGGAACTGCTGTGACGATCGCACGTTCCTCCCCCGCGAGCCGGTTGAGCAGACTTGATTTGCCTACGTTTGGCGCCCCAGCCAGCACCACGGTCACGCCTTCGGTGAGCATGGTGCCCTGGCGCGCCGCATCAGCCACATCGCAAAGTTGTTGCTGCAGCTCGTTCAGACGTCTGAGCACCGTGCCGTCGCCGAGGAAATCGACTTCGTCCTCGGGAAAGTCGATGGCCGCTTCCACATAGGCGCGCAATTCCCTCAGACTCTCGGCGAGCACGTCGATGCGCTCCGAAAATTCCCCGCGCAGTGAGCGCATGGCACTGCGGACCGCGGCCTGGGTAGCGCCATCGATGAGGTCCGCAACCGCTTCGGCCTGGGTGAGGTCGAGCTTGCCGTTCAGGAACGCACGCTCGCTGAACTCTCCTGGGCGCGCCTGGCGCGCACCGGCGCTGAGTGTTGCTGCCAGCACCATATCGATCACGACCGCTCCGCCGTGGCCATGCAGTTCGAGCACGTCCTCGCCCGTGAACGAACGCGGTCCCTCGAAGAACACCACCAATCCGGCATCGATCGGGTGACCTTCCATATCATGGAACGTCGCCGTCCTCACCTCTCGGTGGGCCGGTGTTTCGGTATGAGTGACGGTGCGGCAGATCCGGTCCGCGCTGGATCCGGAGACCCGGATAATGCCGATGCCGCCACGTCCGTGGGGTGTGGCAACCGCGGCTATGGTGTCTGCGTCAAGTGCAGCGCTAGCTTTTTGCGGGGGCACTTCCACGTTCGATTTGTCGTGTAATGAGCCACTGCTGGGTCATCGACAACACATTGTTGACCAACCAGTAGAGAACGAGTCCCGCCGGGAAGAACAGAAACAGCACGGTGAACATGATAGGCATCATTTTCATGATGCGCGCCTGCATCGGATCGGGCATCGGCGGATTCAACGTCTGCTGGAAGAACATCGAGGCTCCCATCAGGATCGGCAACACGAAGAACGGATCCATCGCCGAGAGATCGTCGATCCAGAGCAGGAATGGCGCCTGGCGCAACTCGACGCTCTCGAACAACACCCAGTACAGGGCGATGAACACGGGCATTTGAACCAGTATCGGCAGGCACCCGCCCAGTGGGTTGGCCTTCTCCTTCTTGTACAGGGACATCATCTCCTGGGACAGTTTCTGTCGGTCGTCAGAGTAACGTTCCTGGAGACGCTTCATCTGCGGGGCAACTTTGCGCATCTTGGCCATTGAGCGGTAGCTGGCCGCGGACAGGGGATACAACGCGGTTTTGACCACCAACGTCAGCAGGATGATCGCCACCCCCCAGTTGCCCACGAAACCGTGCCACCAATCCAGCAGGTAGAACAACGGCACGGCGATCCACCAGAGAAAACCGTAGTCGATGGTCAGATTCAGATTCGGAGAGATTTTCTCGAGGGTCCTCTGGTCCTTCGGCCCCGCATAGAACGCGGTGTGAAAGGTTGCCAATTGCCCCGGTTCGACGCGTTGCACCGGGCTGGTATAGCCGACGATGTACGTACCATCATCACGTCGTTGTCCGTAATATCGGTTGCTGCTGGCAGCGTCCGCAACCCAGGCACTGAGGAAATAGTGCTGCAGGATGGCGATCCACCCGCCCTCCACGGTCTCGCGAAAGTCTTCGTCGTCGAGATCGTCGAAACCAAGCTTCAGATACCGTTCCTCGCCCGTGGTCAACGCCGCACCCAAGTATGGACGTGGCCCCAGGCCAAATCCTCCGCCACCTTCCTCGACCGCTTCACCATCGCGTTTCAGTTGGGCAAACATCCCGACCGTGAAAGGTTCGCTGCCCCGGTTGTCGATCCGGTACTCCATGGTCACCAGATGGCCGTCGCTCTGAAACGTGAACACCTTGGACACGTCCACCGCCCCGACCCGGGTGTGCAGTTCGACACTGCCACCAGACGTCCGGAAGTCGAACTCCAACGCGCCGACGTCGAACAACGGCCGCCGACCACCGGTGTCGGTGCCGTCGGGACCGATCAATCCGCTCTGCGCAACATACGTCCGCCCGTTGCCGCTATCCAGCAACACAAACGGTACATCCGGCCGATCCAGGCTGACCGGAAAGCCCGGGAGTTGAACACGCACGATGTCGCCCCCCAACCGATCGATCCACAGCTGCAGATCGTTCGTGACCACCCGCACCAGTCGCCCTTCGGTCACCTGAGCGCTCGGCGCGTCCAGCGCGATGCTACTCGATTCCTGAGTTCCAACCGGGCCCAGCAGGGACTCGTCCGGCACGTCGCTGGCCCCAGACTCCTGGCGCGGAATGTCCATTGGCGGGTCCGCCGGCAGTGTCGCCAACGCAGGCGCTTCAGTACGCCGAAGCTCCGCTGGGCGCCCATAGTCTTCGTTCCAAGCGAGCATCATCAGATAAGCCGTCGCCGCAAGCCCGATGATCAGTATGATTCGTTGAATCTCGGTGGGGAGCATTCAGTGACCTCTATCCGCCGCGATCCCAAGGGGTTTGCGCGTGATGTCATCCGGTACGGGGTCGAATCCACCGGGGTGCCAGGGATGGCATTTACCAAGGCGCCGCAACGTGAGCAACCCACCGCGAGCGAGACCGTGGGATTCGATGGCGGCCAACGCGTATGCCGAGCAGCTCGGGTGGAATCGGCAGTGTTGACCGAGCAGCGGGCTTATTGCATAGCGATAGCCCTTGATGAGCAGCGCAACCGCGCCCGTAATGGCGCTTGCAAGGGTCCCCGCAAGGGTCCAGGCACCAGATCGTGTCGACATGTGGTTAGTCTGCTCTTTCATTACCCAATTCTCGCAAACGGCTCCAGATTGAGCGCAACGACTCTCCAAGATCCGCGGATCCCGGCGCATCGATCAGCTGCACAACGACATCACACGGTGGGAGCGTAGAGCGGTTCGCCCGAAACGACTCCCTGATGCAACGCCTGACCCGGTTGCGATCGATGGCGCGGTTGGCGAACCGTTTTGCAATGACCATTCCGAGCCGTGGTGACTGACCTGCGTTAACGCGCGCCAGCGCCCGGAGTGGACCCTCGCGGACGCGCCATTGCGCCTCCTTGAACACCCGGTCGAACTCCGGCTTGCGACGCAGGCGGCAGTCGCGGGAAAAACGCACGGCAACCGACCCGCAAGCGCCGGCGGTACTACGCCGAGAGGCGCTTGCGCCCTTTGGCACGCCTGGCGTTGATCACCTTGCGACCACCGCGGGTCGCCATGCGAGCTCGGAAACCATGCGTGCGCTTCCGTTTGATGATGCTTGGTTGGAAGGTCCGCTTCATGTCGGGCCCCTGGAAAAAGGAGCGCGATTTTAGGTGCCGTACCAGGAGGTGTCAATTTTAGCTTGGCCTGACGTACCTCGTCTTTGCACGACTTCAATAAGATTTGTTTTGATGTGTAGAGAATTGTGATGGTTAGTTGTTGAGTGCGTTGGGATCTGTGGGTAAGCGGTTCAAGTGGTTGTTTGCGATAGGGTTGTAGCGCCTGCTAAGTTGTGCGCATCCGCTGAAAAGAGCGGGCGAAAATGGCGGGTTATCCCCGCTGGCGGGCGTCCAAAAGTTATCCACATGCTACCCACAGACTCGCGCACAGGTTAGTCACAGGCGTCGGCTCGACGAGGTGATTTTTGAGATGGGAACGGGCCCGGAATGCGGCGATCTTCGGAAGATTTCGCGTTCAGGTTGAAATGCACATAGCCGTGTATCTTCGAAGCCATTAGACTGTCGAAAAAATGCAAAAGCGACACTGCGGGGGACATAGTCGGTGGTAAAATCGGTGTGGCATAAGTGCCTCGATCGCTTGGAACACGAACTCTCTTCTGATCAATTCAACACCTGGATCCGCCCGTTGCAGGCCCGTCAGGCTGATGGGGGGATAACGCTGTTGGCTCCTAACCGGTACGTTAGAGATCATGTAGAGTCGTTGTTTTTACAGCGCATCGGAGAGATGTTGGATCAGGAGGGAGACCCGGCCAACCCACTTGATGTTGCGCTCGACATCGGGAGCGAGGTGCCCGCGGGGATACCGCTGCGGGCAGACCGGCGTGCGTCGGGCGTGCGCGATGATCTCAATCGGGCATTTACTTTCGAGACGTTCGTTGAAGGTAAATCTAACGAGATCGCTAGGGCGGCGTCGGTGCAGGTGTCGCAGAACACGGGGCTATCCTACAACCCATTGCTGCTGTATGGCGGCGTCGGTCTCGGCAAGACCCACCTGATGCAAGCCGTGGGCAACGCCATTCTCGACAAAGATCCCGAATCCAACGTGGTCTACCTGCACTCTCAGCGATTCGTTCAAGACATGGTCAAAGCGCTACAACAAGGCACCATGGAAGAGTTCATGCGCTACTACCGTTCAGTGGATGCGCTGCTGATCGACGATATTCAATTCTTTGCGAACAAGCTGCGATCCCAGGAGGAGTTCTTCCACGTTTTCAACGCGCTACTCGAGCGGGGCCACCAGATGGTGTTGACCTGCGATCGATATCCCAGCGAGATCGACGGACTGGAGGAGCGTCTCAAATCGCGATTCGTCTGGGGTCTGACAGTAGAGGTCGAACCACCAGAACTCGAAACCAGGGTCGCGATCCTGATGAAGAAGGCTGAACTCGAAGGTGTCGATCTGCCGTCGGACATCGCGTTCTTCATCGCGGAACGAATCCGCTCCAACGTGCGGGAACTGGAGGGTGCGCTCAAACGCGTGATGGCAAACGCGCGCTTCACCGGCCGACGCATTTCCATCGACCAGGTTAAGCAAGCGCTGCGGGATCTGTTCGCTATTCAAGAACGCCACGTTTCGATCGAGAGCATCCAGCGTACAATTGCCGAGTACTACAAGGTCAAAATCTCCGACCTGTTGTCGAAGCGTCGCAGCCGCAGCATCGCGCGTCCCCGACAGATGGCGATGTACCTCGCCAAGGAACATACTAATCATTCGTTGCCCGAGATTGGTGACGCATTTGGTGGTCGGGATCATACGACGGTGATGCATGCGTGTCGGAAGATTGCTGAACTCAAGGAATCGAGCGCGGATGTTGCAGAAGATTATCGCAACCTGAACCGCCTCGTTTCGACCTAGCTTTCGGACCCATTTGCGAAGTAGCGCGAGGCTTCGCGGTGATCTCTGGTGAGAGGCGCTGGTAAGAGGTATTCCTATGAAATTCACCACTGACCGTGAGACGTTGCTCAGTGCAGTGCAACTGGTCACCGGCGTTGTGGAGCGTCGCCAGACATTGCCGGTGCTCGGGAATCTGCTGGTGATCGTTGACGATGAGGGCGTGTCGCTGACCGGGACCGATCTCGAAGTCGAGCTGGTGGCTCGAGTCACAGAAGGCGTGCAGGTGGAGCGGACCGGCGAAGCGACGATTCCGGCCCGAAAGCTGGCCGATATCTGGCGTTCGCTGCCGGAAAATGCCCAGGTAGCGGTCGAGGCAGAGGGGGACCGGGCGATCGTTCGGTCGGGTCGTAGTAGATTTTCGCTGGCAACGTTGCCGGTGGCGGACTTTCCCCGCGTGGAGAGTGCTCCCGGAGACATCGAATTCAGTATCGCTCAGTTGGATCTGCGACGGCTGTTGGATCAGACGGGGTTTTCAATGGCGCAGCAGGACGTCAGGTATTTCCTCAACGGCTTGTTGCTCGAGGTTTCATCCGAGCATATTCGGACCGTGGCGACCGACGGGCATCGATTAGCCATGTGTACGCTGAATAAGGGCGTTGCGGGGGCGGACCGGGTGCAGGTGATCGTGCCACGCAAAGGGGTGGTTGAACTGGGGCGGTTGTTGCGGGACGGAGATGATCCGGTCTACATCACCCTGGGCAAGAACCACCTGCGGGCCAGTCAGGGCGGCTACACGCTCACGACCAAGCTCGTCGATGGACGCTTTCCGGAATATGACAAGGTGATTCCGGCGGATAGCCAAAACGCATTGATAGGTGATCGGGAAGAGTTAAAGCAAGCGTTTTACAGGGCGTCCATCCTGTCAAACGAGAAGTATCGGGGCGTGCGGTTGTCGCTGGAGCGAGAGCAGATAACAATCCAGGCGAACAATCCGGAACAGGAAGAGGCCGAAGAGATTGTCGCCGTCGAATACAACGGGAGCCCCATGGAAATCGGCTTTAACGTGAGCTATTTGCAAGATGTGCTGAACGTGCTGGACACCGAGACGGTGCGGCTAAGCATCAATGATGCGAACAGCTCCGCGCTCATCGAAGGCCCGGGCGCCGATGATTCGGTCTACGTCGTCATGCCTATGCGACTTTGATGGGCCTAATGCAGCTCTGATGCGCAATTGATGCGCAATTGATGCATAGGAGGAGGTCGAGCGATGCGCCTGGAACGTGCTGAGGTCTGGGGTTTTCGCAATCTGACTTCTCTCAGCGTTGATCTTTCTCCTGGGTTGAATCACTTTTTGGGACCGAACGGCGCGGGGAAGACCGCGTTTCTGGAGGCCATCTATCTGCTGTTCCGGGGTCGGTCGTTTCGGACGAATCGCATCGCGAACGTAATTGCTCGGGAAGAAGACCGGTTGGTTGTGCGGGCGGAGCTCGATGCGGATGGTTTGCGACGCTCGGCAGCGACATCGCGCGATCGGGACGATGGTCGGGAGCTGCGAGTCGATGGAGTCGCAGGCCGGAAGGTTTCGGAGCTGGCGAGCCTGCTGCCAATCCAGTTGATGCTTCCGGAAGCGTCCGGCCTGGTGTTCGGCAGTCCGGCGGTGCGGCGCTCGTTCATCGACTGGGGAGCGTTTCACGTGAAACGTGAACACCTCGACGACTTGCGCGGCTATCAGCGCGCCATCAGACAGCGCAATGCGTTGCTTCGCCAGGCGCGGGGCGATATCCGCAAGCTTCCGGTTGCACTGGAGGCATGGAATGCCCAGCTTCTGGAGTTCGCGCGGCGGGCAGACCTGCAGCGACGTGAGTACATCGCCGGTTTGATCCCGCTGGTGGAAGACGTGATGCGGCGGCTGGCGCCGGAGCTTGGGGTCGTGCTGACGTACGAGCCGGGCTGGCCCAATGACCGAACGCTCGAAGAAACATTGGTCGAGACGGTGCTTCGCGAGGTAAAATTAGGCGCTACGCAGAGCGGTCCGCACCGGGCGGACCTGCGGCTCACGGTAGCGCAGGGTCGCGCTTCGGATGTCCTGTCGCGCGGCCAGGCGAAACTCCTGGCGAGCGGTCTTCACCTTGCGCAGGCAAGGAAAACACGGGAACAAACGGGGGCCGACAGCATGTTCCTGATCGACGATGTCGGTGCGGAGCTCGATGAAGCACACCGGATGAATTTCTTTGAATTGCTGAGCGAAGAACAATGCCAGGTGATCACGACCGGCACGACGAAATTGGAACCCATGGTGACCTATAAATCGGGGTTCCGAACGTTTCACGTGGAACAAGGCGCGTGCCGCTTGATCGATGGCTGAGGAATAGACTTATATGTCCAACGAAACCTACGACTCCGCGAACATCAAAGTACTACGCGGGCTCGACGCGGTGCGAAAGCGTCCGGGAATGTACATCGGAGACACCGACGACGGCACGGGCCTGCACCATATGGTCCAGGAACTTGTAGATAACTCTATCGACGAGGCCCTGGCGGGCCATTGCGATGCGATCCACGTGATTATGCACCCGGGTGAATCCATCACGGTGCGTGACAATGGGCGTGGAATTCCCGTCGACATTCATTCGGAGGAGGGGGTCTCCGCGGCGGAAGTCATCATGACGACGTTGCATGCCGGGGGAAAATTCGACGACGACAGCTACAAAGTATCGGGCGGGCTGCATGGCGTGGGCGTTTCCGTCGTTAACGCGCTATCCGAAGAGTTCCGCTTGACCGTGCGGCGTGATGGCAAGGTCTATCAGCAGGTTTATTGGATGGGCGTGCCCGAGGCACCGATGGAAGTCGTGGGGGAGACGGATGACAGGGGAACCGAGTGCTACTTCCGGCCCTCCCCGGAGACGTTCAATAACATCGAATTTCACTACGACATTCTGGCTAAGCGATTGCGGGAGCTCGCCTTCTTGAACTCTGGGGTTGTCATACACCTGAGTGATGAGCGCACCGGCAAGCAAGAGGAGTTCGAGTATGAAGGCGGCCTGAAGGCGTTTGTCGAGTACCTCAATCGCAACAAAACGCCGCTGAACTCGGTTTTCCACTTCGACTCATTGCGCGAAGACGGGATCGGCGTGGAGATCGCCATGCAATGGAACGACAGTTTCCAAGAGCAGGTGTTTGCGTACACGAACAACATCCCCCAGGGCGACGGGGGCACGCATCTTGCCGGATTTCGAGGCGGGTTGACCCGCACGCTCAATGCGTATATCGAGCGCGAGGGATTTCTGAACAAGATGAACGTGACCACCAGCGGCGATGATACCCGGGAAGGCCTGACTGCGGTGGTGTCGATCAAAGCGTCGGATCCAAAATTCTCGAGCCAGACGAAGGACAAACTGGTGTCCAGCGAAGTGAAACCAGCGGTGGAGCAGGAGCTGACGCGCTTCTTTTCTGCCTTTCTCGACGAAAACCCGCAGGACGCTCGCAGTGTCGTGACAAAAATGATCGACGCGGCGCGGGCGCGGGAAGCCGCGCGTAAGGCTCGAGAGTTGACGCGTCGCAAAGGTGCATTGGACATTGCTGGATTGCCGGGAAAGCTCGCGGATTGTCAGGAGAAGGATCCCGCGCTCTCTGAAATATATCTCGTGGAGGGCGACTCTGCGGGTGGGTCGGCAAAACAGGGCCGTGACCGCCGGACACAAGCGATATTGCCCCTGCGCGGCAAGATCCTGAATGTCGAAAAGGCGCGCTTCGACAAGATGTTGGCGTCGGCCGAGGTCGGTACGCTGGTCACCGCCCTTGGTTGTGGAATAGGGCGCACGGAGTTCGACCCGGACAAGCTACGCTATCACCGGATCATCATCATGACCGACGCGGATGTGGACGGCTCCCATATCCGCACGTTGCTGCTGACCTTTTTCTTCCGGCAGATGCCGGAGTTGATCGAACGTGGCTATCTCTACATTGCGCAACCGCCGTTGTTCAAGGTGCAGAAAGGTAAACGAGAGCAATACGTCAAAGACGAAGGGGAGTTAGCGGACCATTTCCTGCAGTTGGCCCTGGATGGAGCAGAATTGTACGTCAATCCAGACGCGCCGCCACTCAAGGGCGAAAGCCTTGAACAGTTGGTTCGCGGATATCGCAACGTGGTTGCCCGTCTCGAATTGCTGGGCCGTGTCTATCCCGCGGAAGTGACCCGGCTGTTCCTGGAGATGCCCGCGTTGTCCGTGGCAGACCTCGGCGACGAGGCGACGGTCCAGGGCTGGATCGATCTGCTTCAGGAACGCGTCGTTACCGGCGCGGAAGTCGAGTTTGAAGTCACGCTCGAATTCGATCAGGAGCACCATGTCTACCTGCCCCATGTTCGAAGGACGTCCCGCGGCGTCACTGAAGACTTTTCGTTTACCCAGGACTTTTTTCGCTCCGCGGACTATCGCCTGGTAACCGAAATCAGTGCGCAGCTGTCAGGGCTGCTGGAGGAGGGTGCGTTCATACAGCGTGGCGAACGCAGCAGGCCGGTACAGGATTTCGAATCGACCCTGGACTGGCTGATGACCGAGGCACGGAGAGGTGTCGACATCCAGCGCTACAAAGGTCTTGGTGAAATGAACCCTGATCAGCTGTGGAAAACGACCATGGATCCGGATGTTCGTCGAATGCTGCGTGTGACCGTCGATGACGCGATCGGCGCGGATCAGATGTTTACCACGCTAATGGGCGATCAGGTGGAACCCAGACGCGATTTCATCGAATTAAATGCCTTGTCCGTGGTCAATCTGGACGTGTGATCGAGGTTCAGCTCGGTGACCGCTTCCGACATCCATTCTTTTGCTAACCGATTGATTTCTTTGCGTTTTTTACCTTTTGTCGAAATGGGCGGTGAAATTTTAACGGTGATTGTTCCGGCACGTTTGGCGAGCTTATGGGCGGGCCAGTAGCGGCCGGAATCGTGCGCGACCACCACTATCGGGCTGGCGGTCGCTTCGGCCAGGGCCGCGCCGCCGACCTGGAATTTGCCCACCGTGCCCGGCGCGACCCGTGTACCTTCGGGAAACAGCAACACCCAGATGCCGCTGTTTAATCGCTCGGAGCCTTCGTGGATCAACGTTCGTAATGCGAGGCGGTTGTCGCTGCGATCTATCGCGATGGGTCTGAGCAGGCGAAACGCCCAGCCGAAAAATGGAATGAGCAGCAGCTGTTTCTTGATCAAGGTGGCCTGAGGGTGGAACAACTGTTGCACCATCAGGGTCTCCCAGGTGCTTTCGTGCTTGGCGAACACGATGCAAGGTGTCCGGGGAATGTTCTCCAGTCCTTCGACCCGATAGCGGATGCCGCAGGATAGCTGAAGCCAGGCGAGCATCGCCGATGTCCAACTGAGGATGACGAAGCGGAAGCGCCAGCGATACGGCAACAACCAGGCGATGAGCACGGCCAGCGCGCCCCATACCACGGTAAACGGGATGTATCCCAGGTAGAAAAGCAGCCCGCGCAGTCGCGCCACGTTCAGGATCGCCTTTGAAGCGGACTGTGTTTGGGTGTGGCCGGAAGCACAAGCAGCATCAGATCCTGTCGCGTAAGATTTGCGGCGCAATCTTGCGGCAATTGGATTCGATGGTCAAAAGAGCCCGCTGTCCCTGGAGTGAGCAGAACTCATTGTATCGTCGTTACCACGATCTCGAGTGGGGCGTGGCCTGCCGTGACGGCGGCCAACTGTTCGAACTGCTAATCCTGGAGGGGATGCAGGCAGGGCTGAGCTGGATCACCATCCTCAAAAAGAGGCGTCACATGCGCGCCGTTTTTCACGGTTTCGATGCTCCGCGGCTGGTCGGACTTACCGACGCCGATGTCGAGGGTCTGCTCACGGATCCGGGTATTATCAGGCATCGCGGCAAAGTCCAGGCGCTCCGGGAAAATGCCCGATGTTTTCTGGCGCTCGAGGACGAGTTGGGAGCGGTGGACTACTTCTGGTCGTGGGTTGACCATGCCCCTCTTCATAACAGTTGGGAATCCATGGACGATGTGCCGTCCACCACCGATACAGCGGCTCGGCTGTCCAAAGACCTCAAGCGGCGCGGTTTCAAGTTTGTTGGCCCCACGATCTGTTATGCCTTCATGCAGAGCGCGGGTCTGGTCAATGACCATTTACGCGGATGTTTTCGTCACCGTGAGTGTCGTCAGAGCGACGTTGAACGACACCTGGTCGACTGATAGGTCGCGGGGCATTTTCCCGCGACGGGAGCGGGGCATTTTCCCGCGACGGGAGCGCGATACGTTCCCGCGACTCAGCGCCTCCAGAAGGCTGGAGTCAGCAGCACCAGCAGCGTGAAGATCTCCAATCGGCCAAGCAGCATGGTGAAGATCAGAATCCACTTCACGGGGGAGGATAGATCCGCGTAATCCAATGCAACGGCGCCGAGGCCCGGACCGAGATTGTTGAGGCACGCCCCTACGGCTGAAAATGCCGTGACGAAATCAATCGGCGATATCGCCAGCACCACGATCAGTATCATCAGGAAGAGAATCACGTACGCGGCGAAGAAACCCCAGACCCCCTCCATTACCCGGGTTGAAACCACCCGGCGATTCAGCTTCACGGGAAACACTCCAGACGGGTGAATCAGGCGTTTGATCTCCCGCATGCCCTGTTTGTAGATCAGCAATACGCGCATCATCTTGATGCCTCCCGCGGTGGATCCACCGCAGCCGCCCGCAAATGCGGCAAACAGCAGCAAAAACGGCGTGACGGAAGGCCAGAGGCTGAAGTCGTCGGTGGTAAAGCCGGTCGTGGTGGCAATGGATACGGTGTGGAATATGCCCTTGCGCAGCGCTTGATCGGTATCGCCGAGGTACAGCAGGGCGCACACGATGATGGCAATACCAACCAGTACGGAGATGTAGAAAGTGAACTCCGCATCGCGCAGATAAGGAATGAGATTGCGTCGGCGGATGGCCATGAAGTGCAGACCGAAGTTGATCCCCGCGATGACCATGAAGACGACCGCAACGGACTCGATGAGCGGACTGTCGAAGTAGCCGATGCTGGCGTCGTGTGTCGAAAACCCCCCGATCGCGACCGTCGAGAAGCTGTGAGCGATGGCGTCGAAGCCGGACATGCCGGCCAACCGATAGCAGATCGCACACGCCACCGTTAGTCCGAGATACAGGTACCACAGCGCCTTGGCCGTCTCGGTGATTCGCGGCGTGAGCTTGCTGTCTTTGCCGGGGCCTGGTGACTCTGCCCGATAGAGCTGCATGCCCCCGATGCCAAGCATCGGCAGCACCGCAACCGCCAGCACGATGATACCCATGCCCCCCAACCACTGCAGCAGCGCTCGGTACATCAGCAGGGAGCGAGGAAGTTCGTCGAGGCCCGAGAGCACGGTTGCGCCGGTTGTCGTGAGCCCCGACATCGACTCGAAGGCCGCGTCTACGAATGACGCCGAGACGCTGCTGGACAGGTAAAAAGGCAGAGCGCCGAACAGGCCAAGCCCGACATAGAACAGCGCGGTGATCATGAAGCCGTCACGGCTGCGCAGCTCACGATGGGTACGGGTCGGTAACCACGCCACCAGGCCTACAAGCAGGGTAATCCCGAACGCCTGGAAGAATGGGGGTGCCGTGGGTTCGCCCAGCGACAGGGCCAGCAACCCCGGCAGTGCGAGTAACAGGCTGAACAGCATCAGCAGGATGCCGGTCACACGAATGATGACGGGAAAGTGCACGGCCCGTTAGAAGAACGACAAACCGACCTGAAACAGTCGCTCCACCGCGGCGACCCTGCGCTTGTCGATGAGGAACAGAATCACATGGTCATCGTTCTCCACCACGAGGTCGTCCTGGGCGATCAACACCTCATCACCGCGTACCAAGGCGCCGATGCTGACCCCCGGCGGCAGGTCGATGTCGCTGATCCGTCGGCCGACCACCCGTGACTCGTCCGGTCGACCATGAGCGACCGTCTCCATCGCCTCGGCCGCACCACGACGTAAGCGGTGCACCTGAGCCACATCGCCGCGCCTGATATGCGTCAGCACGATGCTTGTCGTGGCAAGCTGGGGCGAAATCGCGACGTCCACCTGTCCATCCTGGACCAGATCGACGTAGGAAGGCTTGTTGATGAGCGCCATCACGTGCCGGGCCCCCAGGCGCTTCGCCAGCAACGACGACATGATGTTCACTTCGTCGTCGTTGGTCAGTGCGCAGAACACGTCGGTATGCTCGATGTTCTCTTCGAGCAGCAGTTCACGGTCGGTCGCGTCCCCATGCAGCACCACCGCGTTGGACAGGCCCTCGGCGAGCTGCGCGCAGCGTTCCGCGTTGTGCTCGATGACCTTGACAGAGAACAGCGATTCGATCTCCTGCGCCAGGCGCTCGCCAATCAAGCCGCCACCGGCGATGATCACTCGACGATAGGGCCGTTCGACCCGGCGCAACTCGCTCATGATCGCGTTGATGTGTTCCGTCGCGGCGATGAAAAACACATCGTCGTCCGCCTCGATGACCGTGCTGCCCTCGGGAATGATGGCTTGTCCGCGCCTGAAGATCGCCGCTACCCGGGTTTCGACATTGGGTATCCGTTGATGCAGGGAGCGCAATTCCTGACCGACCAGCGGACCACCGTAGTACGCTTTTACCGCCACCAGCTGCACGCGCCCGTCGGCAAAATTCAACACCTGCAATGCACCGGGGTGTTCCAGTAGTTGACGAATCTGTTCGGTGACCACCCGTTCGGGGTTGATGAGCACGTCGATCGGCATGTGCTCCTGGCTGAACAGGCCCTCGCGGGTCAGGTAGGACGCCGATCGAATACGGGCAATTTTGGTCGGCGTTCGAAACAGGGAGTAGCAAACCTGGCACGCGACCATGTTGACTTCGTCACTGCCGGTTACTGCGATCAGCATGTCGGCGTCATCGGCGCCGGCCCGGCGCATGACGTCGGGATGAGGCGCCTGACCGGTCACGGTCTGGATGTCGATCCGTTCTCGAAGCTCCGCGAGCCTGGCGGCATCGCGATCGACCAGCGTCACGTCAAACTCTTCGTTGGCGAGGTGCTCGGCCAGGGACCCACCAACCTGGCCAGCACCGACAATCAGGATTTTCATGGTGTGCGGGCAGCGCGGCGAGCCTTGCGGCGAGCCTTGCGGCGGGCCACGAGTGCATAGTAAAACCCGTCGGGTCCACCCTTCGACGGAACCAGCTGGCGTCCGTAGCGGGTGGCCGTGCCCCAGCTGACATCATCCAGCGCAACTGGCTGTGCGTCCCGATGCTCGCGGAGGAAGTGTTCGAGCACCGCGTCGTTTTCGTCGTTCAGAATGGAGCAGGTGCAGTACAACAGAATTCCGCCCGGTGCGAGGGTCTGCCAAACAGTTGCGGTTAGTTTACGTTGAATTGCCTGGAATGCGGCGAGATCAGTGGCGTTTTTCAGCAGTTTGATATCGGGATGGCGGCGTAAGGTCCCGGAACCGCTGCAGGGTGCGTCGAGCAGAATCCGATCGAACGAGCGCCCGTCCCACCAATCCAATCCGGTCGCGTCGCCCGTTTGGACGAAACTCGGATCGAAGCCCAGGCGACGGCACTCTTTCTGCATGGCCGCAACGCGCTCGGGGTTCGCATCGATCGCGAGGACCTCGACATCGGGACGGGTCTCCAGGAGATGGAATGTCTTGCCTCCCGGTGCCGCGCAGGCATCCAGCAGGCGGTGGCCCGGCTGCGCCGCCAGCAGTCCGGCGGCAAGCTGTGCCCCTTCGTCCTGGACGCTGACGGCGCCCTCGGCAAAGCACGGCAGGCGGTGTACTGGAACCGGTGAGGCGAGCAACAGGGATTCGGGAACCATCCCCGGTACCGCGTCGAGCCCGGCGGCTTTCAACGTGGCCTGGTAGGCTTGTCGGGATTGATGTTGACAGTTGACCCGCAGGCTCTGTGGGGCTCGGCTGTTATTGGCGTCGAGAATTGCCTCCCAGGAACCCGGATAGTCGCGGCGGACTGCCTCGATCAACCAGGTCGGGTGATCGAACCGGGCTTCCTCATCATCGGCGCGTATCGCGATTCCAGACAGTCGGCGCAGCACGGTGTTGACCAGCTTGCGGGCCCAGGGTTTCCGCAGGCTGCGGGTGGCCGCAACCGTTTCGTTAACCGCCGCGTAGCTCGGAATGCGGGTATGCCGGAGCTGATAGGCGCCCACAATCAGCAGGCTCGATACCAGCGAATCGAGCCCGGCGTAGGGCTCGTCGAGTACCTGGTCGACGAGGTTGCGCAGCGAAAAGTAGTGTCGGACGCTGCCATAGGCCAGTTCCGTACTGAGCCGGGCATCCCTAGCGAGCGTGGAAGCGTTCGCGTCTGGATGGCCTTGAACCTTCGTCGGTGCCGCGAACGGCGGATCCAGCGAACGGCCTTTGAACGCCACCTGGTGCACCACGCGCGCCGCGGCCACCCGCGGGTCGATGGGTCGCTGCCTAGCCATTGAAGCGCCGTCCGGGAGCCAGCAGATCGGCATAACCGTTGAGCGCGTTGGCCACGGACATCGGCTTGCCTTTGCCACGCGGCATGGCCAACGAACTGATCATGAGCTGGCCCCGACCGGTTGCCACCGCCATGCCGGCGCGGGTCGCGTCCAGAATGGTGCCCGGGTCGGCGCTGCTGGCCGTCGGGTTGGCATCCGCCAGGAAAATCCGGATTCGGTGCTCACCGAGATACGCAAACGCCGGCATACGCGAATTAAATGCCTGAACCTTGCGCGCCAGTTCGATTGCGGGCTGCGACCAGTCGATGCGGGCCTCTTCAGGTTTCAGTTTGGCCGCGTAACAGGCGCCCACTTGGTCCTGTGGAACGGGAATATCAGCGGGCAGATCCGTCAAATTCGTCAACACCTGAGTGAGCAGTTCGCCGCCGAGGTCGGCTAGCCGGGCGCGCAGCGTATCGCCGGTATCGGTGGGCAGAATGGGTGTTTCGCCTGCCAGATAGATGGCGCCTGTATCCAGGCCTTCGTCCATGGCCATGATCGTGATCCCGGTGCGCTCGTCTCCCGCGAGTATGGCGCGCTCGATGGGCGCTGCCCCGCGCCAGCGCGGCAGGAGTGAGGCGTGGACGTTAATGCAACCGTACGGTGGCAGGTTGAGGATTTCGCTGGGTAGGATCAAGCCGTAGGCAATCACCACCAGCGCGTCCAGACGCGCTGCTGAGAGCCGTTCGACGGTGTCTGCGGCGCGCAGATTGGTCGCCGTGACCACTTCGATCCCGGCATTCGATGCGGCCACGCTGACTGCGCTTGGAGTCAACCGCTTTCCCCTACCGGCGCGTCGATCAGGCTGAGTGAGTACTAACTTCGGCGCGTTCCCGTCGGCAATGAGGCGGCGCAGAACCTGCGCGGCGAAGGGAGGTGAACCCGCGAACCCGAGTTGGAGTCCCACGGCGGTGACGGGCATCCTCAGGCCCTCTGGCGATGCTGTTTTTCGAGTTTCTTGCGGATTCGTTGACGCTTCAGACCGGACAGGTAGTCGACGAACAGCCTGCCTTCGAGATGGTCGCATTCGTGTTGTATGCAGACCGCCAATAGTCCTTCTGTGGCCATCTCGATGGCTTCGCCATTGCGCCCGAGGGCTTTCACGGTGGCGCGTTCCGAGCGCTCGATCACTTCGTAGAAACCCGGCAAGGACAGGCACCCTTCCTCTGTTTCCACCAGTTCTCCTGCCAATTCGAGGGTTGGATTGATGAATGCGTAGGGTTCATCACGTTGATCGGACACATCCACCACAATAATGCGCTCGTGAACATCGACCTGGCTTGCAGCCAGACCAATGCCGGGGGCGTCGTACATTGTTTCCAACAGGTCATCGATCAACTGACGGACGCGATCGTCGACGCGCATCACTTGTTTGGCCTTAGTGCGAAGCCGCGGATCCGGATATTCCAATATGTTCAAGCGCGCCATTGGCCGTGTGATCTATCTCTAGTATTGGTGTAAATAGTGCTGCTAAGATTCGGAACCATAATGACTTTTTGTACTCTCGTTGGTCACTCGATGGCGACCCGTTGGTCAAGAGGACCTGCCAGGCGAGACTTGCTGCACATATCATAGAAGGAATCAAAACATGTGGAAATCACTCCCTGTTTTGCTTGCTGCCTGTTTGATCAGTCTGGTAACGGCCGCGCAACCTGCCGGTGGACTCGGGCAGCACCTCAAGGAAGGCCACCCTGACGTATATACAGTCGTCAAAGGCGATACCCTCTGGGACATCAGCGGAATGTTCCTCGATAAGCCGTGGCTGTGGCCGGAACTTTGGCGGGTCAACCCTCAGATCGAAAATCCTCATCTGATTTATCCGGGCGACCGACTGCGATTGGTCTATATCGACGGCGAACCAGCGTTAATGCTGGACCGTGGCGATGCGGGCCGGACGTACAAAGTTTCCCCGTCCACTGAGGGCAAACTCGAACCACGAATTCGCGAGACCCCGTTGGAGTCGGCCATCCCGGCGATCAGCCTCGACGCCATCCAGGGGTTCCTCGTGCAGAACAGAGTGGTCTTGCCACAGGTTCTTCTGGGCGCGCCATACGTGGTTCAGGGGGACAGTGAGCGCTTAGTTCTCGGTGGTGGCGACACCGTATATGTGCGTGGCGACCTCGCCGGCACCTCAACTTACAACTTCGTTCGTAAGGGTCCCTTGTACGTCGATCCCGATACCGGTGAGGTTCTTGGGCAAGAAGCCACCTATCTGGGCATCGGCAGAGTGTCTGCCCAGGAAGGCGATATCTCGACGATGTTCATCAGCGAATCTCGCGAGGAAATTCAGATCGGTGATCGCGTGTTGCCGACGGAGGAGCGACGGGTGAATTCCACGTTCTTTCCTACCGCGCCGGACGCCGATGTCACCGGCTCGATCATTTCAGTGTTCGGCGGGGTGACCCAGGTGGGTCAGTTCGATGTGGTGGTCATCAACCGGGGCGAACGCGAGGGTATCGAGGTTGGCCACGTGCTGGCGATATACCGACGCGGCGCATTGGCGCGCGACCGGATCGCCAACGAAATGGTGCGCCTCCCCTCGGAGCGTGCTGGACTGATGATGGTCTTTCGGACCTTCGAGAAACTCTCGTACGGTCTTGTACTGGCGGCGGAACGGCCCCTTGCAGTCGACGACGAAATTCGCAATCCCTAAGGAGAGCCTCTGATCAGAGGCTCCTCCTAGAACCTCCGGCGTCGATATCGCACATCGGCGATAGCAACGCGCCTCGAATGAGGCGCGTTTTGTTTCGTAGCATGTCGTTCGATGCAGACGCAACAGATGTGGTCCGGTGCCCGCTGACGAGTGCGCAGATCTGCTCGCTGTGCTGACCCATTCCGGCGTGTCTCGACCGACGGTGCGACGTGCGCTGGCGCCATTGATGCAGTGCGGTATGCGGGTCCGGGACGCGCTCGAAGTATTGGCTGGCATACCGGGTGGCCGCACCTTGGCCAGAGCGTTGCTCGACCGAGTGGCGTCGACCGATGCGGTGGTCGCTGGACAAATCGCTACCGAGGCTACCGCCATGAACCGGTGCAGCGTGTCGATGCTGAATCTCGGTCAATCGGGCTACCCGCCCCTGCTGGCTGAGATTCCGGACCCGCCGTTGGCATTGTTCGTGCGCGGCGATCCGCGGCCGTTGGACGATCGCGCGATTGCGATTGTCGGCAGCCGTCGCTGCACGCCAACGTCTGCGATGCTTGCCACCGACATTGCCGATGGAATTGCACGATGCGGGCGCGTAGTGGTCAGCGGGCTCGCAAGTGGGGTCGATGGCGCCGCCCATCGCGGCGCATTGCAGGCAGGCCGGAGCACCGTGGCGGTTCTGGGTCATGGTCACGCCCATTGCTATCCCGCACGACACCGTGGCCTGAGACAGCAGATCCTCGAAACAGGCGGCGCGCTGGTAAGCGAGTACCCGCCGACCTGGCCCCCGCGGCCGCATTTCTTCCCGGAGCGCAACAGGATCATCAGCGGGCTCACGGAGGCCGTCCTCGTGGTTGAAGCCTCCAAGCGAAGCGGCTCTTTGATCACGGCGCGACTGGCGCTGGAACAGGGTCGCGATGTGCTCGCGGTGCCGGGATCGGTAACCGGCGGCGCGCATCGCGGGTGTCACCGTCTCCTCAAGGACGGCGCGGCCCTGGTCGAGGGGATCGAGGATGTATGCGTCGCGTTGGGAATCGATGCGTCGATCCGTGAATCAGCAGGCCGTGAATCAGCAGGTGAGCCAACAGGTGCGTCGACCGGTGGGGAATCCGGGTTGACCGAACTGGAGATTCGCCTGCTTGGCCTGACCGGCGGGGATGGCCGACCGACGGAAGTACTGGTGGAACTGCTGGGCGAACCAACCTCGCGAACCCTGGGTCTGCTGACTGAGCTCGAACTCAAAGGATTTGTCCGGGCCGTTGGCGACGGGTATATTCGGCGCCCCTCTCGATAGCGATGGACTCGACAGTGGCGGAACAAGGCGTGGCCTGGGTGAGCATCCTGATGGGATCGGAGTCGGATTGGCCGATCATGGAATCTACGGTCGAGGTGCTCGAGAAGCTTGGCGTCAAGCACGAGGTCATGATCACCTCGGCGCACCGGACACCGACGGCCACTGTCTCCCACGTAAAGGACGCGGAGCAACGGGGTTGCGCGGTGTTCATCTGTGCGGCGGGTATGGCAGCCCATCTGGCTGGTGCGGTTGCCGCGCACACGGTACGGCCGGTGATCGGCGTGCCGATTGACGCAGGGCCACTGGTTGGATTCGATGCATTGCTTTCCACGGTGCAGATGCCAGGTGGAGTTCCGGTCGCCACGGTGGCAGTGGGGAAGGCCGGCGCCCGAAACGCAGCCCATCTGGCGGCGCAGATACTTGGCCTGGGAGACCCTGAGATAGAGGCCGCGTTGCGCGCAGACCGCGAAGCAAATGCGCAGAAAGTGGTGCAGCAAAACACCGGGCTGGCGGAGAAGCTGGCCCGGCGCTGAGCCCCTGGGGACGCGCGGGGCAGGTAGGGATGGTTGAGGATCGCGCCGCCGATTGGTTCCAGATGGAAGTCGCTGCCGGCGTCATTTTGTCCGGGGGGGTGGTGCTGCATGCCACCGAAGGGGTTTGGGGAATCGCTTGCGACCCGTTTGCCGAAGCGGCGGTTCGACGCGTATCGGCCATGAAGCGTCGGCACGCGCACAAAGGGTTCGTGCTGATTGGCGCGCCAAACGAGTTCGATCCGGAACTGGATGGCTTAAGCACGACGACCCGGGAGGACGTGACGGCTAGTTGGCCGGGACCGGTCACCTGGGTGGTTCCGAACCACAGGTTCCCCGCGTGGGTCGCGGCCCGCGATGGCACGGTCGCGATTCGTGTCCCGGGCCATGAGCAGGCACGTCGCTTGGCGGCGTTGTGCGGAAGCGCGCTGATTTCCACTTCGGCAAATCCAGCGGGCCGCACCCCCGCGCGTAGCGCCCTGGCGGCGCGGGCATATTTTGGCCAGTGCGTGGAATTCGTGGTGCCTGGAACGACCAATGCCGTGGGCCGAGACGCTGCGGGGCCGGGCGGCGCGAGCGAGATCAGGATTGCCCGAACCGGCCGGATCGCAAGAGCGCGGCTGACTCGATGACCGTGCTGGATCGGTACGCCGTGGTAGGCAACCCCGTCGCGCACAGCCTCTCGCCGATAATTCACGATGCGTTTGCCCGGCAGTGCGGGGTCACCCTGGAGTATTCCGGGATTCTTGCGCCCCTGGATGGCTTCGAGGCGTGCGTGGCGCAGTTCTTCGGTGCGGGCGGCTGTGGGCTGAACGTCACGGTGCCCTTCAAGGAACAAGCTTACCTTTGGGTAACCGAGCGTGATCCCTATGCCTCGGTCGCGGGCGCGGTGAACACCATCGTTCGGTCCACGAACGGCTATCTTGGCTGCAATACCGATGGCCTGGGATTGCTGCGTGACCTTCGGCAGAACCATGGCATATCACTCGAGGGACGGCGGCTGCTGGTGCTGGGCGCCGGTGGTGCGGTGCGCGGAGTACTCGGGCCGCTGCTGGGCGCGAACCCGGCGGAGTTGGTGATTGCCAACCGCACCGGGGCTCGTGCCGAGGTCCTCGCGGAGCGTCTTGAAGATCCGCGCCTGAAGGTCCTGGCGCTGGATGCGCTGCGCCCCGGTTATGACGTGATCGTCAATGGTACGTCAGCGGGATTGGAGGGTGAACGTCCCGCGATTGCAGGGGAACTGTTCGGCAACGCCTTCGTGTACGACATGGTCTATGGGGAGAACTCACGCCCGTTCCTCGAGGAGGCCGCGGCGCACGGCGCGGCAGGGGTTTCCGATGGGCTTGGAATGCTCGTCGAGCAGGCGGCGGAGGCTTTCCTGTTGTGGTTTGGCATGCGCCCGGAAACCCTTCCGGTACTCGCGATCCTTCGAGAGCGAGGGTGAAGGCCCACCCACCCCTGCGAATCATCCTTCCCGCATCGCCGGTTCGGGATTGAGCCAGTGGTCGGTGCGGCTGTAGTAGATGTAGACCGCGCCGAGTCCGAGGCTTCTGGCGGCGAAGAAACTGGCGAACGCCAGCCACAAGCCGTGGTTGCCGAGCCCTCTGGTCAGCCACCAGATGGGAAGGGTTATGAGGAATACGGACACGATCATCGTGTCGCGCATGGCGCGCGCCCGGGTCGCGCCGATGAACACCCCGTCCATCAGGAAACAGATGGCCGCCAGCAACGGAATGACGACCATCCAGCCGACGTAGGAGATCGCAACGCGCACCACTGGTTGCAGATCCGTGAACAGACCGATCAGCCCGCCGCTGAATAACCCAAGCAGCGTTGCATAACAGATCGCGGTTCCCAGACACCAGATCAGCGCGGCGCCGACTGCCGCGTGAAAACGGCGCACGTCCCGACCGCCGAGCGCCCGTCCGGCGAGCACCTCGATTGCCTGGGCGAACCCATCGAGGGCGTGGGCGGACAGGTAGAAGAAGTTCAACAGAATGGCGTTGGCCGCCAGCACCACGGCGCCCTGGCGCGCGCCTTCGGCGGTGAAGAACGCAAATACGCTCAACAGTGCAAGCGTGCGCAGGAAGAGGTCCCGGTTGACGGCGATCAGTTGGCGGTACGCGGCCAGGGAAAACAGCTTCCGCGAATCAACCTGCCCGGGCAGCCGGCGCCAGTGCGTGCGTACCAACCACGCCGCCAGCGACAACCCGATTGCTTCCGCGAGCACCGAACCGAGGGCGACGCCATCGACGGTCATGCCGAGGCCGAGCACGAACACAAGATCGAGAACCACGTTTGCCACATTGATGGCCACCATGATTGCGAGCACGGCCTTTGGTGCGCGCAACCCGATAAGCCAGCCGGTTGCGACGAAGTTAATCAGCACCAGCGGTGCGCCGAACACCCGGATGGATGAATACAGAAGGGTGGCTTCGGCTACCGCCGGTTCGGCGCCCAGCACCTCGACTCCGTAGCTGAACAGCGGTCCGCGCAGTGCGATGGTGCAAAGGCCGATGCCGACGGCGAGCATCGCGGCGCGGGCCAGCAATGCCTTCAGCGCGGCACTCTCTTGCGCGCCCCGTTCGACCGCGCCGGACAGCTGTGCCGTCATGCCGGTGGTGCCCATGCGGAGAAACCCGAATCCCCAGAATAGGAAACTGAAGATCGCGGTACCGACTGCAACCCCGCCCAGGTGTAGGGGGTCGTCGAGGTGGCCGAGAATGGCCGTATCGACCACGCCGAGCATGGTCTGCGAGATGTTCGCAACGATCAATGGCCACGCGAGAATCGCCACCTCACGCATCGGCAGTTCCGTGGATCGCTTACGCCATCGGCCTAACACGTTGAAATAGGTAGGTATTCTTTATCGTCGAAATCGGGCGATCAGTTGAGAATCGAGTAGCCGTTGCTATAATGCGCGCGCCGATTCTCAAGCATCTGGGGACTCCATCGTAGCAGGCGGCGCGCCGTTTCGGTAACGCCTGTAGCCTGCGTCGCTCGGTGGTACGCCGACCAGCAATGTCGGTGGTTGGGGACAAGCTAATCACGTGAATACGAAACCGCGGTCGGTGGGATTGACGTTGCTGGGCGCATTGACGCTGGCGTCGAGCTGCGTCCGGGCGGACGAATTCAACATGCCCGTTGGGGTCACCGAGATCAGCCGCGCGGTGTACGACCTGCACATGCTGATCTTCTACATCTGCTGTGGCATCGGTGCCGTGGTGTTCGCCGCCATGTTCTACTCGATGTACCGACACCGTAAATCTCTCGGGTATGAACCGGCCGGTTTTCGTGAACACGCCGGCATCGAGATCCTGTGGACGGTCGCCCCGCTGCTCATTCTCGTGGGCATTGCGGTTCCGGCCACCAGTACCTTGATCAAGATGTACGACACCGGCGGTGAAGACCTGACCATCGAGGTGCGCGGCTACCAGTGGAAGTGGGAATACAAATACCTCGACGACGATCTGCAGAATACCCTGTCGTTCTTTTCCAATCTGAGCACGCCGAGGGAAGAAATCGAAAACAGAAAAGCCAAGAACGAGTTTTATCTACTGGAGGTCGACAACCCGGTCGTCATTCCGATCAACCGCAAGGTGCGGTTTCTGGTGACGTCCAACGACGTTATCCACTCGTTCTGGGTTCCCGACTTCAGCATCAAACGGGACGCAATCCCGGGCATGTTGAACGAACTCTGGACCATCGTCGAAGAACCGGGCATCTATCGTGGCCAGTGCACCGAGCTGTGCGGCAAGGATCACGGCTTCATGCCGATCGTGGTCGAGGCGGTGAGTGAAACCGAATACGACGCCTGGTATGCGCAACGGGTAGAGGAATATGCTGAGTACCAGAAAATGGCGAGCAAGACGTTCTCCGAGGACGAGTTGATGCAGCTCGGCGGTGCAACCTACGACAAGTTCTGCACCTCTTGCCACCAGCCCGATGGCAGAGGCTTGCCGCCCGTGTTCCCGGCCCTTGCGGGGGGCGCGATCACGACCGGCGGGCGCGACGAGCATATCAGACAGGTCTACGAAGGGGTGGCTGGTACCACGATGACCGCGTTCGGCCAGCAACTGAACGCCGCCGAACTCGCCGCTGTCGTGCACTACGAGCGCCATTCCTGGGGCAACCACACCGGCGACGTAACCCAACCCGTCGACGTACTCGAGTGGCTGGCGGCGCAGGAGTAGGCAAGACATGAGCGCAGTCATCGACACCCACCACGACGACCCTCATCACGCTCCGGCCACCGGCGTGACCCGCTGGCTGTTCACGACCAATCACAAAGACATCGGGACGTTGTATCTGTGGTTCAGCTTCCTGATGCTGCTGATCGGCGGCAGCTTTGCGCTGGTCGTCCGCGCCGAGCTGTTTCAGCCGGGACTGCAGTTCATCGAACCCGAGTTCTTCAACCAGATGACCACCAACCACGGTCTGATCATGGTGTTCGGCGCCATCATGCCGGCCTTCGTGGGACTCGCGAACTGGCTGATCCCGATGATGGTGGGCGCCCCGGACATG
>SMWF01000052.1 GCA_004357385.1 Gammaproteobacteria bacterium | reverse complement strand
CCCCCACGCCGATAGCAATGCCGGCGATCACGAAAACCCAGCTCTACAAGATTGAGGACCGGTTCCGTACCGATGATGGCGGCGTCAATCGACGCGTCCCACTCAGCTCTCTGTCGGTACACCTCGATAATCTCAAGTCGCCTGGCCATTGCGTTAGAGGATCAGGAGCTATCTGAGGAGCAACGTGCCGAGTTTGATGAGGCGTTTACCAACCTCAGGAGTCGCTCGACTGGTGACACCCTAACCCCACAGCAGTACCTTGAAGCCCCGCCACAGCGCGGGGTTTCTTTTCGGGGGGACAGAACAATGCTGCCAACGGATCTGGCAAGTTTTCTGTGGGGTTTTGGGGTAGCCGCCATTGTTTTTATTTTGGGGGCTTGGGCGACAGGTTTCCTTGGCGAATGGGGCAAGCAGTCGTTTCAAGGCGTAAAGGATTGGCTGGACCCTCCGGTACCAGACGAGATTTTGGTCGACCATGGGTTTGGCGACACACTTCCTCCCGGCGAACGCGCCTGGGTCCCCAAGGATAAACGTCACCGAAGGCTCACAGAAGGGTACTCGTACTACCTAGATGAAACCCACAATGCAAAGTGCTATCGAGAAGAGAACACCGGCACCCAATACCTGATGGTGAAGCCGGGCAAGTGACAACCTAACTCAGTCGCAGTAGTGTGAAAGCCTCGTCTTCGGGCGGGGCTTTTTCTGTCTAGCGCCGACTCTTCTTGCTTCGTTTCTTCCTTGGATGCGTAGGCCTACGAGGCTGCGACTGGCGCTGTCCTCGCCACACAAAATCGATGTGCTCTTTCGACGGATAGCGGAACGAAAACATCGTTTTGCCGCCCTTGTTCGTTACAGCGAAATCCCCTTGCGTAATGATGTCCATTCCGATGAGAACGTCGGCACCGAATACCTTGCCCTCCGCCACCGGGACACCCACACAGCACAGGTGGTTTGGAAGCGTGACGTTGACTAAGTATTTGTTGACCGTTTGTTTGCCTCCCACCGTGTGGACCTCTACCACGCCGGTAGGCACCAACCCACATGCCTTGGCCACCGCGGCCGTAATCGTGGTGTTGGTCGCACCCGTGTCCCATATCGCCGTGAACTTGGAGTTTTTGGGCTTGGGATTTGGCGGCTTCGATGGGTCGAACCCCTGTGATACCTCAACGTCGTTCTTTAGTACGTTGCGTAGGCCGCCGGCGCTGGTGCTTGTAAAGGCGTTTTCTTGTTTCAGCCGAAGGACACTCGCGAGTGGAAATTCTGGGAATACGCAGTCTCGCCGGGAGATACGAGTTGAACCAGAAAAGTGCCTAGTTCGTGCTCCTTCTGCGTTTCGGTTACGGCTTCCAGTTCGGAGTCGTAAGCGCCCACCACCTCACCGTCCTTGATGACAACGAATTTGCCGTCGTACTGAGCCACCAATTCGTCTTGGTGCTTTAGGTAGTATTCGAACTGTTTGTTCAAACCAGTACGCTTGGCCATCGTATCCTCCCCCTGGGACAGGGTTTGTACATCAAACCTACCAGGATTTCCAATCTCTGAATGTAGGGATTTCCGAAGTCCCTTCCCGTGATGCGCGTCTCACCGTTCCGCGGCGGTCTGCCGCGTCATGTCCTCACGGTGCCGGCGCCCATCGGCATAGCCTCGGTGATAGTGGCTACGCTCTGAGCAGTCACCACGGATAACGCGCTGCGGGTCCGGCGGTGGATCGACCGGGTGGCCGGCTACCGCTTCATCGAACCCGCGTTTGTACGCTCGGAATGGCATAGGCGCCTCCGTAATAAGTGCGGGCTTTCTCGACAAAGGTGCCCGCGAACCTCGCCCGTCGCGCAGGAGAGACGCGGCTGCCGAAACAATGCGGACTGTCGCGCTCCAGCGTCCGCAGACTGGGAGATGCCGTGAATCCGACAAACACGGCAGCGCAGCAGCTTTCATGACCCCGGTAACTGCTAGGCCGGGTGAGTTCGGGGCACGAGGAACGGCCCCTGTCATTCGGTTAGATCGTGATATCACTCAACGTGACGAAAGAAGCCGGTCTGGTCGCAATGAAATCCACCCTTGCAAACGCCACAAAATCTAACAGAAGGTTTGAGGCGTAGTTCGTGGTTTCAAGGATTTTGAATGAGGCTTCACTACGAATCCCCATCAGAAAATCACGGAAATCACCCATGAAAAGCACACCAGTTTCCGGCGAGGTGGTGGAATCGGAGACGTTCGATGTCACCAAAAAGTTAGTGTCTCGCAATGAGCGGGGACGCTCTAGTTGGGTTTCATCGGAACTGATACCAGTGGCCAACGCTTCGTACACTTCCCACGTTCTGGGGCTCATGATCGCTACGGAGGTCGCAGCATCCAGGCCCACGTCCGCATCGAGCAACGTCCTAACGCCGGTCAGCATTTCCGCATAGTTAGTTACGCTGCCAACGCTGGTCACGGTGCCGACGCCGGTAGCGCCATACAGGCCTTGGGGCACTGGCGGAGTGCCGCTACCGTGTAGCCCAGCGCGGTCTATTTCCGCAGCCATCGCGCTGGTCATTACCTGAGCAAGTTGGCTGCCAAAGTTGGGCGAGTCCTGCGCCAATTCCACGGAACCCTGGCATCTAACGACAATCGTTTCTGCACTCAAGGTTTTCGCTACAAACGTCGGATTCACGCTCGAAATCGAACCGGCTTCCGTGTGCCAACCAGCGGTCGGATCGGTCAACACCGCGCTATGAACCTGAGTTTTCGCGGACATCACGGCGGTCGTCATCCCCGCAGCATTTAACACGGATTCCGCTCGCAGCAAATCAATCCAATCGCCAACGTATTCGGCTGGGATCAAAACGCCGGAAGTGGTCGTGACCAACTGCTTGGCCTCGCTCGCAGCTTCCCGCGCCATCGTATCGTTTGATTTCTCACCGGCACATACGGCACCCAGCCATCTCTCGAAAGAGACGTCAGGACGTTTGCCTTTTGCAACGTCAGCCATCTTCGTGCCTGAAGGCAAAATCAGCGCTTCCTCGCCACTGGGTAGAAACCCAGAGAAGTGTTCGTCGGGGCGGCTATCGGCTTTCGGTCGATCCTTGTTCGCTTCGATCATTTCGATGCGTTCAACCAGCTCGGCGTTCTTGCCGCGCAGATCTTCAAGTTCGGCGTCGTGTTGTGTGCCGATCCGGTCGGTCATTGCCGTCAGATCGTCAATCGCTTTGAGTGTTTCACTCATGTGAATAATTCCTCACGTTAAAACGGTGTGAGGCTTGGCGGGAAAATTGACTCGCGCAAAAGCCTCGATTCCAGCACCGTGAGGGATGTCGTTCGTAAGCAAACAATCACACCGGCAAGTCTGGTCGTGGCCTTCACGCATGTTCGTTGCGAACGTGGGAGGGCAGTAGTGTCATTATGACACATCAGCATGTGTTTTGTTCCGTAGCGTCTCGCTGAGTTCGGCAATCCGCGCCTCCAATTCGTCGGCTTCGGCCTTGCGCTCGCCTCGAACAGCTTTCCAGCCGCCACTGAATAGCTTTTTTGCTTCCCGCACGGATAGAATCGTCTTTAGCAGCTTTTCGACCTCGGGCCGCGTCGTGGTTGTCACTGCTCAGCCTGGATCCGGTCCGCAAGTTGCCTCAAAAAAAACACAGCCCCGGGGCGGCCCACGGCGGCGATCAACTCCGCTCGGGCGACCCCCAGTACGCGATGAACGATTTCGTGGCCCGTCTCATCAGATACGGACTGCGCAGCCAGGACGCCCACATCGGTGATCGCGGTCCAGTTCGGTGGTTGCTCGGTGTTCATTCGGGGTTATCTCCTGAATCGTCCCTGAAGTTGACCAGATCGGCCACTATCGTGGGGGCGTTCCTTTTCGATGCCGTGGCGGCGACCTCATGCTTCAGGGTCTGTTGCTGCGACACCCCCAGGGATCGGGCGAGGGCCATCAGTAGCCCAGATTGCTTGACCTCTAAATTGGCTAACTGCAGGAAGGTTTTGGAGGCCGGATCGGCGGCGTCCAGCGCGGTAGCGAGGTCATGGCATCGGCTGGAACTTTTGCAATAAAGCCCCAACTGAATCTGAACCGGGGCGGCCAGGAATCTATTCCAGGGGTGCGCATCGACAATGGCACGCCACTGGCGAGCACCGTAGGGGTCCAGATTGGTGGGTGGGGAAGGTTTTTCCATAGGAGTTGTCCCGCTTAGTAACGTTTCGGATAGAGCACCGGTTATCTGTTTGAAGTTCGTAGCAAACACGAATTTTGAAATACGCTAATCGATGTCCCCTTGTTAGATACTGTCATGCTGCGCCCTTGGTTGGTGTCAGGTTCGGTTCGCATCGTGTCTCCTCGGCCCAGCCCAATCCGGACTCGAAACCGGACGTGAATGCCTTGAGAATGTCGTGGTAGCTCCTCTGCCCCATCCTGGCCCTGATCTGCGGGTTCAGCCCTTCGTGGTATCTCATGAATCCTCTGGCGGCTGGGTCGCCGGTCTGGACGGTCATGCCCTGAGATCTCTAGTCATGAAGAATTGCCTTCCATGTGTTCCTGACCGTGGTCTGGGTGCTGGACACACCCCTCCTAAGAGGGGGTGTGTCATGTGTCCACCGGTGGCTGGTATGGTTTTAACCATGAGTGTGTCCACCCTTACGTCAATGAACATGCGGGGTTGCGGGGGTTTCGGGGTTTTCACTGGACACACTTGCGGAGGTGCCGATTTTGGTCGAGGTGGACACACTTGGCGAACCAATCAAATTCCAGTCACGGAGTCGCTTTTGTAGCCTCGCAACTTGGTTCCTGCCCACGCCCATTTCTGCTGCAATTTGCCGCTGTGATCGCCCGTCGTTGGTCAGCGAGCGCACCATGATTTCGTGCTCGGTCATGAATCGTTTCAGCACCAGACTTGTTGCTGCTGGTCGATCAGCATCGCCAATGTCTATTTCGACAATCCGGCGTTGCATCGTAAACGGTGACGGTTTCTCGCCATCCTTTATGTGGTCGCAATAGAGCGTGACGCGCTCCCAATCTTCGTGATCGGGTGTTTTCTCGCGCTTGAGTTTCAGTACGGTATCTGAGTCGCTGGTGAGGCTTGAGCCGCCGCGCGCACCGAGGTCGATCTTCTTACCCGCGTGATGCACTACCAGCACCGCACATTGATACTTCGACCGCAGGTGCCGGTTGAGGCTCGCCAGGAACCGGGAGCAATCGGTGGGGCTGTTCTCATCGCCCTTGCCGAAATTCGTGGCCAGCGTGTCGATTACGACCAGGGCCGGTTCTGCGCCCCAGCCCGCGACATCGAAGTCGACCGACCACTGCATCATTTCGAGATCGTTGAGAACCTGCATTGGGTAGCGCGTGAACTTGAGGTTCTTCTGGATTTCGTCCATCGGCACGTTGTTGACCACGGACCACGCCTTGACGCGTTTCCAGAGCCCCTGCTTGCCCTCTCCGGCGACGTAGATCACTAACCCCTGAGTCACTGGGAACCCCTGCCAGGGGGTTCCTGTAGCGACACAGCAGGCCCAGTCGAGTGCAACGAAAGACTTGAATACATCCTTCGCGCCGTACAGCAACGTGGTCGCATCGGCTTCGAGGTATCGCGCCACGATGGGGGTGCTAGAGGATGCTAATTGCTGCATCTCATCCAGTTCAATGAATGGGGATTGGCGGGGTGCTGGTACGACGGCCACCGGTGGCTGGCGTCTCAACCGCTGATCCATCTGGTGCCGGTGTGCCTCGGTTTCTTCGATGCTGTACACCTTGTCGTGAATTTTGGCGGAGTCGTACTCGGGAGTGTCGGTGGGCGTGTCGGCGCTCATGACGACATTTCCTTCAACTGCGCGGCCACAAGGTCAAGCGCACGAAGTTCGCTTTGCTCCGCAACAAGCACCTTCTCGAACGCCTGGTACGGAAGAAACTCTTCGATCGCTACGGACAACTCCTCGCGCATCATCGCCGCCGGCATCGCCTCCGCTTCGACGGTGGTAATCACGTGTTGAGATCGTTTGTCGCCGGGCTTTCGGGGTTTCGTCGGGAGATCGTACAACTCGATCTGGTCCGGATTGATACCCAGCCGGATGAAGTTCAGCGGAATGTGATCATCGAGGTGCAGCCGAAGTTCTTCTTCAATCTTCTTGTCGATCAACACCCCGGCCGGATCGTAGTCACCGATGTACAGGACGTTCACTATCCGGTCGCCGTAGGCGGCGTTGATGAGTTCGGCAGCGTCATACGGCAGCGTCAACGAGGAGAATCCGCCGGAGGGATACAGACTGACCGCGTTCTCCTTGCAGGTGTCCTCTATCACGCCCGCCAGGGAGCGCGATTCGCACCACACCTCGACATAGTTCTCGCTATCGACCCACAGGTCGCCACGGTACATGTGGCGCATCTGTTCGAAGAAATCACCGGCATTCGCAAAGGTCGGGACGTGGTATCCGCGTCGGGTAGCGTCCGATATCCAACCATATGGAAGGTCACCACGACGACGCATTTTTGATATCCGCTGCTGAACCTGTTTATAGCCCTGGTCTGACTTAACGACCGGGGTTGTTAAACGTGGGTTGGTCATCCGGTAGAACACGTGGCGTACAGATTGTGGATGGTCCTCGTTGAGGACTTCCATGATCTGATATTCAAGCTGGGCGATTTCGGCTTTGGTACGTCGCTGCCTCATATCAACCACCCGGCTTGCAACATCCGAATCCGGTGAGCGTGAAGATCGACGGATCCGGCGGCGTGCTGCATCCGGTGGATACGGCGCCATGCGAGGCGAATTATGCGTGGGTCATCGCTGCGGTGGAGTGTGGTAATATTGGCGCGTTGTCGTTGATTAGGGGTTCCGTGCCGGGGCCCTTTTTCATCCTCAGGAAGAACCTCCACGACCGTCCCCCTTCGCTGCATTCATCGATCTGTGCAGATGGAACGCCATCCGTGCGGACGGGCTGATCAACACCTTGGCGCGAACGCCGCCACCCGCCTGGTGCATCTCAATGATCACGCCTTCGGCCGCGTACTCGCGTCGATGCTTTACGATTTCGTGCTTCAATTGGTTGATTCCACCCGTGATCGAGTGGTTTTGCTTGGCGTAATCGCGCCAGTACATGTAGTCGGTGTTGATGTCCAAAAAAGGCTCCGGTGCGTGGGGCCTTTATGCCAACCTCCCCCTTATGGGGCTGTCGGTGACTGCTAAGGCCCCGAGGGTGGGGCCAATTTAGACGTGTAGTGACGTGTTGGCTAAGGGGAAACCTTCCATAGCGGCTACGGAATATTCCATAGCGGCTATGGAAGGAATACTAATGGTGTAAGCGGTGAAACCTGGCAGCGGTTTGGGCGCTGATACCGAATTCCACAGCAGCGGCGGCGAAGCGCCCGCGTTCCTTCCCGCCGTGATCCTCCACCCACACATCAATCGATGACGACACTTCGGCAGGGTCGCAATCAACGCGAGTCTTGCTCGCGGTGAGCTTCGCGACATATGACGCGAGGCGCTCAATGTCCACGATAATTTCCCAACGCTTCCATGTGGTGCGGGGTCCGGTGCGGTCGGGCACTCTGTTGTAGTAGATCCCCATTTCTAAACTGCCGCGCATGATGTGACTCTGGTCGCCTTCGAGCACGACGACACCACCACCCTTGTGTTTACGACTCATTCGTCACCCCCCAGCAGTAGCACCGCCTCGGCCGCGCTCTGTTCCTCAACCTGCATGTACCTCATGGCGACCTGAGCGGTTTCCCAACCTCCCGCCGCGCGCATCTGCGCCAAGCTGGCACCGGCCTTGCCCAACTCGGTGGCGAAGGTTCTGCGGATGCAGTGGATTGTCAGGTTCTCGCCGTATCGTTCATCAGGCCCGTCGAGTCCTGCGGTGGCGCGGGCGGCTTGAAACGGCGCGTCGGCTGAGTACAGCGTGTTCGCCAATCTACTCGGGAACACCTTGGGATCGCTCAAGCGTCGATATTCCTGTTCATGCGCAAGCAACAATCGGTAAATCGTCGGGCGCAGAAAGACGGTTCGAGGTTGGCGGTTCTTCGGGTCGCGTATGTAGACACATGCGGCGATGCCTTCTCGATCATCCACGGGGGACACGTCAGCCCAGCGCAGTGCCAATAGCTCGCCCTTCCGGCATCCGGTAGCCCACGCCAGTCGCAGGAAAAATCCAATCATCCCGCCAGACGCATCAGCGGCGTCCAGCAGCGCGGTCCATTCCGCTGACGTGTAGGTACGCTTGCACTTGCGATCGACGTTCTCGGCGCGCTCGAACCGCGTCATGATGTTCTCAGCCACCATCTCGTGGAGTTTGGCGAACGCGAGCATTCGAGACAGTGCAACTTCATATCGGTATCGGTTGACCGACCCCCAACCGGCGGAACTGAGGCGCGCGTCGATCGTCTCGATGGTCATGTGCTTCAACCTCATATCACCAAACAATCGCCGTAGCACATTCACGCGAACACGCCGATCCTTCACAACCGAGGGCTTCAACGGGCGTTTCTTGCGGTCCAAAAATGGCTCGTTGAGGTAGGCGTCGGCTAGGCCAGAAAGGGTATCGGCGGTGGCGTTGGATTTGGTGGTGGTGCGGCCAAGGTCAATCTCTCTAATCAGTGCCTCGGCAGCGCGTTTTGTGGGGAGGTATTCATCGACGCAAATGCCCTTGGTCGGGCGCCGGATTCGGACCCGGTAGTACCGCCGTCCGTCTTTCTCTATTAAGGTGGGTTTAGCCATTGCGATCTCCTGATAGATCCTGGTGGTTAGGTACGGCTCGGTGTTTATGCATCGGGCCGTGCTGCTGTCTAGGGGTAAACAATGCGCCTGTAGCGGCGTATAGGTCAATCACTAATTTGACCTACTTTTGACCTACTCAAGCCCTACAGGCCAATGAATATGCTCGGGTGTACTGGTCTCATTGACCAGCCAGCGCAGGGCCGCGGCCAGGTCTTCGCACTCGCCGTCGCCACCATCGAATGTTCCGGCGCTTGCGCCCGCTCCCCGGAAATTGAATCTCAAACAGGAAATTCCGCGCTCGAGGAACGCACTGGCAACCGTGTCCAGAACCGCATCGTGCATCGTTCCGCCCATTTGCGGGTGCGGGTGCGCCAGCAGCGCGGCCGGGCCGTCGGGTTGGGCGTCCTCGGGGGTCTGAAAGCATGCTTCCAGGGGCCCGATCGGCCCGTTGATCGTGAGATTCTGCATTGCATCGGCGCTTGGGTTCATCGTCCCAGGCTACGCGTCAATGGTCGACGGGGGCAAGCCCGCAGGGTGTCGTGCACCTTGGTTGACGCCCGCGGCTTGAAATTGTCCGTCAGGTGGGTACGCTTGCTCGCCGCCGGTTCGTGCGGATCGTGATGTACGGAGACTCACAGATTGATCAAAGTAGAAAACCTGACTCGAAGCTACGGTGACTTCCTGGCGGTGGACGCGGTGGATTTCTCCATTGATGTGGGGCAGGTCGTCGGGCTGCTGGGCCACAACGGGGCGGGTAAGACGACCATCATGAAGATGCTCAGCGGCTTCCTGGAGCCCAGTGCGGGGCGGATCCTGGTCGACGGGCTCGATGTGGCCGATCAACCGGAGGCCGTGCAGGCGATGCTGGGGTATCTACCGGAAAACGTGCCGCTGTATCCGGAGATGACGGTAGTCGATTACCTGGAGTATGCGGCTGAATTGCGTGGCGTTGCGAACGCGCAACGGGCTGATGCAGTACGCTACGCCGTGGCCTCGACCGACCTCGGCGACAAAGCGTTCAGTCGGATCGATACCCTCTCCCGCGGTTATCGGCAGCGCGTCGGGGTTGCCCAGGCGCTGCTGCACAAGCCCAGCTTGCTGATTCTAGACGAACCGACCAGCGGGCTGGATCCGGGTCAGACCCAGCATATGCGCGACCTGATACGTTCGCTCGCGGACCGGGCGACGGTGATTCTATCGACGCACATCATGCAGGAGGTCAGTGCCATCTGCGATCGCGTGATGATTCTGCGTGACGGCCGGTTGGTGCTCGATGAAGAACTCGCGACACTGCAGCGCAGTCAGCGCCTCGCGCTGGTCACGGATGCTGACCGTGACCGCGTCGATGTCTTGCTCGCGGGAGTGCCCGGGGTTGGCGAGGTGAGCGAACAGCAGGGGGCTGATGATCTACACCACCTGTTCATGATGATCGACGGCAACGAGCGGATCGCGGCCGAGGTCGCGCGTACGCTGGTTGGGGGTGGCGTGAACGTATTCAGCCTGGCGCCGGAGCAGCACGATCTGGAGGCTGTGTTTCGTGACGCCAACGAGGTGCCGGCATGAATTATGCGACCGCCCGTCGTATCGCCGGCAAGGAGCTGACGCTGTTCTTTGGTTCGCCGATCGGCTATCTGTTTCTCGGTAGCTTCCTGGCCGCCACCTTGTTCGTGTTTTTCTGGGGCGAAGCGTTTTTTGCGCGCAACATTGCCGACGTGCGACCGATGTTCGAGTGGATGCCGCTGCTGCTGGTGTTCCTGTCGGCTGCCTTGACCATGCGGATGTGGAGCGAAGAACGCCGAACCGGCACGCTGGAGTTCGTGGTGACGGTACCCGTCAGCGGCTGGACGTTCGTGGTCGGAAAATTTCTGGCATGCTGGCTGCTGCTGGTGATTGCGCTGGTACTGACCCTGCCCCTGCCGATCAGTGTGGCGGTCATGGCGGACCTCGATTGGGGGCCGGTGCTCGCCGGCTACGTAGCCGCGACGCTGCTGGGCGGTGCCTATCTGGCGGTTGGTCTGTTCGTCAGTGCCCGCAGCGAGAACCAGATCGTCAGTCTGATCGTTGCCACGTTGGCTTGCGGCGCGCTGTACATGGTGGGTAGCCCGATGTTGACCGACCTCGTGAGCAACCAGCTGGCCGGCTGGATGCGCTCGCTAGGAACCGGGTCGCGGTTCGAATCCATTGCCCGCGGCGTGCTCGATCTCCGGGATCTGTACTACTACGTCAGCCTCATCTTGATCTTCCTGGCCCTGAATGTGTATGCATTGGAGCGGCAGCGCTGGGCGGCGGATGCCGCGGTCGAGCGGCATCGGCGCTGGCAGCTCGGCACGGGGCTATTGGTGGCCAACCTGCTGATCGCGAATCTTCTGATCGGTGGCTTCACTGGATTTCGGCTGGACGCGACGGAAGGACGCCAGTACTCGATATCGTCGGCAACCAGGAACTATCTGGGGCAACTGCGCGAACCGCTGTTGATCCGGGGCTACTTCAGCGCTAAAACCCATCCGCTGCTGGCGCCGCTGGTTCCGCAGCTTGTGGATCTGCTGCGCGAGTTCGAAGTGGCAGGCGCCGGTAAGGTACGCGTCGAGATCATAGATCCGGTCGAGACGCCGGAACTGGAGGACGAGGCCAACAGTAAATACGGTATCCAGGCGGTCCCGTTTCAGGTGACCGATCGCTATCAATCCGCGCTCGTCAACTCGTACTTCGACGTGCTGATCCAATATGGTGACGAGTATGAAGTACTCGGCTTCCGCGACCTGATCGAGATCAAGGCAATCAGTGAGTCGGCCTTGGACGTTCAGCTGCGCAATCCGGAATACGACATTGCCCGTTCCGTGAAACGGGTACTGGAGGGCTTCCAGTCGGGTGGCGAGCTGTTCGACAGCATTCCTGAACCGGTGCGGTTCGTGGGTTACGTTTCCGGGCCCGAGCGACTTCCCGACGTCCTGGTCGAACTTCGCAGCGAACTCGATTCGGTCCTCGAAACAATCGCGGCGGAGTCGGGGGGCAAGCTGCTGGTCGAGTTCCTCGACCCGGACGCCGACGGTGGCGCGATCGCCGCGGTCATCGCCGCTGACTACGGTTTTCAACCGATGGCGGCCAGCCTGTTCGACATCAATACGTTCTATTTCTACCTGACACTGGCGTCGGGCGATACGGTGATCCAGATCCCGCTGCCCGAAGACCTGAACGTCGGCGGGTTGCGGCGCGGCCTCGAGGCCGGGCTGAAGCGCTTTGCGGTCGGCTACCTGAAGACCGTCGCTCTGTTCGCACCCCAGGTCAGACCAGCCTACATGGGAGGGTCGGGCAGCAATCAGTACCAGCAGCTGTTCGACGCCTTGAGCGCCAATCTCAATGTCAAGCGGACTCGATTGGAGAACGGCAGGGTACCTGCCGCCGCGGAGGTGCTCGTGGTGGTGGATCCGCAGCAGGTGAACGACAAGCAGTTGTTCGCGATCGACCAGTTCCTCATGCAAGGGGGAACCGTTGCCCTGACCGCTGCACCATTCGCTGTCAGTTTGCTGCAGCAGAGTCTGAGCGCGGCGCCTCGCGATACCGGCCTGGGGCCCTGGCTGGAACATCATGGTTTGATTATGGACGCCGCGTTCATAATGGATCCGCGTAACTCCGCGTTTCCGATCCCGGTGACGCGACAGGTAGGCGGATTCAGCTTCCAGGAGATTCGTATGCTGGACTTTCCGTATTTCGTGGACGTCCGCGATGACGGGCTGAACCAGACGTCGCCGATCACCCGTGACATTCCCCAGGTGACCGTGCCCTGGAGCTCGCCGATCCGGATCGACGACGCGCGCAACAGTGCGCGGCGCGTTACCATATTGCTCGAAAGCTCTCCAGGCAGCTGGCAGTCGGCATCCACGGACGTGATGCCGCGCATCGATGAAGCGGGCTTGTCAGCATTCCTCCCGGAAGGTGAGATCGGTGCACGACGCCTCGGCGTGATGGTCGAAGGGCAGTTCGATTCGTTTTTCGTGGGCCAGGACAACCCGTTGCTGGTCGCCGAGGAGTCAGCGGAGACGGACGTGGTCGATGCCTCGGACGCAGAAACCCCGGCGGACGTGGGGGTGGTGTCAGGCATCATCGAGCGGTCGCCCGAGTCGGCCCGTTTGGTTCTGTTTAGCGCGAACGACTTTCTGTCCGATCAGACGCTCGGAATGATTGGTTCCGCCGAAGGTACCGTGTACGGCAACTCGCTGCAGTTGATTGCCAACGCGGTGGATGTTTCGCTCGAGGATCAGGCGTTGCTGTCGATTCGCTCGCGTGGCCACTTCAACCGCACCCTGCCGCCCCTGGAATCCGCGGATCAGTTGTTCTGGGAGTACTTCAACTACCTCGCGGCGTTGCTCGGCATGGTCGCGGTATTCCTGATTCACCGGTGGCGTGTCGCCGGACGGCACCGTGTCTATCAATCGTGGCTTGCCGGGCAGGAGGGCTGAGAGATGGACTCTAAGACTCCTTTGCTGGCGGCCCTACTCGCGCTACAACTGCTCCTGATTGCTGGACTTGCAGTATGGCGTGACGACGCAGGCGCCGCTGATGGTGACCCGCTGCTCCGGTTCGACCGCACCACCGTCGATTCGATCCGAATCACCGACGACGAGCAAACGGTGCAGCTTCAGCGCACCGCCGATGGCTGGCAGATCCGCGGCGATATCGCATTGCCGGCGGATGACGCGAAGATCGCTGGCGTGCTGGACAAGCTGGTGGACGCGGCCGCCCGCTGGCCGGTGGCGACGAGTACGATGTCGGCGCGTCGTTTCGAGGTGAGTGCAGATAGCTTCCAGCGCCATGTCGAACTCTTCGAAGGGGAAACGGTGACCGCGGAGCTGTATCTGGGCACATCGCCGGGATTCCGCAAGGTTCATGCGCGTCGCGCGGACGACAACTCGGTGTACGCCATCACGTTCTCCAACTACGAGCTGCCCGGCGCGTCTGACGAATGGCTCGATAAAGGCTTGCTGCAGCCGGAGGGCGGCGTCAAGTCGGTGTCGATCCTTGATTGGACGCTGCTTCGCGACGCCGCGGCTTGGCGCTTAGCGGAGCTGGCGGAGGATCGCACGACCCATCAGGGACGGGCAGACGAGGTCGTCGAGAAGGTTCGTAACCTGCGTGTTCTGGGCGTCTCGGATGAGGCTGTCGTCGACTTCGAAGCGGCGTTCAGCGTGACTCTGGAGGACCAGGCGGGCGAGCATGCGCTGCAGTTTTTCCAGCCTGAAGTGGACGGTGAGTACCTCGTCACGTCCTCGCGCTGGAAGGGGGTTTTCCGGGTGGCGATGTACGCGGCAGAACCGCTGCGCGTCGAGCGGGCCGAGTTGATCACGTTGGCGCCGCCGGAGCAGGCAGATCCGGCTGAGGAAGCCGGTGGAGAGCAAGTGACGGATCCGTCGCCCAGCTAGATCACGGGCTCAGGCCTCCCAGCTGCCGGCGTACAACGCCTGCTTGAGATCGTCGCGGCTCATGGGCTGGTAGGGCGTATGCTCGGCCCGTACGGAGGTGTAATCCGGGCGCGGTTTGCAATACAGCACGCCCAGTGGTGTCGGCAACGCCGGATCGTCGATGTGCGCGAGCGCCGACGCGAAGCTCAGGTTGGTTTCATCGTGCAATGCGGCGGCAGATAAATCGTCGGTGATGCTGAAGGTGCCGCTGGGCGCGTCGAACTTGAGTGCCTTGTCCTGTTCGGCGCCAAACAGCAGGGGCTGGCCGTGTTCGATCAGCACCGAATGCTCGGCGCGGGTCTTCTTATGCGTCACGTCACCGAATACATCGGCGTTGTAGACGATGCAGTTCTGCAACACTTCGACGAAGGACGCGCCCTTGTACTGGTGGGCGCGGATCAGCACCTCCGGAAGATGCTGCTGTAGCGTATCGGCGGTGCGGGCGACGAAGCCTCCGCCCGCGCCCAGCGCCAGCGCGGCCGGGTTCACCGGCGTATCGATCGAGCCCTCGGGGCTGGAGGGCGAACGCGTCCCGGGCGCCGAGGTCGGCGAGTACTGGCCCTTGGTGAGCCCATAGGTCGCGTTGTTGATCAGCAGCAGGTTCAGATCCACGTTGCGCCGCAGCGCATGGGTCAGATGATTGCCGCCGATCGATAGAAAATCGCCGTCGCCGCCGACCACCCAGACATCCAGATCCGGGTTGGCCAGCTTGACCCCGGTGGCCACCGAAGCCGCGCGGCCATGGATGGTGTGGAATCCGTAGGTCTCCAGGTAGTAGGGGAAGCGGGAGGCGCAGCCGATGCCCGAAACGAATACCACTTCGTCCGGGTTGCGGCCGATTTCCGCCAGGACCTTGCGAACCGATTTCAGGATCGCGTAGTCGCCACACCCGGGACACCAGCGATTTTCCTGGTCGGTGGTGAAGTCTTTGGGGGTCAGACGAATGACTGCTTCGCTCATCCTGCGCGGCTCCTGGCTTGATCGAAGTGGGCTCTGAGCTCAGTTTCGATCGTTGAGACTTTGAAGGGGTGGCCGTCCATCTGCGTGACGCTGGTGGCATCCACCAGAAACTCACTGCGGATCAGGCGCACCAATTGGCCCTGATTCAATTCGACGACCACGACGTCGCGGAATCGGGACAGGATCGCACCGAGGTTCTTCGGTAGGGGGCATAGCTGGCGCAGATGCAGGTGGCCAAGCGACAACCCTTCGCCGGCCAGATTGTTCACTGCTTCCTCGAGTGCCCCGTACGTGGACCCCCAACCGACCACCAGCACATCACCTTCCGTGACACCGCTGTCGATTTCATGATCCAGGCCGTTGTCTGCAACCCGGGCGATCTTTTCTGCGCGCAGATCGCTCATCCGCTGATGGTTGTCCGCATCGTACGAGATGTGGCCACTCCCCGCGGCCCGCTCTATGCCCCCCAGGCGGTGGGCCAGACCAGGCGTTCCGGGTTTCGCCCAGGGGCGCGCAAGCGTCTCGGGGTCACGATCGAAGGGTTGGAAGCCGTCCGGGTCGGTTCTGAACTGCGGCCGGATGTCCGGCAGCGCATCGACGTCGGGGAGCATCCAGGGTGTGGCGGCGTTGGCGATGTAGGCATCGGAGAGCACGATGACCGGGGTCATGTGGGTCATGGCGATGCGGGCTGCTTCGATCATGATGAGAAAGCATTCACTCGGCGTTGCCGGCGCTAACACGGGTAGCGGGGCTTCACCGTGACGCCCATACAGTGCCATGTTCAGATCCGCCTGTTCGGGCTTCGTGGGCATTCCGGTCGATGGACCTGCGCGCTGCACGTTGATGACGATCAGTGGCAGTTCGGCGGCGACCGCAAGACCCAGCGCTTCTGCCTTCAGCGCGAGGCCCGGCCCGGAGCTCGCCGTGATGCCCAGGCCGCCCGCATAGGATGCGCCAAGCGCGGCGGTTACGGCGGCGATTTCGTCTTCCGCCTGAAACGTGACGACCCCCTTGCCGCGCAGTCCTGCTAGATAGTGAAGCAGCGCGGAGGCGGGCGTGATGGGGTAGGAACAGTAGGTCAGTTGCTGCCCGGACAGCGCAGCGACGGCGGCCAATCCGAGCCCCATGGCCTCGGTTCCGGTGACCGTTCGGTAGGTGCCATGAGCGAGTTCACCCTGGCTTCCCATGGCCGCATCACCGGCATCCAACTCCATGTTCTCGCCGTATGCGTGGCCGCCGTTCAACGCTGCAATATTTGAATCGACCACGTCGGGCATCTTGGCGAACTTTGTTCGGACCCACTCGATGGTGGGTTGCCGATCTCCACCGAACAGCCAGAAGCACAATCCAAGTGCCCAGAAGTTCTTCGCGCGGTGAGCCTGTTTGTTGCCGGCGCCGGTTGCGGCCACCGCCTCTCCGGTCAGGTGGGTAATGTCGATTCCGATCACCCGGTATCCGGCAAGCGTCTCGTCCTCGCGCGGGTCTGCGTCGTAGCCGGCGCGCTTCAGATTTCGTTCGGTGAATGCCGCGTCGTCCAGCACCAATAGGCCGCCACGTTTCAGGAGTCGGAGGTTGGTCTTCAGCGCGGCGGGATTGAAGGCGAACAGCACGTCCGGTTCGTCCCCGGGCGTCAGCACGCCCTGACCGCCGAACTGGATCTGGAAGGCGGAAACGCCGAAGGTCGAACCAGCGGGCGCGCGGATCTCCGCGGGAAAATCGGGGAACGTCAGGAGATCGTGTCCCGCCAGCGCGACTGCCTTGGAGAATTCGGTGCCCAGCACCTGAATGCCATCACCGGAGTCACCAGCGAATCGTATGACCGTACGTTTGGATCCGGTGGCTAAGCGCTCCACCACGCCGTCCGTCATTTAGTGTCTCCTGCCGTTCCGACCGGCCTTTAGTTGCGCCGCCTCAATAATGGCGTAACGGCGGCGCGCGACCCGCGCGCCGGGCGCGCTAAGTTACCAGAATGCCTCGAAAAACTCCAAGTCCGGATAGGTCTGATTGGTTCGAAGCATATAACGAAGAGCGCCGTCTCGGGGCGTTTTCGTCAGGCGGTATCGACCTCGGCCGGATGCTTCACACCCTGCTTGTCAATCCGAAACCGCAGCTGGGTCCGTGCGTCGTCTGCATTGAATTCCCGGGTGAGACAGCAATACTCGAGCTGCAGTCCGTTCGGGTCTTTGAAGTAGATCGATTGACACCAGCCCTCGTGATCGATAATTCCCCGCACGTCGATGCCAGCGTCCTCGAGACGGCTCTTGGTTTCCGCGAGCTGTTCGGGGGACCCTGCTTCGAATGCAAAATGATAGACGCCGTCCGGTAGTCCCAGACCACGGTTGATGCCCGTGTCGAACTCGTCGGGGAAGCTGTTTGCATCCTCGCCGCTCATGAACGCGATCAATTGGCCGCCACCGATGTCGAAAAACAGATGCTGAATCCGACCGACGTCTTCGAATTCCATGATGTCGCCCCGCACCACGGGAAAGCCAAGAACCCCTTCGTAGAACCGCCGAGTCGCTGCCATATCGCGGGTTGCGAGGTCGATGTGGTTGAATCCGAGGTGGGACATTAGGTCTCTCCAGGAAGTTTGAATTGATGGTCCGCCGCCGCCGCGACGTTGTCAACGCGTGACGATCCGACCAGGGATCCGGAGCAACGCATCAACCGTCGGGGCGACGGGCACACGTGTGAGGTGGGATTGGTTGAAATCCACGCGGGAAGCCCTGAGGATGTGCGCCGGACCCACGGTCGCGGTAGCGCGAATGCCAGACTACTATTTTTTGCCCAGACGTATCGTGCATGCGGTTCCTGCGCTGCAGGGATTTGCGCGAGGTTTCGAGGGCGCGCTGATCCGGGCCTACTTCGCACTGCTTGGCCGGCTGTCGCTGGCGCGGGCCTGCCAGCTGGCGTACCACCTGTTCGCCACCCTGGGCAGGGTCATATCCCGGCGTCATAAGATGATCGCGAATCTCGCGGTTGCCTTCCCGGAGAAAAGCCCGGCGGAACTCAGGCGTTTGGCACGCGGCTGTTTCGGTCACCTGGGTATGGCCTTTGCCGAACTGTGTCATTTGCGTGATATCTGGGAGGAACGTGCTGAACGGCTGGAATTCGTGGCCGACCCATCGGTCAAGGTCGTGCGCGGCGGTGGTCGACCGGCGGTGTTCGTGACGGCTCACGTAGGTTCCTGGCAGTTGGGTAACTTCATTGCGGCGGAGTACGACATCCCGATCACCATCATCTACGCACCGGAGTCCAATTCGGCGGTCGACGATGTGGTGCGCAAGTTGCGCGCGTCGCTGCCGATCAAAATCCTGCCGCGCGACAATGTCATGCGGCAGCTCATGCGCGAGCTGGCGGCGGGTCATTCGATCGGGCTTGCCGGAGATACCCGGCTTGATGAAGGCGATGATGTTCCATTCTTTGGGGTAGCTACGCCAACGAACACCGTGCCGGCACGCCTCGCGCTACGATTTGATTGCGAACTGATCGCTGTTTCGACTGAGCGGCTGCCGGGTAACCGGTTTCGCGTGACGGTACACGCGCCCGTCGAACCGGACGACACCTCAGCGAGTATCGTGGATCAGGCGCTGCAGATGACCGCCAAACTCAACGTTCAATTCGAGTCATGGGTCCGGCAGACTCCGGACCAATGGGCGTGCTTCAAGCGCCGCTGGCCGCGTGACGTCGAGCGCGCCGCGTTGCGTAGTCGGGGCATGACGCCTTGACTGGAGCGATCCGATGGCGCGGCTGATCATTGCAACCGGCCTGGACCGCCAGATTCGGAGTCGTCCGTGGTTGCGCAAACTCATGTTCGGGGTAGAGAGTTGCCTGATGCACCTGTTGTGGTGGACGTTTGCCTCCCTGTCTCCGGAGCGTGCCGCCCGGGTTGGTGCGGCGCTGATGCGGTGGGTCGGACCGCGAACGCGCAAGAACGGATGGGTGAAGGGCAACCTGGCGCTTGCGTTCCCGGAACTCAGCGAAGCGGAATTGCGCGAGCTGGCGCGAGCCACCTGGACGAACATCGGTTCCGTGGGCGGTGAGTACCCGCATCTCGAGCGCATCGCCCTGGAGCACGGGGGTGAGCGACTGCAACTGATCGATCCGGCCGGGCTCGTCCCGCAATACGCCGCACGGGAGCGTGGCGCTGTGTTTTTCAGCGGCCACCTGAGCAACTGGGAGATCAACGCGCTGGCGCTGACGCGCGCCGGCGTACCGCTGATCAGCCTGTACGCGACGATTCAGAATGAGCACCTCGATGCGCTGATGGAGAAGGCGCGAGCCCAGCTGGGCGGCACCATGGTTTCTCGCGATGGCTCGATGCGATCGGTGATCAAACACCTGAGCGAAGGCGGCAGTCTGGGCGTTCTGGCGGACCTCAGGATCTCGGGTGGCGTGCCCATTCCGTTCTTCGGGCGCGATATGGATTCGTCCCTGTTCCCGGCGCGACTGGCGTTGCGCCATGGCTGTGACCTGGTGCCGATTCGCGCGGAGCGGTTGGGCCCGGGCCGCTTTCGCGTCACCGTACACGAACCGCTGGAGGTACCAGCGCTGGCATCGGACGACGAGCGGGCAGTGGCACTTGCCACAGCGATGAGTGCGCGGATCGAAGCGTGGATCCGCGAACGACCTGGGGAATGGTTGTGCACCAACCGACGCTGGGAGAAATCGTTGTATCCCCACAAACGGATGGTCGGACACCTGTAGTCCGTCAGGTGATTGTCCAAACGCAGCGCGTTGCGTATTCGGGTAAAGTGCGCCTCCAAGTTTTCCAGCACTCCGTCCGGCCCCGGGGGGCAACGCGGTGAAGCAGATATGACGCTCCTCATCATCGTTCTGGTGATCCTCGCAGCGCTCGCGGGCGCGGCCTTCGTGATCAGGCGCACGCTCGAGAGGATGCCCAAGAAACAGAAGAAGAAGCTGTTTACGAAGCGGCTCAATCGGGTGTTCAGCTGGTTCGAAGACCAGGGCATCGTGGCGCGGACGCCGGCGTTCATGTACGACTATCACGACCACTATCGCGGTCTGAAGCAGCTTGAAGATGGCTATGAGGCCATTCGGGAGGAATGTCTGAGTCTGCTTGATGTGAAGGACGACTTGACCGACATGGCCGATCTCGGCGCGGGCTACACCGCCGGCGGTATCCATAAGGCCAAGTGGAAGGCGTTCATGTTCAAATCGGGTGAGTTCATCCACGATAATTGTGCGCGCGCTCCCCGGACCGCCGCGCTGTTGCGGCAGGTTCCGGGTTTGTATACGGCGTTCTTCTCGGTTCTGGACCCGCGCCAGGACATCACGCCACACTGGGGTTACTACAAGGGCTTTCTGCGTTATCACCTGGGTGTGCTGATTCCCGGCAACAACGAAGACCATAGCTGCTGGCTAAGGGTGAACGGTAATGTCGAAGACAACGCCCGCGAAGACGAGTCGCTGATCGAGAAGGGCGAGGTGTATTACTGGAAGAATGGTGAAGGCATCGTGTTCGACGACAACTATCTGCACGATGCAGCCAACGAGTCGAACGAGGTGCGGGTGGTGTTCTGGCTGGACCTGCGCCGCAAATTCCCCTTCTATCTGCAGCTCTACAATATCCTGTGCCTGTGGTTCATCCATCGGGACAGTTCGATGAAGAAGCTGCGCGACAACGCCCGGATCAAAGTCAATACGTCCCGCAATGCAGCCTGACTGGTACGCGTCAGGCTGCCACGCGGACCGTATTGCGTCCGTCGTTCTTGGCCTGATACAAAGCCTGGTCGGCCTGTGACAGCACGTGTTCCAGGTAGGGGCTGTGACGGGACACGGTTGCGACCCCGATGCTCGCAGTGACGCGGATCGGTGGAGTTTCTTCTGCTGCCGCTGCAATGAACTGATTGGCTATTGTTTCCCTCAGACGCTGCGCAAGCTTCAGGGCACCGGGTGGCTCGGTGTCCGGGAGGAGGATAGCGAACTCTTCGCCGCCGATTCGGGAGCAGACGTCAGTGAGGCGCTTGACCTCGTCGCAGACGTTGGCGATGACCCGCAGCACTCGATCGCCGACGTCGTGGCCATGGGTGTCGTTGACGTGCTTGAAATAATCGAGATCGATCAGCAACACGCTCAGCGTGTACCCCTGGCGCTTCACCCGTTCCACCTCTTCGGATAGCCGGCGCATGAAGTACCGGCGATTGTGCAGGCCGGTCAGGTAATCGGTCTGGGCCAACCGTTCCATACGATTCTTGACGAGTTTGAGCTGCATTTCCTGTTCTCGCCGGGCCGTGATGTCACGGAATACCAGGGCCATCTGCTGGCCGCCGTCGTCCTCGCTGGCAAGGGGCGTGGCGATGACGTGAAACGACCCTTGCAGCAGGCTGATTACACAGTCCGTGCGGCGCTGGCTGAGCATGTCCGGAATCGCGGGAGAGGGAATCAGCGACGTGGCATGGCGATTCAGCGCGTCACCGTCATCGATGCCCAGGGTGCGCAAGGCGGACGGATTGATGTCGATGACTCGCCCGTTGTGGGAGACGATGATGATTCCGTCGCTCAGCTCCTCCACCACTTTGTGGCGCAATACCCGCCGCAGGTCGAGAAGCCCGAAGCGCAGAACGCCATCGTTGAGTAACAGCGCGGCCAGGGCAAAGCCCAGCGGTGTGGCATCGAACCAGGGTGATGGATTCCATGGCGAAAGATAGAGCAGGTTCAGGGCCGCGGTAATGATCGGCGCGGCCATGATTGCCACCAGGGGCTTGCGGTAGCGGGACGATTCGCTGAGCGCGTAGCCAAGCATTACGGTGGCGGTGAACAGAGTTGCATATCCGTAGACGGCGGAGAGCGTGAACCAGGGTCCGTAGGCCATGGTCAGGCTGACGTAGCCGTCATGCTCGAGCAGAGTGACGGAACTCCAGACCAGGTGATGCAGTTCGTTGGTCAGCGCCAGGATGATCGTCAGCACGGGTACGATCGACAGAACGATCAGCGTTGGGTTGTTGGGCCGCCGACGTTGCCTGGCATAGGTGAGGGCGAACGCAAACCAGGCCACGGGCGTGAACGCAATGCCTAGATATTGGAGCTTCGCGGCAATCAACTTTGCGTCGATGCCGGTTAGCAGCGAACCCAACAGCTGACCTAACGACCAGATGCCCACGAACAGCGCCAACCAACGGATCGCCCAGACGCCGGGCACGTCCTGATAACGATGAACCCGATACAGGGTATAGATCGCCAGCGCCGTTGCGGCGAGGGCGGGAACCGACCAGATGGTCAGCTGAAACATGGTGATCTGTCCCTGAACTGCATGTCCGTTTGGGGTGCGCGCGGGTGAGACTAAGGGTTGCGCATGCGCGCCCAGGCAACAACGGGGAGTAGCCTGAAGCATGACGGGGTTCACACGCCCATCGAGTATCAGCGCCGTGCCGCGGCGGCAAACTGGCATCCTGACCCGGGAGTCGCTACCGTTACTCACGAGCACGCGCCGCAACCGGAGACACCCCATGGCAGAACCCTCGATAGATCCGAATGCTGAACTGCTCGCACTGTCGGAATCCGAAACCTTTCAGGATCAGCAGCGCGTGCACGACATTTTTTCGCGGCTGCGGCGCGAGGACCCGGTTGCGTGGACTCCGGAGCCGTTCGGAGGGCCGGGATTCTGGTCGATCACGAAGTACGATGACATTCAGTTCGTTTCCAAAAACCCGAAGCTGTTCAGTTCGGATCAACAACTGGGCGGCATCACCCTGGAAAGTCCGCAGATGCGGGCAAATCGTGAGGGCCGCGAGCTGGCTGACGACGAGATCGCCAGCGTGTTTCAGGCAGGTCGGTCCATGATTGCGATGGACCCTCCGGACCACAACGTTCACCGGCGCATGGTGGCGCCCGGGTTGACGCCCCAGAAACTGGATGATCTGACACCGCGGATCCGGGGTCGGTGCAGTGAAATCCTGGACCGGATCGCGGCCCAGGACCAATGCGAATTCGTGGCGTCGGTCGCCGCTGAGCTACCCATCCAGATGCTCGCTGAACTGCTCGGGGTGGATCAGGCCCGCCGTCATGACCTGTTCGAATGGTCAAACATCATCATCGGTGGTGATGATCCGGACGTCGCGACGTCCCGTGAGCACGTCGTGTCCGCGTTCATGGGGATGGTCGACTTCGCGGTGGAGCTGCACGCCGAGCGGCTGAAATCGCCGGGTCCCGACCTTATCAGTATGCTTGTTCACACCAAAGTGGACGGCAAGCCGATGGACATGGCGGACTATATCTCCGCATTCGTCCTGCTGGTGGTTGCGGGCAACGAAACCACCCGAAACTCCATCTCCGGCGGGATGTTGGCGTTGAGCCAGCATCCTGAGGAGCGTCGCAAACTGCTGGACGACCCCGCGTTAATGCCCAGTGCTGTCAACGAGATCATTCGTTGGGTGGCACCGGTTGTCTACATGCGCCGCACGGCATTGGACGACGTCGAGTTGGGGGGCAAGCAGGTCCGCAAGGGCGACAAGCTGGCGCTGTGGTATATGTCCGGCAATCGGGACGAGGATAAATGGGACGATCCGTTCCGGTTCGACATCAGCCGCGATGGACCCCGGCACCTGAGTTTCGGTTACGGTCAGCACCTGTGTATCGGCTGGCGACTCGCTGAGATTCAGCTCACCGTGGTGCTGGAGGAGTTGTTGCGGCGTTTCCCGGACATGACGGTAGACGGTGAGGTCGATCGGCTGCGGTCGAACTTCCTCAACAGCATCAAGCGGATGAACGTACGCTATACGGCGGAACGCGACGCGGCCTGAGGCTTCCGGCTGGACCGTCTGCGGGCTACCCCGCCCAGGCACCGCTGTAGCCGGGTTAGTGATCGGTCCAACCGGGCGCGACGGACGGCTGGCGGTCCCCGTCGATCAATATTTCGTCCACGCGGTCTGCATAGAACGCCACATGGTCGCGAATCTGCGGCAATTCGTCATAGGGGTCGTCGTAGGCCCAGACGGCGTTTTCAGCCTGTCGTTCGCCAACCTCGATGGTCCAGTAGCTTGCATTGCCTTTGAAGGGGCAGTAAGTCTGGTGCTCCGTAGCTTTGAGATGCTCCATCGCGACGTCCGCTTTGGGGATGTAGAACACGGCTCGGTGGCGTGACTCGCTGAGCAGCATCGGGCGCTTGCAATCGGCGATCAGCGCGCCATTGAAACGAACCTGATAGTGCTGGGTGCCAACTTCCGTGGCGATCTCGTAGTCGGGGTGTTTTTCGAAGCCCGGTGCAGTGGTCATGCGTGTTCTCCTCGAGATGATTGGGCCCAGTTTAGCTCAGGATGGCGCCTCACCACTCAGCAGGTCGCGCCTGCGCGCAAAGCAGTCCGCGATGTGGCGCATGAACGCCCGGATTCGAGAAGTATCGCGCAGGTCAGGATGGGTGAGGATCCAGATCTCGTGGTCCGGGAGCGACGGTTCGGGTACGACCCGCACCAGCGCGGGGTCGGGATCACCCATGAAGCAGGGAATCATTGCGAGGCCGAGCCCCGCTCGTGCCGCCGCAAGCTGAACCATGGCGTTTGGGAACCGACCGCGGGTCGGAACGTTGGGGAAGGCGCTTTCGCGGACCCATTCCGGGAACCGGTTCAAGTCGTTCCAGCCGATCCAGTGCAGGGTGCTGTGGTCGTCGAGATCGTGTTCGGCCGCGTAGCCGTTCGAAACGTAGATCGCGCTGGCATAGCGGCCGAGCCGTCGCCCGACAAGATGCTCCGGTGGCGTGTCGGTGATTCGGATTGCGACATCGGCTTCACGCCTGCGTAGATCCACCGGGACGTAGGAGACACTGAGCTCGATGCCGATCTCAGGATAGCGGCGATTGAATGCCTCGATGTCCGGCATGAGTAGCGAACAGGCGAGCAGGTCGGGTGCGGTGACGCGAATCTCGCCTGTGAGCCGCGAGTCCTGGCCGACGATTCGTCGCTCGATCTCATCGATCGTGGTGCTGACGCTGGTGCCAAGCCCGACGATATCATCTCCGGCCGGGGTCAGCGTGTAGCCCGCGCTGAGCCGGTCGAACAGGCGCACGCCAAGCTCCTTTTCGAATCCGTCGATGCGGCGTGAAACCGTGGAATGGCTGACGCCCAGCCGGGTCGCAGCGCCGCGCACCGAGCCGGCATCGGCGACTGCAAGAAAGATTCGTAAATCGTCCCAATCCATGTGGGTGTGCTCGCTGCTGTGGACCTTGAGAATGGTGGCCCATTATTGCGCCAATCACACGCAGGTTTCGCTAGTTACGGACCGCTTGGCGCAAACGCATACTTCGGCTTCGATATGCGCGGAGGCAGTTTGTTGAAAATTACGACCAGCAAACGGATTGCAGCTCGGGCCGGGGACGTCTGGCGCGTGTTGGAGGATTTCGGCAGCTTCTACCGGGTCAACCCCTTGCTCGAATGTTCGCCGGTTGTCAACGGCGTGACCCGCGGCATCGGCGCGGAACGGGAGTGCAAGTTCTACGATGGCTCGATGATCCGGGAGCGGATCACCGCTGTCCGAGCGGGTGAATCCATGGAGATCGCCATCACAGCATCGAGTTTGCCGATTCGCGACGGGCGGGTCGTGATCGCGGTGGTGCACGAAGATGCCGAGCATTCCCGGGTGACCTTCGATGCGACGATCACCCTCAAGTTCGGCGTGTTGGGACGACTGCTCGGATTGGTCATGAGGCCAGTGCTGACGAGCCAATTCAATCTGGTTCTGCGTGGCATTGCCACCTATCTGGCAACGGGTAAGACCGTCGGTCCGCGCACCGCGCTGCTCGCCATTTGAGTCGCTGCTGGAGTCGTCCGTAAGCGTCAGAGCTTGAATGCCTGCTTTAGTTGCGCCGCTTCGGCGAGCCCTTCGGCGTAGGGCACCGCCGTCCCTACCCCCCAGACCGGGCCTGGCCAGGCTGCGTCATCGACGCGACGCGAAATGACGTGCACGTGCAGCTGCGGAACCTGGTTACCCAGCGCCGCGACATTGATTTTGTCGGCTCCGTGAAGTTCCTTCAGCACCCGCGATACCACGTCGATCTCGTCGAACAGCGCGGCGCGATCGGTCTCGGCGAGGTCGTGAAGATCGCACAATGCGGCCCGGCGTGGCACCAGGATGCACCAGGGAAAACGATTGTCGTCCACCAGCAGCGCACGGCACAGGGAAAAATCGCCGATCAGGAAGCAGTCGGCAGCCAGACGGTGATGCAGTTCAAAGGCCATGGACGTCGGTCCGGTCAGGATCCTCGGCAAGCGTACAATGGCGGCGCGCTGCTTTCGATGTGAACGGACGACGTGCAAGGAGGCACTGTGGGCGGTTTTCTCAAAGTGACATTTCTCGGCTGTCTGACGTTGCTGCCGCTGTCCTGTTGGCTGGCCGACGATCTCGATGTCGACCTCGAGGTGCTCCCCAGCCTGGCCACTGATCCGCGGCAGACACCCACCCACGCCAGGCCGTTTTCCGTGGAGCAGGGCGGCGTCCAGTATCGGATAGAGCCGCTCCACGATTACGCGCTGGAAGGTATGGTTGTGTCGGTGCGCCATCACGATGGGGATCGAATGCTGCACAAGCTGTGGAATGACCACTTGAACGTTGCCGACTTGTGCGTCGTGTGGGGCAGCAATACTGACATTTCCCGGCTGCGCGAGTTCGAGTTCTGGAACGGCCAGTTCACCTGCTTCTTTCGTACCCGGGACGAAGAGGCATGGCGTCGGTTTCGACCGGATCAATTGTCGAATAACCATCTGATCACCGCTGACGCCAACCTGCGCGAGGTGATCGACGACGTACGCATCGGCGATCAGGTTCGGTTGCGCGGTCACCTCGCGCGCTACGGTACCGCGGCGGGTTTCCAACGGGGCACCAGTACCACCCGCGACGACACCGGCAACGGCGCCTGCGAGACCATTTATGTCACGGACTTTCAGATCATGCGTTCCATGGACACGCTGTGGCGCAGCCTGGAACCCTTATCCTGGTTCGGACTCCTGCTCAGTGGCGTTGGCGGGCTGGTCGGGATTGCCCGCGGCGCGATCTAGCCCCGCTTGCCGGAGAAGCTCGCCGTACCGAAGGCGCCGAGCTTGATGCTGCCGGAGATTTCGTCGCCGTCCACCGCGGCTTCCACCTCAAGGGTGATCGCCATGGGGCTCGTTACTTCTGCCTTCCAGGTCAGCTTGTCGCCATCGGCAGTTCCGTCCTGAATTTCGATGTCCCCCTGGGGACCCGACATCTTGCCGGTCAAGGTGCCACCATCGGTGACCAGATTCAGGGTGCCCTCCTGAGTTCCCATGGGGCTGGTGGTGGTGATGTTCCAGGTGCCGTCTGCGCTCATGTGCCTTCCTCGAAAGTATGGGTTGAGTCCGGCTAATGTATCGCCTAAATCGACTGGTTTGGCAAGACTGGATTGCAGCTCAGCGTTTTCGCATCAGGCCTTCCTGCATGGTTGATGCGATGTGTTCGCCGCTGGCGGTGAAGATTTCGCCGCGCGAGTAACCGCGTGCAGCGGCGGCGGAGGGGCTGTCCAGCGCGTACAACAGCCACTGGTCGACGCGTCCAGGCCGGTGAAACCACATGGCGTGGTCGAGGCTGGCGCGTTGCAGCCGCTCGCGGGTGAACGTTCCCTTGTGAGGCAGTCGCGCGGTGGACATCAGATCGTTGTCGGACTGGTAGGTCAGCAGGCAGGCGTGCAGCAACGGCGCGTCGTCGTCAATAGCACCGTTGCTTCTGAACCAGTTGCGCCGCCGCGGGGGTTGCGGAACGTCCTGCAGCAGGCGCTTGTAGTCTTCCATGAAAGAGATGAATGGCCCGCGCTTTACGGTTTCGGGGAGGTCGGCTTCCACGGGTGGGTTGGTGGGGGGTTGCGGCGGAGCGTGTTCGAGGCCGTGCTCCAATACCTGGAACGATGCGGACAACTCGAAAATCGCCCGGCCGTGTTGAATTGCGGCGACCCGGCGGGTGGTGAACGAGCGGCCGTCGCGGATTCGATCGACCGATAACAGTACCGGCAGTTCCGGATCGCCGGGTCGCAGGAAGTAGCCGTGCAACGAATGGGGTGCACGCGGCCCGTCGATGGTCCGGCCCGCGGCCATCAGCGCCTGGGCCATGATCTGGCCGCCGAACAGCCGTCCCCGGGTTCCTTCGGGGTGATAGCCACGATAGAGATTCTGCTCGATCGTCTCGATGTCGAGAATCCGGATCAGTTCGCGCAGCGCGGGATGCATGCAGGGGCCCGGTCCGTTTCCGCGTACCGATATTATAGGCGATGACCTGGGCTGCGATGGTTGTCAGTGGCTGGCATGTCGCCAGCCGATCTCGACATCCCGGACCAGGGTCATCAGTGCATCGAATCCCTGGCTGACCCGCCGGATTTCACCGGTCGCAAGGAGGTCCGTCAGCAGTCCGCGGTAGGCGCCACCCAGCAGCGTGGCCATGGCGATGCGCTGATCGTCAGGGCAGCCGCTGCTTGCCAGTGCCTTGTGCAATACCTCGACCCACGGTCGCGTGACATTCTGGTGATAGCTTGGAAAGCGTCCCGGGTCGCGCAGCGCAATCGCCTGAAACTCGGATGAGGCGCGAAGTTGGTCGCGATTACCGTGGGTCACGTGAATCTGCCACAGTGATTTGAGGCCTTCGGCGATGCCTTTGCCAGCGAAAGCCTGAGTCAGGATCGCGATCTCGTCACGTTGCAGGGCCGCCAGTGCTTGGGCGAACAATTGCTCCTTGGACGAGAAATGGTGCAAGAGCGTTGGGGCAGACACGCCGATCTGACGGGCTATGCGTCTTATGCTCAAATCGGCAAGGCCTTCGCGGGACATGCAATCCATGACCGCGTGCAGCAACTCAGTGCGTCGTTGTGCCCAGCGGGTGGTACGGCCGTCGCTGGTTTGGGCCATGGCGCTGTACACCACATGACATTCGTCGCGCAGTATCCAACAAACGTTCAGGCCAATTACGGTGCTTTTGTACGGCCTCCTATCGGGGGAGGAAGGTCAGGCGAGCAAGCTGGCGCCGAGATAGGCCGCGAACAACGCGATGGTGACGATGCTCAGCGGATCGAGATGGGTGGTGCGGATACTCATTGCTGCGACACTAGGGGGTGACCCGAACAGGTGGAAGTAACGATTTCTGATTTTCATATAACGGGATGGTTGGTCTCAGGTGAGCCAGCGCGCGGCGCCCAGCGTGGCGGGCACCACCAGGGCCCAGAGCAGCACTGCCTGCCAGACGACGCGCCCACGGAGCTGGGCAACGGTCGTACGGTTGATTTCGGTACCCACAAAGAACAGTGCACCGACCAGCAGCGCCTTACTGCCGGTGGCTGCCAGCGCCGTCAATGCGCCGGGAATGCCAACGATGGAACCGATGGCTGAGGCGCCAATGAACAGCAGGATGAAGCCCGGAACCCGCAACTTGGCGTCGTGAGTACGCTCCATCATGCTGACCGCGAGCACCAGGGGAATCAGCCAGAGCGTTCGGCCGAGCTTCAACGTGGTTGCGAGGTCTGCCGCCTGATCTCCGTACAGCGCCGCCGTGGCCACCACGGAGCTGGTGTCGTGAATGGCCAGCGCAGTCCACACGCCGAACTCGGTCTGGCTGAGCCCGAGCCACACGCCGATCGAAGGGAACGTCAGCAACGCAAAGGCGTTGAGGAGAAATACGATCGCCAGGGTCAGCCCGATCTGGGCCGGCGGCGCGCGCAGAATAGGCGCTATGGTTGCGATGGCGGTGCCGCCGCAGATGGCCGTACCCGCGGCGATCAGCGTGGCCGGGATCCGGTCCACGCCCAGCCACCGGGCGATCCCCAAGCCCGCGAGCAGCGCTCCTATGACATAGATCGCGATCAACCCGGCATAGTCGGCGCTGGTTTGCCAGAGCGCGGTGATATCCAGCTTCAGGCCAAGCAACACGATCGCGGCCTGGAGCATGTACCTGCCGATGGTGTTGCCACCGGTCACGGGTGCTCGATTGGCAACCAGCGTCAATGTTGCGCCGGTGAGCAGGGCGATCGCCGGATTTGCCCAGAGAACCAGCGCCGCCAGCGCCAGAATCACGATCACGTAGCGAAGCAGAACGCGCGCCGCTGGGGCAGATTGCATTGATTGCGATCAATGATGAAAAGCGAACTATAAGGTTATAACCAATAGTTTTAAAAGGACGGATCTGAAGATATGTGACTAATTTGACACGTGACAATAAAGGCACATAGCCGTCATGGATGTCATGTTCAAAGCGTTGGCCGACTCGACGCGGCGTGAACTCCTGGACCGGCTGCGTACGCGACCCGGACAGACCCTTACCGAACTCGAGGCGCCGTATGAGATGACCCGGTTCGGAGTCATGCGCCACCTGCGAGTGCTCGAAGAAGCGGGGTTGGTCACCACGGAACGCGTGGGGCGTAAAAAACACCACTTCCTCAACCCGGTGCCGCTGCAGCGTCTGCACGAACGCTGGCTGGACCGATTTACGGCCGCGGCCTCAGCAACGCTGCTGGACCTCAAGGACACTCTGGAGAAACCGATGAAAGCAGAACTGACGCACGTGTTTGAGATCTACATCCGCACGACCCCGGAACAGTTGTGGCAAGCGCTTACCGATGGCGACCTGACTCAGCAGTACTACTATCACAGTGTGGTGTCCTCTACCTGGGAGGTTGACGCACGGTGTGACTACCGCATAGATGGGTCGCTGGCACTCACCGGAATAATCCTGGAGATCGACCCCCCGCGGAGGCTGGTTACCACGTTTGATGCGCGCTGGGACGAAGCGGTCGCAAAGGATGCCCCGAGCAGAATCACCTGGGAGATCGAACCGCAGGGAAATGTATGTCGATTGCGCGTGCTGCACGAAGGTTTTGACGATGGCACCGCGACCAGTGTTTCGATGCAGGGGGGGATGTCCTGGATCTTGAGCGGGCTGAAGACGTTGCTCGAAACCGGAGTAGAACTGGCGGCCTGATCAGAGCGAGTCATTCGGCCGAAGGTGCGAGGGCGCGCTCGTAACACTCCGGACGGAGTCGGACTCCGCGTCGAACCCCGGATCATAATAGGGTCGTTCTCCTTGAACTGTTACCCGGTGTCCCTTGCGCTCGCTGGGCCAGTAGTCCCAGAGGGCAAAATGCTGGGTGCATCGATTGTCCCAGATCGCCATTGCGTTTTTCGTCCAGGCAAAGCGAACCTGAAACTCTGGCCGTTCGATGTGCGCATACAAGAACTTGAGCAATGCGTCGCTTTCATGGCTCGTGAGCTCGTTGATCTTCGTGGTGAATGCACGATTGACGTACAGCGCCCGGCGACCACTGTCGGGATGCGTGCGAATCACGGGATGTACCGAACTTGGATAGCCCCGGCCGTCGTCGTCCACACCGCGATCCGCGTAACGGCCGCGGTAGATATGTTCCGAGGCGTGGGTCGCGGTCAGTGTGCACAGCAGCTTCTGCAGTGGCTCAGACAACGTCTCATACGCCGCGTAAGTACTCGCAAACAGGGTGTCGCCACCGCTGGCGGGCAATACGTGCAGCTGCAGTAGTGTCGCCAGCGGCGGTCGCTCGTCACACGAGACGTCGGTGTGCCACCCGTTGCCGTTGGCGATGCGTGACTCCCGGGTGGTGTGGATGACGAACAGTTCCGGGAAACCGTCGAGATGCGGTGCGGCGGGGTGCTCGTGCAGGGGTCCGAAGCGTCGGCCGAGTGCAATCTGCTGGATCGGAGAGAGGGCTGGTTGATCGCGTATAAAAATTACCTGGTGCGCGATCAGGGCTTCGTGCAGCTGCTCAAACTGTGCGTCATCCAGGTTGACGAGGTCGGCGCCGCTCACCTCGGCGCCAATGGTCGGGGTAACCGGCACGACCGTTAGCATTCGGTCACTCATGCGGCGATTGCGCTTTCAGCCCTGCGTGGCGAGTACCAGCGCGGCGGCCAGCGCCGCGCCGATGGTGATTACGGCGATGAATGCGGCCGTCGACATGGGCTGTTCCGGCGCGGTCGGTTGATCGGAGCGGCGGCGCCAGATCATAACCGCGATCGCCACGACGATCAGCGCCGGGATCAGCATTTGGATCAGAAGACGCATGTACCGCCCTGACAAGTCGCAAGCCTCAGCATAGCAACCCGTTCTGACGATCCACCATCGCAACACGTCGGCGCGTGAATTCCTTGCTGGCGAGGCGACGAGCGCAGGCGCCCGAGCCCATGCAGTTTCAACATTTTGCGATCCCCTGGTGCGGTCCGTCCCGGCCTCGTGGTCCCGCTTTCGGGACGCGCAGTCGGGGGTGAAAGTACGTCCTGCCCATGAAATCGTGCAGTTCCGCGAGTTGCAGCTGGCACATGTCGATGAAGCTGAGCAACTCGGCGCCCTCGAGTGACCCTACATCGGCCTGCTTCAGGTTGCGGCGCGCACGGTTGCAGGCTCGCAGGGGTTGCTCGTTGCGCGGAAGTCGCCGCAGCGAATTGCGAATCGAATCCAGACTGTAAGCCAACGAACGGGGCAGGTCGGGGTTCTTGAGTAGAAAATCCAGCGCCAGGGGCTGGCTGACAGGCTCCTGAACCGAAACGCGGTAGCTCTGCATCGCGTGCAGTGAGCGCAACACGGATCGCCATTGCAACTGCTGGTATGGTTCTGCCGGTCCTTTACCCGCGAGTGGGGTAGCCGCCGCAACGCCAATGATCCGGGTCGTCATGTCACCGCGTTCGATGAACTGACCGAGGCGCAGAAAGCTCCAGGCATCGTTGTGCAGCATCGAGCGGGACAGGAACCCGTCGATCTGTTGAACCCGGGTGAGCACGCCGTCCAGGACGGTGTTGCGGCGTGACCGTGACAGCGCGCCCGACAACCCGGTGCGGGCGTAGAGATACAGATCGTTGATGTATTCGAAGGACACGCGCGGCATGTTTTCGCGCACGGTGCGGGCGTTCTCGCGGGCGAAGTCGAGGGAATTCGCCAGCGACCCCGGATTGTCCCGGTTGGTCGTGAGATGGCGCACGACGTTGCGCTCGGATGGCGGCTGATTACGCGAACTGAAGCTTGGGTGACTGTCGGTCATATCCAGTAGCGGCTGCCAGCCGTGGGGTAGCCGTGCCGGTAAGTCGATGATCAGGTTGGTGTGCGAGTTGATCATCCGGGCGGTGCTTTCGGCGCGCTCCAGATACCGGCCGAGCCAATAGAGGCGATCCGCCGTGCGCGACAGCGTGTGGTGCTTCATTCGAGGTCGACCACCCACGTGTCTTTGCTGCCACCACCCTGGGATGAGTTGACGACGATCGATCCTTTACGCATGGCAACCCGCGTGAGTCCGCCCATGGTCACGTAGTTCTCGGCACCGCTTAAGATGAACGGCCGCAGATCCAGGTGTCGTGGTTCGGCGTGTTGTTCGATCAGCGTCGGTGCCGTGGACAGGTTCAACATCGGCTGCGCTATGTAGTTGCGTGGATTTGCGCGAATCTGACGCGCAAACCGGTTGCGCTCGGCGCGGCTCGCCTTTGGCCCGATCAGCATGCCGTAGCCGCCGGATTCGTTGGCGGGTTTGACCACCATCTCGTCGAGGCGGTCCAGAACCAGATCGCGCGATTCCTTGTCCACGCAACGATAGGAGGGCACGTTGGGAAGAATGGGGTCTTCACCCATGAAGTAGCGGATGATCTCCGGCACGTAGGTATAGATGACCTTGTCGTCCGCGACGCCGCAGCCCGGCGCGTTGGCCAATGCGACGTTTCCGGCACGCCAGGCCCGCATCAGACCAGGGACACCCAGCATGGAGTCGCTGCGGAACACCTCCGGGTCCAGGAACAGGTCGTCGATACGGCGGTAGATGACATCGACCTGGATGAGTCCCTCGATGGTGCGCATGTAGACCCGGTCGTCGTTGCCGACGATCAAGTCGGACCCCTGGACCAGTTCGGCGGCCATGGATTGCGCAAGGTAGGCGTGTTCGAAGTACGCCGAGTTATAGACGCCCGGCGTCAGCACGACGATCTCCGGGCGTCGGCGCGACGACAGTGAGCTCAAGGTGCGCGCAAGCTGATCCGGATAATCGTCCACCGGATGGATCAGGTAGGCTTCGAACAGTTCCGGGAACACCCGCTTCATGACCTCCCGGTTTTCGAGCATGTAGGCGACTCCCGAAGGCACGCGCAGATTGTCCTCCAGGACATAGAGCGTGCCGTCTGCGTCGCGTACCAGGTCGGTTCCACAGATGTGTGCCCAGACGTTGTGCGGCGGCGATACGCCCACGCATTCGGGGCGAAAATCTTTAGACTTCTCGACCAGTTCGCGCGGTACAACGCCATCGTCCAGCGACTTCTGGTCGTGATAGACGTCGTCGATGAAACGGTTCAATGCGGTCACCCGCTGAATCAAGCCGCGACGAATGTGATCCCACTCTCGTTTTCGGATCAGCCGTGGAATGATGTCGAACGGCCATTCCCTGTCGATGGATCCACTGTCTTCCCCGCCGTACACGGTAAACGTGATGCCCATGGAACGGATGGCCAATTCCGCCGCTTCCTTGCGCGCCATCAATTCTTCGTCAGACAGGCGGGCGAGGTTCCGGCAAAGGCTGCCTGCGCCGGGCCGCGCGCGTCCGGACGAGGTGATCAGTTCATCCCAGAGTCCGTCGGCGTTATAGTGCTTCCAAACGATTGGCATTGCTTGGCTTTTGGGTTCTTCGAGAGTCCTCGATCATTCTATAGCCGGCATGTCCGCTAAGTGAACCGGAGTCGTTAGATGAGTTATTGCCTGGCCGTCAAAGTTTCGGCAGGGTTGGTGTTTGCGTCGGATTCCCGCACGCACGCCGGGGTCGATCAGGTCAGTACCTACAAATGCATGTCTTCGATCCCGGTGGCGATCGTTTCTTCATGGTTCTCAGCGCGGGTAACCTCGCCACGACCCAGGCGTTGGTCCATCGTTTGCGCAGCGACATCATGCGCAAGGATCAGCGTGACAGCCTGGCGACCGTCGATTACATGTTCGATGCGGCGGAGTACGTCGGCAGGACCAGCCGCAAGATTCAGAATCGTTACGAGCAGATCAACGAAGGCAATGAAGGAAGGTTCGATGCGCGCTTCATCATTGGGGGCCAGATCCGCGGTCAGGACCCTCAGTTGTATCTGATTTACCCGGAGGGCAATATCATTGAGGTGCCGGACGCTACCCCGTTTCTTCAGATTGGTGAAAACAAGTACGGCAAGCCCATACTCGACCGCATCATTGACACCGACACCTCCCTGGAAGATGCCGCTCGGTGCGCACTGCTATCGCTCGACTCGACGATGCGCAGCAACGTTGCGGTGGGCCCACCCGTGGAACTCTCCATTTATCCAGCAGGGTCGTTCGAGCTGGCGCACCGGTTGAGTTACGAGGTCGATTCACCGCTGTACGCGGAGGTGCATCGGAGCTGGTCGGACACGCTGCGTGGGGGCATCCATGCCCTGCCACGGTTCGATTGGGAACCGTGATGTGTCTGAGCGTGATCGCGGCCTAGTGGCCCAGAGGCGGTTGTGCCGCTACCAGCCGGTGGATGAACCCCAATTTTAGCTGCGCCGTCGCGGAGAGCGCGAAGGGGTAGGCGTCGCCAAGTCCCATGCTGCGGTTCAGCAGGTTCATCCCCTGGCTCAACGT
>SMWF01000051.1 GCA_004357385.1 Gammaproteobacteria bacterium | reverse complement strand
CCTGGGATTCGTGCAGAGCCTCCGCCGTATGGCAGACGAGCATCGTGAGCTGGAAGCGCACTACGACCAAACGCTGACGGGCGAAGGGCATCGCCGTGCCACCGGCATGGCGCGGGCCCAGCACGAAGCGATCGCGGCGCGCTATGGTGATGACCCGTTCGCCCGTCCCCACGGGGAGCTGTTTCTCGAACTGTTCCGCCAGCGCCTCACGGCACCCGGCCTGTACCTGATGGACGAACCCGAAACGCCGCTGTCCCCGATCAATCAGGTGGCGCTACTGGCACTGATCATGGACAAGGTCGAAGACGGCAGCCAGTTCATCGTCGCCACGCACTCGCCAATTCTGATGGCTCTGCCTGGCGCCACGATCCTCGACTTCGATCAGGCGCCGCCGCAAGCAATCGCCTGGGACGAGGTCGAGCACGTGGCGGTGACCAAAGCCTTCCTGAACAGCCCGGAGTCCTTCCTCCGGCACCTGTAGTACGATCGCCGGATGACCGGGGAGCACCCACCCACACCCCTCAGACGGCGCGTCGAGGAGGCTTCGCTGAACGCCTGGCCGGCGCTGCAACAGATGTTGCTGGACGGCTGGGTAGTGCGCTTTTCCGGGGGCTTCACCAAGCGGGCCAACTCCGTCATACCGCTCTACCCGGCCCTGCAGGAACCGCTGGACAAGATCCGCTACTGCGAACGATTGTATGAACAGCAACAGCTGAAAACGATCTTCCGCCTGACCACCGTGGATGATTTCAGCGAGCTGGACGCACAACTCGACGCCCGGGGCTACCAACGCATCGACCCGACGCGGGTCCTGCACCGGATTATCGCGAACCCTCCCCAACCCGACCCGAGGTTCATGGAGGTGCCGCTGCGTGAGTGGCTGAACGTGTACTCCGATCTGGCGGAAATGCCTCGACCCACCCAGGCGCTGCACTCCGCGCTGCTCAAAGGCATACGCAGCCTCTGTATCTACGGGGTCCAGTATGCAGACCATCAACCCGTTGCCTGCGGTCTGGCCGTTGTCGAACGCGAACTGACCGGTCTGTTCGACGTCGTCACACACCCGCAGCGGCGCCGGCTTGGCCATGCCGGGGCTCTGGTCTCCAGCCTGCTCGGCGCTGGCGCGCAGGCCGGCGCGACCCATGCCTATCTGCAGGTCGAGGAGAACAACGCCCCGGCGCGCGCCATGTATCAGGCCCTCGGGTTCACTGACCTGTACCACTACTGGTACCGTGCCGCGCCCTGAGCTCGGCAAGCCCCGCTTGATTCCCCAGGCCATTTCTGAGATGTTCGTGGGCAGGACGGGTTCGCCGATCTCCAACAAAAACAAGGCGTTATGCGCGCCACGACGAACCCCAGTCCGGCCGGAAGCAGGAGGTGGAGCCCGTGCGGTTCCTTGACTTTGGGGCGACGGATGCTAAATTCTCGGGCCGCTTGTGAGGTGCCTATACCTGCGCCAACGCAAGCCAAGCCTCCAGTAGTACTGTCGCGAACGCGCAGTACACCTCCTCGCGGTTGGGCAAGGCATCCCGTTTGACCATGACGAGGACGCCAGGGGCCACTGAGCCCGCGCCCGCTCACGCATTAGCGGATGCGGCAACGAAACACGAACGGAGTACGCCCATGACGAGCACGCGACCCGATGCGCAGGCGCCTGAGGCTGGCCGTAAGGCTCGCCGCAAGGCTCACCGTAACGCTCTCAGCACCGAGCTGACGCTTGGGCTGCCGGGTAAGCGTGGCTTGTACGATCCCGCGTTCGAGCACGAAAGCTGCGGGGTTGGGTTTGTCTGCGACATCAAGGGTAACGCGCGCAACCAGATCGTTCGCGCGGCCGAGCACATCAACTGCTGCATGATGCACCGCGGTGGTGTCGGCTATGAAAAGAACACGGGCGACGGGGCCGGCATCCTGACCGGCCTACCCCACAAGCTGTTTGCCAAGATTGCACGCCACATGGAATTCGACCTGCCGGAGCCCGGTCGGTATGGGGTCGGCAACGTGTTCCTGCCCCGCGCGCTGAAAGAGCGGGCGCATTGCAAAAAGATCATCGAGGAGCGCATCGCCGCCGAGGGGCAGCACCTGATCCGCTGGCGCAAGGTGCCCATCGACCCGGACGGCGCCGACATCGGCAAGGCCGCGCGCCGCGCCATGCCGCATATCGAGCAGCTGTTCGTGGGCGCCGCCGAAGGCATCGCCCACGACGCATTCGAGCGCAAGCTCTACCTGATCCGCAAGCACGCAACGCATCTGTTGCGCGGCGATGAAACCCTGGCTGAGCGCAAGCTGTTCTACGTCTGCAGCCTGTCGTCCACAGTGATCGTCTACAAGGGCATGCTCACGCCCCAGCAAGTGTTCCCGTTCTACCGGGATCTCGACGACCTCGACTACGAAACCCATCTGGCGATGATTCACTCGCGGTTCTCGACCAACACTTTTCCATCCTGGGACCGGGCCCAACCGAATCGATTCATGTGCCACAACGGCGAGATCAACACGCTGCTGGGCAACAAGAACGCCATGAACTCGCGCCAGAGCCAGGCCTCCTCGCCACTGTTCGGCGAAGATCTTGCGCGGCTGTTCCCCATCATCGAGGAGGATTGTTCAGACTCGGGGACCTTCGACAACGTACTCGAGTTCCTGCTGATGACCGGGCGGACGCTGCAGGAAGCGGTGCTGATGATGATTCCCGAGGCGTGGCAACAGCACGCCAGCATGGATCCTGAAAAGCGCGCGTTCTATGAGTACCATTCGTGCCTGATGGAGCCCTGGGACGGCCCCGCCTCCATCGTGTTCACGGACGGCAACTACATCGGCGCGGTGCTGGATCGCAACGGTCTGCGGCCGAGCCGCTACTACATCACCAGTGACGACATGTGCATCATGGCGTCCGAGGTAGGTGTGCTGCCGGTCGATCCCGATCAGGTCGTGAAGAAAGGTCGTTTGCAGCCGGGCAAGATATTCCTGATCGACTTCAAGGCCGGGCGGATGATTCCCGACGAGGAGATCAAGGCGGAGTGGGCGCGCGCGCATCCGTATCAGCAGTGGCTCGATGAGCAACGCCTCGAACTCGGCGACCTGGCGCCCAACCTCGAACCCCACGGCTTCTATCCCGACACGCTGATGCCGCGCATGCAGGCGTTCGGTTATACCCAGGAATCGCTGCAATTCATGTTGTTGCCGATGGTGATGGAGTTACGCGACCCACTGGGCTCCATGGGTAATGATGCCGCGCTGGCGGTCATGTCCGACAAGCCGCGCATGCTGTACGACTATTTCAAGCAGCTGTTCGCCCAGGTGACGAACCCGGCAATCGACTCGATACGCGAAGAAGTGATCATGGCGCTGGAGTGCTACATCGGGCCGGAATCGAACCTGCTCGCGACGACGGAACGGCACGCGCACCGGTTGCGCATTGCGCACCCGATCCTCACCAACCAGGAACTGGCATCGCTGAAGCACATCGACCATCGCGGCTGGCACGCGCGAACCATCGATTTCTGCTACCCGAAGGGGTCCGGTCAATCCGGGCTGGTCGCGGCGCTGGATCGGATCTGTTCCGAGGCCACCCGTGCGATTGACGATGGCATGAGTCTTATCGTGCTCACCGACCGCGAGATGGGCGAGGATCGAATCGCGCTGTCCGCCCTGCTTGCGGTGGGCGCGGTACACCATCACCTGGTGCGAACCGAAGCCCGGACCCGGATCGGCCTGATCCTGGAAACCGGTGAAGCCCGCGAAGTGCACCACCATAGCCTGCTGGTCGGCTACGGCGCAGACGCGATCAACCCCTACCTTGCCTTCGAGGCGCTCTGGCAGGCTCGACGCGATGGCTTCCTCGACGAGGCCAAGCACATCGGCAACGACGCAGATGTCGTGGACGCCTACCAAAAGGCAGTCGCCAAAGGCATGCTCAAGGTGATGGCGAAGATGGGCATCTCGACCCTGCAATCCTACAAGGGCGCGCAGATCTTCGAGGCCGTGGGGCTGGCTGACGAAGTGGTGCTGCGCTGCTTCAATGGCACCGCGAGTCGCGTTCAGGGCATCGGCTTCGAGGTGCTGGCGGAGGAGCACGAGCGGCGTCACGACATTGGCTATCCTGGCCGCGAGATCGTCCGCTTGCCCGTTCTGCCGAACCCGGGCGATTTCCACTGGCGTCGGGAAGGCGACGCCCACATGTGGGATCCCGAGGCCATCGCGGACCTTCAGAGCGCGGCGCGCGGCAACGACGCAGACGCCTATTGGCGCTTCTCCCGTCATGCCAACGAAGACAACACGCGAAACTGCAATCTGCGTGGCCTGCTGGCCTTCAAAGCGGGCGCCAACGGCGGCCCGATCCCGCTGGACCAGGTCGAGCCGGAGCAGGAAATCGTCAAACGCTTCGTCACCGGAGCCATGAGCTTCGGTTCCATTTCGGCCGAAGCGCACGAAACGCTTGCCATCGCCATGAACCGCATCGGCGGCAAATCCAACACCGGTGAGGGCGGTGAAGACCCGAACCGCTTCATCACGCTCGCCAATGGTGATTCCAAACGCTCCGCGATCAAGCAGGTGGCCAGCGGTCGATTCGGCGTCACCATCAATTTCCTGACCAATGCCGACGAGTTGCAGATCAAGATCGTCCAGGGTGCCAAGCCTGGCGAAGGCGGCGAGCTGCCCGGGAGCAAAGTCGACGACTTCATCGCCGGCATCCGCCATTCGACGCCCGGCGTGGGCCTGATCAGCCCTCCGCCGCATCACGACATTTACTCGATCGAGGATATCGCCCAGTTGATCCACGATCTGAAGAACGCCAACCCCCAGGCACGGATCAGCGTCAAGCTGGGCGCGGAAATGGGCGTCGGAACGGTGGCGACCGGAGTCACCAAAGCCCGCGCGGACCATCTGGTGATCTGCGGTGACACCGGCGGTACCGGCGCGTCGCCGCTGACGTCGATCAAGCACGCAGGCGTGCCCTGGGAGCTGGGTGTGGCGGAAACGCACCAGACCCTGGTGATGAACAATCTGCGCTCACGGGTGGTGCTGCAAACCGACGGCCAACTCAAGACCGGTCGCGACGTGGCAATCGCAGCGCTGCTGGGCGCCGAGGAATTCGGCTTCGCCACGGCGCCGTTGATCGCGCTGGGTTGCATCATGATGCGCAAGTGCCATCTGAACACCTGTCCGGTCGGGATCGCGACCCAGGATCCGGAACTGCGCGAGAAATTCACGGGTCAGCCGGAACACGTGATCAACTTCCTGTTCATGGTCGCAACGGAGCTGCGCCAGATCATGGCAGAGCTCGGCTTCAAGACCGTCAGCGACATGATCGGCCGAGTCGATGTCCTGGAGGTAGACGCCGCCGTGGATCATTGGAAAGCCCGGGGGCTGGACCTGTCCCTGATTCTTTCACCTGCGGAAGAGCCGGAGGATTTTCTCGGCAGTTATGCGCAGCACAAACAGGATCACGAGCTGGAAAACGCCCTGGACAACGAGCTGATCGAACTGGCCGAACCGGCGCTGGCCGAAGGCAAGCGTGTCAGTGAGCGTATGCCGATCGTCAACACCAACCGTGTCGTTGGCGCCATGTTGTCCAACGCCATCATTCGCCGGGTCGGACCGGAGATGCTCCCCGACGACACCATCCACTTCAAGTTCTTCGGCAGTGCCGGACAGAGTTTCGGCTGTTGGCTGGCTCGCGGCGTGACGCTCGAGGTAGAAGGCGATGCCAACGACTATGTGGGCAAGGGCCTGTCCGGTGGGCGTCTGATCATCTATCCGCCGGCAAAGAGCACGTTCGTGGCCGAACACAACATTCTGATCGGCAACGTCGTGTTGTACGGGGCAACCTCTGGTGAGTGCTTCTTCCGTGGGATGTCCGCCGAACGTTTCTGCGTACGCAACAGCGGTGCGAACGCCGTGGTGGAAGGCGTGGGCGATCATGGCTGCGAGTACATGACGGGCGGCCGGGTCGTGGTGCTTGGCGAAACCGGACGCAACTTCGGCGCCGGCATGAGTGGTGGGGTCGCCTACATCTGGGATCCGAAGTCGGAATTTCCCGCGCGCTGCAACCTGGAGATGGTCGATTTGGACCCGGTGGCCTCGGACGCGGATGCGGCCGAGCTGAAGGACCTGATCGAGAAACATCTCCAGTTCACCGGGTCGAGCGTGGCGCAGGGCATTCTCGACACCTGGGAGCAGAGCCTCGCTGAGTTCGTGAAAGTCATGCCCGTGGACTACAAGCGGGTGCTCGCCGAGCGCGCAGCGGAGGATCGCCCCAAGCGCCAATCGGTCAAGCTGAAGGTCGTCTGATGGGCAAGGTCACGGGCTTCAAGGAGTTCGAGCGCGAAGCGGCGCCGTACCGCGACGCCGGCGAGCGTATGCTCGATTTTCTGGAGATTTACACCACCCACGACGTCGAGCGACTCGCCACCCAGGGCGCCCGATGCATGGACTGTGGCGTACCGTTCTGTCAGTCCGAAGAGGGTTGCCCGATTCACAACATCATTCCGGAATGGAACGATCTCGTCTACCAGAACCAGTGGCGCGAGGCGCTCGATCGCCTGCACAAGACCAACAATTTCCCGGAGTTCACCGGCCGCGTCTGCCCGGCGCCCTGCGAAGGTGCCTGCGTGCTCGGGATCACCGACCCCGCGGTGACCATCAAGAACATCGAGATGGCAATCGTGGATCGAGGCTTCGCCGAGGGCTGGATCGTGCCGGAGCTACCCGCGCATCGCACCGGTAAGTCGATCTCCATCGTCGGCAGCGGCCCCGCCGGCCTCGCCGCCGCCGCACAGCTGAATAGGGCCGGGCACAGCGTGACAGTACTGGAGCGTGAGGACAGGATCGGCGGACTGCTGACCTACGGCATTCCGAACATGAAGCTCGATAAGGACATCGTCGAGCGCCGCGTCAATCTGCTGCGCGAGGAAGGCATACGTTTCGAGACCGGTGCCGACGTCGGTGACGGTAGCGGGGCGACACGCAACAGTCGCGACCTGCTGCGCGACAACGATGCATTGCTGCTGACCACCGGGGCCACCCACCCACGTGATCTGCCCATCCCGGGCAGGGAACTGGCTGGCGTGCACTTCGCCATGGAATTCCTGACCGCGAACACTCGCAGTTACCTCGACTCCGCGCTCGAGGACGGCAACTACATCTCGGCCAAAAACAAGCACGTGATCGTGATCGGTGGCGGCGACACAGGGGCTGATTGCATCGGCACCGCGCTGCGTCACGGCTGCAAGTCGCTGGTCAATTTCGAGATTCTGGATCGTCCGCCGGCGGATCGTGCGGCCGACAATCCTTGGCCCTCCTGGCCGGCGATCTTCCGGATCGAATACGCCCACGAAGAGTCGGCGAATCGGTTCGGCGAAGATCCGCGCGTATATTGCATCTCCGGCAAAGAATTCTTCGGCAAAGACGGTCGGCTGCAAGGCATTACGACCATCCAGGTCCGTTGGACCGATAACGGAATCGAAGAGGTCCCGGACACGCAGCAGAACTGGGAAGCGGATCTGATTCTGCTGGCCATGGGGTTTCTCGGCCCCGAGCACTACCTATCCGATGTCCTGGATGTCGACTACGACGCGCGCTCCAACTACCGGGCCGAGTATGGCCGTTACGCGACCAACGTCCCGAAGCTGTTTGCCGCCGGCGACTGCAGGCGCGGCCAATCGCTGGTGGTCAGGGCGATCAACGAAGGGCGCGAGGCTGCCCGCGAGATCGATCGCTACCTTACCGGCCAGAGCCTGTTGCCCTGAACCCATCAGGGTGCGCCAGGACCGTCCACCACTCAGGGACGCAACACCACTAGCGACGCTGTTGAATGTGCGCCTGAACCGACTCGACCTTACGTACCCAGGGATCGACACGACCCACCGAACTCGGAAGATTCTCCGCCGCCGTTCGTGCCGCACCCGGGGTGCTGAACAATCCGTAGGTCACGACGTACCAGGGTTCGCCGTCACGTTCAATGGTCAACAGCGCGAACTCGCTGATGTCCTGCTGCCGGTTCACGTACGCAACCATCCGGTCCAGGCTCGATGTGCCGAACAACTGCAAGGTGTACCGTTCCGGCGACTGGCGCATCAACCAACCGGAACCCTTGGCCCCGGGACGCAGTTCCGGCCCGGTTGGCTCGCGCTCGTCGAACCGACTTCGCGGATCCGAGTTGGACGGCGCCTCGGGGCGCGGTAACGTTTCGGGTTCAGGCAGCGATTCGGGCTCGGGCACCGGTTCCGGTTGCGGTTCCGGTTCCGGTTCGAGCAGCGGTTCCGATTCCGGCTCGGGCAGCGGATCGAGTTCGGGCTCCAGCAGAGCTTCCGGTAAAGGCTCGATCTCTGGTTCAAATCCGAGTGCCAGTTCAGATCCGAGTGCCGGTTCGGGTTCGAGTGTGGGATCGGACAGCGGTTCTGGCGCCGAGTCATCGACCCGTGCCAGCTCTGCCTCAACCCGTGGCTCCTCCACTCCCGCGCGATCGACGCTCGCCAGCACCAGTTGATTCGCCGGTGCACGGGTAAGTTCACCGAACTGCCAGACGAGCCAGATCGTGCCGAGGACAACCCCTACCAACATCAGCACGGCTCGATGCATGGGCGGAAACAGCCCGGTCGAAGCCCGGTCGCCCGCTCCGCTCAATAGTCGGGATGCCCGCTGATCAATCTCGCCCGGGTGGCCGCGGGAATCGATGGTCAGCTCCTGGATCTGCAACGCAGTGAAGGGCAGCTGATCATCCCAGCCTGCCTCTTCGAGTCTGAAGCGAAGATAGCGGCGGACCTCGTCGCGGCTCAACGGCCCCAGGCGTATCTCATGCCAGGAAAGGTTCGGGGCCGAACGTCGAATGGCCTTCTCCAGCGACTGCACAAAGCGGGTTTCGGCAAAGAACACGACCCGCAAACCGCGCTTTGGTGTCGTATCCACCATCGCCAGTAAGGTTTCCAGGGCGCGTAGCTCCAGCGCATGAGCATCGTCCACCATGACCAGGCAGTAACGGTTGACCTCGCCCTGAGCCCGGGCGTGTTCGACGATAACGTCAACCTGCGCATCGACCTTTTTGCGCTCCGGCGCGCCCAGGCCGAAACCTTGAATCACGTTGGCCAACACGCCCACGACGTCGTTGACGAGACTGGCATTGATCCGCGCCGCTTTTACACCCGGATCGAGGCGGCTCGAAAGCGCCCGGAACATGACCGACTTGCCTACCCCCCAACCCCCGGTGACCGCCAGCACACGACGTCTGCCACGGCTGAACTGGCGCAGCTCGTCCAACTGACGGGTGCGGTCTCCAGCTGCGAAAAAGGAATCAGAGGGTGTGCTGAAGGGGTCGTGAGTCAAGCCCAATGCCTCTGTGAAGGAGCGCTCTTCACTCATGACTCGCTACCCACACAGGCTGTCCCCGCTGCCAAGCGTTGCGCGCAGCATCGATTCAGCCACCTCGTCGGTGACTTCCGCGCAGCCGATCGCGCGACTCAAGACGAGACGCAGCTTGCCATCGACAACCTTCTTATCCATGCCCATCGTCTGGAGCATCTGCTCGGTGGCGATGTCGCCCGCCACTCGAACCGGCAGGCCGGCAGCCTCGATGAGATCACGAATCCGACGCGCGTCGACGCGGCTCATCCAACCGGCGCGCACCGACAGGTCGGCGGCCATCACCATCCCGATCGCTACCGCCTCGCCGTGCAGGTACGTCTCGTATCGGGTCAACGTCTCTAACGCGTGGCCGAAGGAATGGCCGAAATTCAACACCGCGCGCTCGCCCGCTTCACGTTCGTCGGCCTGCACGATCTCCGCTTTGATCGCACAGGATCTGCCGATGGCGTACACCAACGCGGCCGGTTGCTGATCCAGCAGCACCGCGAGGTTGGCCTCTAGCCAGGCGAAGAATTCCGCATCGCGAATCACGCCATACTTGATGATCTCTGCAATCCCTGCCAGGTATTCGCGTCGCGGCAGGGACCCCAGCACCGAGGTGTCCGCAACCACACATCGCGGTTGATGGAACGCGCCGATCATGTTCTTACCACCGGGATGGTTGACCCCGGTCTTGCCGCCGACGGAGGAATCGACCTGGGCGAGCAGTGTGGTGGGAACCTGCAGGAACGCTACGCCGCGCTGGTATGTCGCCGCCACGAATCCGGTAATGTCGCCCACCACACCGCCACCCAGCGCGACCAGAGTGGTGGTGCGGTTGTGGCGGCGGGTCATCAGTTCGTCGATCACCTTCAGGTACGTGGCCAACGTCTTATTGCGCTCACCATCGGAGATGATGCAAACGTCCAGGTCGAATCCGCTGAGCGTGTCGCGTAGCGCGTCGAGATACAGTGGCGCAACGATCTCGCTGGTCACGACAAAGACCTGTTGACCATCGATGTACGGCGCAAACCGTGTGGTATCGGTTAGCAGATCCTCGCCCACGAAGATCGGGTAGGCCCGATCCCCGAGATCCACGTCCAACCGCTCAGCCATTAACGATTTCATCCTTCTGCAACACCGCCGATATCTCGCGCGCCAGCGCCTTCGCGCTACGTCGATCCGCGTTGAAACGGTAGTCGGCGACGTCCTCGTACAGCGGCGCCCGTTCCCGCGCCAGCCGCTCCAACGCCTCACGATTGCCACCGCGCAGCAGCGGACGTCGCTTGTCATGTCGAGTGCGCTGAACCAGCCGGTCGATCGAGGTGTCGAGATAGATCACAATGCCTCTGGATGCAAGGTTGCGGCGGTTTTCGGGCCGCAACACCACGCCCCCGCCGGTGGCGAGCACGATGCCGCTAAGCTGCGTCAGATCTTCGACGACATGTTCCTCGCGATCCCGGAACCCCAGTTCACCCTCGACATCGAAAATCCAGGAAATGTCGGCACCCGCGCGCTCCTCGATCACCTGATCCGTATCCAGAAACCGCATACCAAGTTCGGCCGCGAGACAACGCCCGACCGTAGTTTTGCCCACCGCCATGAGCCCAACGAGAAAGATATTACGTCGCGAACCGAGCATAAAAAACGGCGCCAATTCGGGCGCCGTTCAGTCTAATCGCTCGCACTCGATTGGCCTAATCAAAGCCGCCGCGCGCGTCTACCAAGATCTCCGACTACGGGGCACAGATCACCGGGTGGTCAGGGCGTCCTTGATGATGCGGGGCGTGATGAAGATCAGCAGTTCCTGCTTGTTGTCCTGCTCGAACGTGCGGCGGAACAGCACCCCTATGAAGGGTAGGTCACCCAGAAATGGCGTCTTGGTCGTCGAGACCGCGCGATCGGTCGCGAAGATTCCGCCCAATACAATCGTCTGACCATTATCCACCAGGACGCGAGTCTTGATCGAGTTGGTGTCGATGCTGGGCACGCCGTTGAATATCTGGCCGACGGTATCCTGATTCACCTGCAGGTCCATAATAATGCGATCGTCCGGCGTGATCTGCGGAGTCACTTCGAGTGACAGCATGGCTTCCTTGAACGAGGTCGAGGTAGCACCACTGCTGGAGGCTTCCTGATAGGGAATCTCGGTCCCCGACTCGATCTTGGCGGTCTGCTTGTCCGAGGTGATCACCTTGGGTCGGGCGACCACTTCCGCATGGCCCTCGGTCTCCAGCGCGGTCAATTCGAGGTCGAGCAGATAGTCCTGGCCGGTGAATCCGATACCAAAGCTGGTCGCACCCGGGCCGGTCACCCCAAGGTCAACGACGAGGTCGCCCGGGCTGGTGATGGCTCCGGCCCCATCGACGATGATGTTCTGAAGTTCACCAAGGGTATCCAGACTGCCGCCCACCTTGCCCCTCGAGGCAACCGGGGCGGCATCGTAAATCGCACCGCCGCCCCAGCGGATACCGAGCTCTCGCGTATAGTTGGCGTTCGCCTTGACGATACGTGCTTCGATCAGCACCTGGCGCACCGGGATGTCGAGCTGCGCGATGACCCGGCGGAACTCTTCCAGTTTGGCGGCCGTATCGGTCAGGATAATGGCATTCGTTCGCTCATCGACGATCACGCTGCCTCGATCGGAAAGTACCGAGTTGCCACTCTCGCCTGAGCTGTCAAACAGATTGAATAGATCGGCTGCGTTCGCGTAGCGGACCTGAATGAATTCGGTACGCAAGGGCGCGAGTTCGGCGATCTGGCGCTGATTCTCGAGCTCCAGCTTCTCTCGTGCCGCAATCTCTGCCGCTGGTGCGACCAGCAGCACGTTTCCGATCTGACGCTGGTCGAGCCCCTTGGTGCGCAGGATCAATTCCAACGCCTGGTCCCAGGGTACGTTCTTCAGGCGCAGCGTGATCCGCCCGGCGACGGTGTCGCTGGCCACCAGGTTGAGATCGGTGAAGTCCGCAATCAGCTGCAACACCGAGCGAACCTCGATGTCCTGGAAGTTGAGCGACAGCTTCTCACCCGTGTACTTGAATATGTCCTCGCGACGCTCCAGCTCCACCTCACTGACCGGATTGACGTTGATGGTGAGCGTTTCGTCAGCCTGATAGGACAGATAATCCCAGTTACCTGTGGCCGTCACGGTGATGGTCACATCCGGACCTTCCTGCAGTGCATCGACAATCTGTACCGGGGTCGCGAAATCGGTGACATCCAGGCGCCGCCGCAAGTTGGCAGGCAATTGAGTATTCTTGATCCGGACCTTGATCCGGCCGGATTCGCCGCTGACGTCTACCGCCGCCTTCGGATCGGACAGTGTGATGATTACCCGACCGTCACCCGACTCTCCGCGCCGGAAGTCGATGTCGATGATCTCGGACGAACCGTCGATACGACCCGTGATTGCCTGGCTTACCTGTGCGCCCGCGTACTCCTGCATCCCGGCTTCGCTACCGTCGGCACCAATGATCACATACAGGGTGTTGCCGCGAGCGTAGGTTTCATAGGCAACCAGTTCCGTGAGGTTGATGATTACGCGCGTCCGGTCCTTCGCTTCGATCACCGTCACCTCGCGGGCATTGCCAGCACCGAGACTGTGATATTTCGAATCCAGACCACTCGTCACGCCCTCGAGATCCAGCGCAATTCTCGCCGGTGATTCGATGGTGTAGCCCTTGGGCGTCGGCGGCGTTCCGTCGAACGTCATGCGAATTTCAGTCTTGTCGCCTGGCAACGAGGCGAACTCGATCGTCTCCATCGTGATCGCCGCAGCGGATGTGGAGACCAACCAGCCTGCGAGTGCCATCACGAGGGTACCGAGGCATCGGTACCGACTCCTCCCGCTGGTCCTCCCGCCGGTGGTCGCAACCGGTCGTGCGCGCTGACTATCCATTCTGCTCACCTTCATGACTCACCGCCTCCAATGCTCACCGTGCGGGTGCGCTCAATCCAACCGCCGGCACCGTCGGCGACAATCTCAATCATTTCGATCTGGTTTTCGCTGATTCCCAGAATGCGGCCATGGTCCGTTCCCATGTAGTCGCCCGCATGTACCCGATGCACCCCACCGTCGGCATCCTGAATCAGGCCGTAGACGTTCGCGCGTTGCGAGAGCGTTCCGACCATCTGCAGTTGCGCGACGTTGAACTGCTCGAGAAACTGTTTGACGCGATTCGGGTCTGGTTTGACGTTCGAGCGAGCCAGTCCCGGGGCCACAGGTTTGATCACCTGCGGGGGCTCAAAAGGGCTGCGTAGATTCGCAGCGCTGTAGGCGAACGCTTCGTAGGACCGAAACTCAGGCAGTGGCGCGATCCGTCCCTTGGGCCGTGACTCGACCTCGTCCATGAATGCCTGGAGGTCGCCGAAATTGTTCGAGGATCCGCACCCGGCAACACTCAGGGCAAGCAGCGCACAGGCGACGATTTCGCTGATACGACGCATCATTCCTCTCCCTCGTCGAGGTAGCGGTAGGTCTTCGCCAGAATCGACATCTTCAAGTCGCCAGGCGACGTCTCGGGAACGATCGAGAAGTCGTGCAGCGTCACAATTCGCGACAGGTTAGCCACGCCACTGACGAAAGAACCGAGATCGTGGAAGTCGCCGTTCACCGTGACGGTGATGGGCAACTCGACGTAAAACTCGGCGCGTCGCTCCGGCTGCAGATCGATGCTCTCGATCTTCAGGCCATTGTTCAACGCGGCCAGAGTGATGTCTTCGAGCAATCCCGGCACCTCCGTATCGCTCGGCAACTGGCGCAGCAACGTACCGAAGCGCGCCTCCATTTCTTTCTGTTGATCTCGGTACTGCTGCAGATTCGCAGCCTTAAAGGCTTTGCTTTCGTATTCGCTTTTGAGGGTCGTTTCCTCAGCCTGGATCCCGGTCAGCAGATCCTGTTTCTCCGTGAGGTAGAAGAAGTAACCCCCGGTCAACACGATAATGAACAGAATCGCCAGAATGATGGCCTTGACAGCCCCAGGCCAGATCCCGATGTCGTTGACATCGAGCTCGCTGACATCGAAATTCTTCAGTTGGTCGAGTGTGTCTTGCAACGCCATGCTCAACCCTCCTCGGTCTGCGCCGTCTGCGGGTTGGTCTGGCGGACCGTCAACTGAAAATCACTCGCCTGGGCGCCGGCCTGCGGGTTCTCTCGCAGGCCCTTGAGGTTCGGTCCGGAAAACCAACCCGACTCGTCGAGGCCGCGCATCAACGTCGATATCCGGTTGTTCGACTCGGACGTGCCGGACAGGGTCAGAGTTTTGCTGCTCATGACCACCGAGTTGTAAAAAACACCCTTGGCCAGCGTGCGTACGAGTTCGTCGAACACGCGCACGATGACCGGCCGGTTGCCCTGCAGCTCCTGAATCACGCGCATCCGCGCTAGCAGCTGCTCACGCTTCTCGGACAGCTCACTAATCTCGGCGATCTGTCCATCGAGCACCGCGATCTTGTCGCGCATGAACCCGTTGCGGGCATGTTGGTCGTCAGTGGCACCATCCAGGAGCCAGCCTCCGGCAAAGATCATGACCGCGCCCAACACGAACACCAGTCCGAGGCGCGCAAAAAATTCGTTCTTCTTACGCTCACGTTCCCACTCGCGCCACGGTAGTAGGTTGATATTCGCCATCAGTCGAAGCTCCTCATGGCCAGACCGCACGAAATCATCATCGCGGGCGCATCGTTTGCCAGCGCATCGGCATCAACCTTCGATGCGAGCGACATGTCGATGAACGGATTGGCAATGATTGTCGGTGTTCCCAGCTTGTTCTCGATGATCTCCGAGAGGCCGTCGATCGACGCCGTACCGCCGGCAAGGACGATGTAGTCGACGTCGTCGTACTGACTGGACGAAAAGAAGAACTGCAGCGATCGGGTGACCTGCTGGAGGACCGCCTCCTTGAACGTCGGCAGGCATTCCTGTTCGTAGTCGTCCGGCAATCCGCCCTGTTTCTTGGCAAGGCCTGCTTCTTCGAAGGACAGGCTGTAGCGACGCTGGATTTCTTCGGTCAGTTGCTTGCCGCCAAACAACTGCTCGCGTGTGTAAATCGAGCGATCGTCGGCGAGTACCGACAACGTAGTCATGGTGGCACCGATATCGAGAATCGCAACCACCAGGTCGTCCGCGTTGCTGCCGAGCTGCGGCTTGATCAGCTCGAAAGCGCGTTTCATGGCGTGCGCCTCGATATCCACGATCCGAGCCTTGGCCCCGCTGAGGTCGAGTGCCGCTTCGCGCAATTCGACGTTCTCGCGCCGGCAGGCGGCCAACAGGACCTCGACCTGCTCGGAGTTGCGCTCGGAGACCCCTTGCACCTCGAAGTCGATCGCAACTTCATCGAGCGGGTACGGAATGTATTGATCCGCCTCGACGATGATCTGATTTTCCATCTCCGCGTCAGTCAAGGACGCATCCATCTCGATGGTCTTAGTGATCACCGCGGATCCGGCTACCGCCACCGCGACCTGATTGGAACCTGCCTTGGAACGTGAAATCAGGCGCTTTATCGCCTCTCCCACGCCTTCGACGTCACTGATGTTCTTTTCCACCACCGCATTGGGCGGCAGTGGTTCGACACCATATGATTCCACCCGGTATCGATCGCCCGATCTGGACAGCTCGAGAAGCTTGACTGAAGTTGAGCTGATATCGAGCCCAAGAAGGACGTTGGATTTGTGTTTAAACAGGCCTAGCACGATCAAATTTCCTATCAGACGCGGGCACTTACGTCCTGTTTCTTCGATTTCGCATTAAATAACAGTCTGAACGCAAGAGCAAACTGTTCCCAGGACCCGAAGTCCGTAACGTTGTAAAGTCCTCAATTCCGCGTCAATCACGCGACCCGACAACAAACTGCTAGAAATCATGACGTTGCGTTTTCGTCGCAGAATCACGATCATTATGGCGCTGGTCTGGACGGCTGTATGTGGTGCAGTGCTCAGTCTTGCCGGCGTCTATCTCTATTTGAACCCCCAGATTCCCTCTGCTGAGACCTATCGCCACGTCCATCTGGAGACCCCGCTACGCATCTTTACGGCCGACGGTTCGCTGATGGCGGAATTCGGCGAACGCCGGGTGATTCCCATCACACTCGCCGAAGTGCCTCCGCTGTTCATCAGCGCCGTCCTGGACACGGAAGATAAGCGTTTCTACTCCCACCGGGGTATCGACTTCATCTCACTACTGAACGACACCCTCGCATTGCTCTGGAAACGGGAAATAACCTCCGGCGCAAGCACCATTACCATGCAACTGGCCCGCAACATCTCCTTCAGTCTCGAACAGACATTCATCCGTAAGTTCAAGGAGATGCTCCTGGCCCTGAAAATCGAGCGGGAGCTGTCCAAGGACGAGATCCTGGAGCTGTACCTGAATGTGATTCCGTTCGGCAAACGCGCCTACGGCGTCCAGGCAGCGGCCGTTACCTACTATGGAAAGCCCCTTGTGGAACTCCGGCTGGAGCAGCTCGCGATGCTGGCCGGCATCCCCCAGGCGCCCAGCGCCGGCAATCCCGTCAACGGCCCCGAGCGCGCGCTGAAACGCCGCAACCTGGTGCTGGGTCGCATGCTGAACGAGGGTTCCATCACCCAGGAGGGTTATCAGTCAGGCATCGATGCACCGATTACCGCGCGGGTGCATCGACGCGAATTACAACTGACGGCGCCCTACGCGGCCGAGTGGGTGCGCCGGGAGTTGCTTGCGAGCTATGGACGCAGCGTGTACAGCGCGGGCTACGAGGCATTCACCACCATCGATGCGCCGATGCAACGCGTCGCGACCCATGCGCTTCGCGAGGGTCTACTGCGTTACGACCGGCGCCACGGCTATCGTGGCAGGCAGACCCACATCGAACTGCCCAGCGCACTGCAGACCCCCACGACCGCGCCACCGATCGATGGCGATGCAACTCCGAGCGACGGCACCCAAGCCCTTTCCCGGGACGACGCGATCGCCTCAATGACCCAATTCTTGGCGCAGTTTCCAGAAAGTGGAGGCCTTGAACCGGCTCTGGTGCTGGACGTCTTACCGGACGCTTTCACGGCGCTGCGTGCCTCCGGCGAAGAAATCGAGGTGCCGATCGAACACGTGGTCTGGGCCCGGCAGTTCGTCGACGTCAACACCCGCGGACCCGCGGTCCTGTCGGTGCCCGACGTCGTCGCTCCCGGGAACGTGGTCTATGTGCGACTCATCAGTGAAGGTTGGGCGCTTGCCCAGTTGCCCGAGATCCAGGGCGCATTGGTCGCAATCGATCCGCAGAACGGCGCGGTCAGGGCACTGGTCGGGGGCTTCGACTTTGCGGCCAACCAGTACGACCATGCCACCCAGGCACGCCGTCAACCCGGCTCCGGTTTCAAACCCTTCGTCTATTCGGCGGCGCTGCACCACGGTGTGACCCCCGCCAGCATCTTTCTCGATGCACCGCTGGTGTTCGAGGATGAGGCCCTCGAAGACACCTATCGGCCAAGGAACTTTGGCGGCAAATACAACGGTCCCACACGGCTCCGTGAAGCCCTGTATCGATCCATCAACCTGGTCTCGATGCGGGTACTGCTGGAGGTTGGCGCTGGCAACGTGATCGACTACGTCGGGCGCTTCGGGTTCCCGACCGATGGGTTTCCACGAAACACTCAGCTGGCCATCGGCGGCGGCACCATCGGCATCACGCCGCTGCAGATGGCAACCGCCTATGCGGTGTTCGCCAACGGCGGCTACCGCGTCGAGCCCAACATCATCACCCACGTACGCTCTCTCGAGGGTGAAGTCATCCTGCGCGCGCGCCATCCACAGGTGTGCAAACCCTGCGAGTTGGAGGCGATCCAGGCCTCGCGTTCGCCCGCGCAGCCACCGGACCCTTTGCTCGACGAGCCCGCACGAATGGAGGACCTGTTTGCCGAACTCGGCGACTCCTCCGACCCGATGGGCGAAACAAACCGGATGGACGATCCGGGCGTTGACGCAGAAACCACCGCCGAACAACCAGCAGCAGAACTAGCACCCCTGATCGCCGAGCGCGTGCTCGACGAACGCAATGCCTTCATCATTCATTCGATGTTGCGGGACGTCATCCGCCGGGGCACTGGCGTGCGCGCGGCACGCGCTCTGGGACGTCTCGACATCGCGGGTAAGACCGGCACCACGAACGAAGCAGACACGTGGTTCAACGGCTACCACAAGAGCCTGGTGGCCACCGTGTGGATCGGTTTCAGCGACAATCGCCCGGTGGGCGACACGGAGTTCGGGTCGAATTTGCCACTGCCGGTGTGGATCGAACTGATGTCTCGCACGCTACCCAGTCAATTCGCGCCGGATCGCGAGCAACCTGCTGGCGTCCTGACCCTGAAAATCGACCCGAAAACCGGACGCCGCGCCGCGCCGGATCAGGCCGACGCGATCTTCGAGTACTTCTTCGCCGAGCATTCGCCGCCGGAAGAAATCATCCAACCCAGGCTCGAAGGCGTGACGGACACCGACAGCGTCCGCGCGATCGATATTTTCTAAAGCGAGCGAACCTCGATGCGCATTAGCGCGTAGGAAACGCGCTTTCGGATGAGCGCGTAGGAAACGCGCTTTGGCCTGCCGGAAAGCTCGCGCTAGCGCGTGGGAAACGCGCTTTGGCCTGCCGGAAAGCTCGCGCTAGCGCGTGGGAAACGCGCTTTACTGAACGATCTTGATGCGGTCTCCGGGACGCGGCTCACCCACCGGGTGATCGCCGTTGAGAAGGCGCAGGTTTTCTTCCGGGAACCTGCGAATCGAGGTCTTCTTGGCGAGACTCGCATAGGTGTCGCCGGGGCGGGCGTCGATCACCCGGATGCGCTGATCGTTGGCCGTGCGCAGGTCCGCCGCGGTCATGGCACGGAACGTTTCCATCACCGCGCGAACCTCCTTCGCGAATTGCTCCGGGTCCTCACCCTCGCGGGAATCGCCCTTGAACAGGTACACCCCGCCGTCTTTGTAAATGATGCCAATCAGGCGTGCCGTGTACTTGCCGTCGTCAACGTTCAGGCTGCCCAGGTAGGCATCGAAGCCGCCGATCGTGAAGGATTCCCCTGAAACCACGTCGTCGGCACGCTTCAAGGTATCGGCCACGTACTGCTCCGGCGTCTGCTCTTCCTTGGGCGCGTTCTGGCGTTCCAGCGTGATGATGCCCGCTCTGGACCCGTCGGGGTGTCTGCCGGTGACCCGGTTAGAGGTGGCACCTACGTCCCAGCCCTCGGGAAACTCGACCACGAATCTCAGGTTGCCGTGGTAATAGGCGCGGCCCTTCACAATCCCGGCAGCCGCCTGGTTGCCGTACACCAGCCCATCGAGCATCTCCCAGAAGTCACCTTCGTAGTCGCTCAACTCCTCAGGCAATGCGTAGGCGGAGCGCTGCACGGCATCATGCAGGCGCTTGTCGTTCTTCGGGTGCGACGCGAACAGGCCGTGATATCCCTGCGACTGGCCGGTCACCTGATTGGCGAATGAGTCCTGATCCTTGAGGATCTGAATAACTTCGATCATGGCGAACGGGTTGTAGCCTGCCTTCGCAAGGTAGGCGCTGCCGTGCTCGTCCGCCTCCAGCTCCAGATCACGTTTGTAACCCATCACCAAGGGCGAGTTCACGGTATTGGCCACGTCCATCAGTTCTCCGCGTCCGGTCATCAGTGCGCCGATGATGCCTGCAGCCTTACCAGCCCAATCACGGGTGGTGAGACGCCGGTTGTGGCGCCGCGTGACATGAGCGATCTCGTGGCCCAGCACTGCCGCCAGCTGGTCTTCAGTCTCCAGGTACCCGATCAGGCCGCGATGCACGAATATGTATGCATCCGGCAGCGCGAATGCGTTCACCGACGGTTCATCAACCACGTAGAAGTAGTACTCACGGGACGGCTCCGGGCTCTGTTTGACCAACCGGTCGCCGATTTTCTGTACGTACGTGGACCAGGCTTCATCCTGGTAGATGTGTTCCTGTTCCTGAAACTCGAGGTACATCTTCTCGCCCGGGCCCGCCGCATGGAGCGGCGGCGCGAGCGTCACCGACAGCGCCAGGATTACCTTTCTGATGTGCCTCATGGCTAGGGCCATGCCTTCGTCCAACTCCGTTTTGCTTCGGTTGATCAACGTTTGACCACGAAATCGGCCGACTTACTGCACTATCCGCGTACGCAACTGCGTACGCAGATGCAGGTCGCCGACGAGCAGTTTCCCGCAAGCGAGATTAACAGAATATGAATGGGCCGGAGGACGGCCCGCGACGGGGTTTGCTCAGCGACTCTCGGCGGCGGAGCGGTTGCCGAAACGCCGTCGGAAGCGTTCGACGCGTCCACCGGCATCGAGGGTCTTCTGCTTGCCGGTGTAGAAGGGATGGCAGTTGGAACACACATCGAGGTGGATGTCTTCCGCCAGCGTCGAGCGCGTCTCGATGACATTCCCGCAGCTGCAGGTCGCCTTGATCACGTGGTACTCAGGATGTATTTCTGGCTTCATCTGTCTACCGGTCTTGCCGACGCCGACGCGGCGCCTCGATTTCGAGGGCGCGCAGTTTATCAAACGCCCACCAATTGGCAAGCAAGCTCACGCACCGTGGCGCCCGAACGCTAGCGTGTGGGCATTGACATTCAACTGTGTAACATCCGACTCGGCATGCAATCCGAATCCCGATCTCCGACTGCTGACCAGGCCGTGGTGTGCGTCGCCGTGCCCGTGCCCCTGCGCCGCACGTTCGACTACAGCGTGCCCACCGGCATCACGATGCCGGCGATCGGCGCGCGAGTTCGCGTTCCGTTCGGGCCGCGCACACTGATCGGCATCGTCGTGGACGGTCCCAACGGTCCGGTAGAGATGGCCAAACTGCGCCCGCTAACGGAGGTCCTGGACGCCGGCCCGCTGTTGCCTGACGAGCTGTTCGAACTATTGCAGTGGGCCGCGGGCTATTACCATCACCCGATTGGCGAGGTTTTCGACGCGGCGCTGCCGGGCCAGATTCGCCGCGGCGAACCTCCGGCCCGGTTCGAACCCGTTTACTGGCGCGTAACCGACACGGTTGCAACCACGGCGAAACGCCGCGCGCCTCGCCAGCAGGCGGCGCTGGAGCTGTTGCAATCCCGGGGCGGAACCGCCAGCGCCGCAGCCCTCGCTGACGCGGGCTTCGAGCGCCGGGTACTCCGCGCGCTCCTTGACAAGGGGTTCATCGAGCAGGTGCGTGCGCCAATCGGCGTGCTGACCGGCGAACCAGCAACCATCGTCCTCAACGCAGAGCAGCAACGGGCCTGCGACGAAATCTGCGAAGACCTGGTCCGGTTCAAATGCGTGTTGCTCGACGGGGTCACCGGTAGCGGCAAGACGGAGGTTTACCTGCGCTGCATCGAAGCGGCGCTGCGCGACGGCGGTCAGGCGTTGGTACTGATCCCCGAGATCGGGCTCACGCCGCAGACACTCGCGCGTTTCGTGGCGCGGTTCGGGGCTGTCGAAGCATACCATTCGGGGCTCAGCGAGGGGCGCCGCGCCGAAGTCTGGCAAGCTTGCAGAACCGGCCGCACCCGGGTGCTGATCGGTACCCGCTCGGCGATATTCGTCCCGTTCCAGAAGCTTGCGCTGGTGACGGTGGACGAAGAGCACGACGGCTCCTTCAAACAACAGGATGGGTTCCGCTACTCGGCCCGGGATCTGGCCGTGAAACGTTGTCAGCAATTGTCGATTCCGCTGGTGCTGGGGTCGGCAACGCCGTCTCTGGAGAGCTTGCGCAACGCCGGGCTGGGCCGCTACCGGCATCTGCCATTGACGCGCCGTGCCGGCATCGCGCAGGTGCCGAAGACCCGCGTAATCGACCTTCGCGGGCAGCGCCTTCGGGATGGCCTGAGCGACGAACTGATTCACGCGATTCGCGAACAGATCAGCCGCGGCAACCAGGTCCTGGTGTATATCAATCGCCGCGGTTTCTCACCTGCCTACCTGTGTGCCGGGTGCGGGTGGAACGCGGAGTGCCCGCATTGCGACAGTCGCGCAACGCTGCACCAACGCCCACCCGGGTTGCGCTGCCACCATTGCGGCTGGCAAGCGCCACTGCCGCAAACCTGCCCCGCATGCGGGCGCGCGGAGTTGCTGCCCGTTGGAACCGGTACGCAACGGGGCGAGACGGCCATTAGGGAACTGCTGCCGGGCATTGACGTGTTGCGCATCGATCGCGACGTGAGTCGCAGTGCGGTACGCCTCGAAGCGCAGCTGGAACGCATTCAGACCGGCGCTCCGGCGGTGCTGGTTGGCACCCAGATGTTGGCCAAGGGGCACCACTTCCCGGCAGTCACGCTGGTCGCGGTTGTGAACGCCGATGCGGGTCTGTTCAGCGCGGACTTCAAGGCACCGGAGCACACCGCCCAGCTGATCGTCCAGGTCGCCGGGCGCGCCGGTCGCGCCGAGCGTCCAGGCGAAGTCTGGATACAGACCTATAATCCGGACAATCCGCTGCTCACCACCCTGGTGGAGAAAGGCTATCCCGGCTTTGCGCGTACGGAACTGGCCGCCCGCGAACAAGCTGCCCTGCCACCGTTTCGAGCCATGGCGCTGATTCGGGCGGAGGGCGCCAGCGTCGACGCCGCGCACCAGTGCCTGAGCGAACTCATGGCGCCGCTGCGCGGCCGGTCCGATCTCGAACTCTGGGGACCGGTTCCCGCGCCGATGGCCCGACGCGCCGATCGGCATCGCCTGCAAAGCGTGTTGATCGGCGATCGCGGCGCTCTGCACCGGGGGCTCGCGACCGCACTTTCGAGCATCGCTGATCGACGCTATACCGGCGTGCGCTGGTCTATCGACGTGGATCCGTACGACATGATCTAGCGCAGGTTCGCGGTATGATGCGCGCACAAGGACCCCGGACCCTATCGATGGCGCGCGAACCCGCCCGCAGAAACACCCCAACGAAGAGCGCCAAACGAAAAGGTCGAACGTCGCGTCACGCCGCCAAGTCCCCGCTGTTTCACGGCGCCAGTTTTTTCACCGGCATGGCGGTGGGCATTGGCGCAACCATCGTCGGCACGCTGCTCCCGGAATGGTGGGAGGCGTCGGCAGTCAAACAGCCCGAGTCGGGTGGGTCCGCCGCCAAGCAGGTCACGCACGCTGAAACCCAGTTCGAATTCTACGACGAGTTGCCCCGGCACCGGGTCATCACCGACACTGAAGCCTATCGCCGCATCACGCCACTCGACGCCCCGGAAGGCGTCGAGTACCTCGTGCAGGCCGGTTCATTCGAGCAGGCCGCCGACGCCGACCGGTTGCGCGCTTCGTTGCTGCTGCTGGGGTTGGACGCCAGCACCCGGACAGTCACCCTCGATCGCGGCGCAACCTGGCATCGCGTGCTGGTCGGTCCGTTCGATTCGGAGCGTGATACGCGCCGCGTAATGACACGTCTACGGGAGCAGAGCATCGAACCCCTCCTGTTGAAGCGCCCGCCGCTGAAGCAAGGCCCACGCGGGCTGACTCCGACCGGTTAGATTCCAGCAGGTTGAATTCGAGCGCCGCCGTCCCCACTATTCGCTTTTCGCCCTTCGACCCAGGATTCAAGGACCCACAGTGCAGCAGTTTCGAGGAACAACCATCCTGTGCGTTCGACGCGGCAACCAGGTGGTGCTCGGCGGCGACGGTCAGGTATCGGTGGGTGATACCATCATGAAGGGCAACGCCCGCAAGGTGCGTCGCCTGCACCAGGATCAGGTACTGGCGGGTTTTGCCGGCGGGACCGCAGATGCCTTCACGCTGTTCGAGCGCTTCGAAGCCCAGTTGGAAAAGTATCAAGGCAACCTGACCCGGGCGGCGGTCGAACTGGCCAAGGAATGGCGTACGGATCGCTTCCTGCGGCGCCTGGAAGCATTGCTGGCGTTAGCCGACGCGAACACTTCGTTGATCGTTTCCGGCAACGGAGACGTCATCGAGCCAGAGCATGGAATGATCGCCATCGGCTCCGGCGGACCCTATGCCCAGGCGGCCGCTCGCGCGATGCTGGAAACCAGCGACTTGGCGGCTGCGGAGATCGTCCCCAAGGCGCTTGGGATCGCTGCCGACATCTGCATCTACACCAATCACAACCTCACCATCGAAGCCCTGGACATCGACCCATCATGACCATGACCCCCCGGGAGATCGTGCACGAGCTCGACAAGCACATCATCGGCCAGGACGCGGCCAAGCGAGCCGTGGCGATCGCGCTGCGCAACCGCTGGCGGCGCATGCAACTGGACGATTCCCTGCGCGACGAAGTAACGCCCAAGAACATTCTGATGATCGGCCCGACCGGAGTCGGCAAAACCGAGATCGCCCGTCGCCTGGCAAAGCTGGCCGGGGCTCCGTTCATCAAGGTCGAAGCCACCAAATTCACCGAGGTCGGCTACGTCGGCCGCGACGTGGAATCGATCGTCCGCGATCTCGCCGATGTCGCCGTGAAGATGTTGCGCGAACGCGAACTGGAGAAGGTTCGCCCCCGCGCCGATGACGCCGCGGAGGATCGCATTCTCGACGCCCTGCTCCCGGAACCCCGCACGGTTGGCGTCGAACAGGGCGAGCGCAGCAACAGCGCCACCCGACAGGTGTTTCGCAAGAAACTCAGAGAAGGCGAACTCGACGAACGCGAGATCGAAATCGAGCTCAACCAGACGCAGCTCGGCGTGGAGATCATGGCGCCTCCCGGCATGGAGGAAATGACCAGCCAGCTGCAGAGCATGTTCTCGAACCTGAGCAATGGCCGCTCCAGCAGCGCCCGACTGAGTGTGAAAGACGCACTGCGCCGGGTCCGCGAAGAGGAAGCCATGAAACTGATCAACGAAGACGAACTCAAAGCCAAGGCGCTGGACGCCGTCGAGCAAACCGGAATCGTGTTTCTCGACGAGCTAGACAAGGTGACCAGACGTGGCGAGCAGATCGGTGCGGATGTGTCTCGCGAGGGCGTGCAACGCGATCTGTTGCCGCTGATTGAAGGCTGCACCATCTCCACCAAATACGGGATGATCAAGACCGATCACATCCTGTTCATCGCCGCCGGGGCATTCCACCTATCAAAGCCGTCCGACCTGATTCCGGAGCTGCAAGGTCGCCTGCCCATACGGGTGGAGCTGGCGGCGCTTTCGGCCAAGGATTTCGAGCGGATTCTGACCGAGCCGGATGCATCGCTCACGGTCCAGTACAAAGCCTTGCTCGCCACCGAAGGGCTGACCATGGAATTGAGCGACGAAGCCATCACACGGATCGCCGAGCTCGCATGGCAGGTTAACGAGTCGACCGAAAACATCGGTGCGCGGCGCCTGCACACCGTAATGGAACGGCTCCTCGAAGAAGTGTCTTTCGATGCCAGCGAGCGCCCCGCGGGTGCGGGACCGCTGCTCATCGATGCCGCCTACGTCGACGACCACCTACGTGAGCTGGCCGCCGATCAGGATCTGTCACGCTACATTTTGTGACCGGACCGGTGACCCTCTGATGACCCAACCGCCCAGCGACATCAAAGCGCACCACCAGTCCCGGGAGTTGGAGCTGGTCTACGCAGGCGGCCACAGCCACCGCCTTGCCTACGAGCTGCTGCGGGTGTTTTCACCGTCCGCGGAGGTGCGCGGGCATGGACCGGACGAACGCAAGCTGCAAACCGGCAAGAAATACATCGGCATCAGTGAAATTGAGCTGGTCGGCAACTACGCCGTTCGAATTGTGTTCGACGACGGGCACGATACCGGCATCTACACCTGGGAGATGCTCGCCGATCTGGGAGAGCGCCAGGACCACTACTGGCAGCAGTATCTATCCGAACTCAAGATCGCCAACGCGAGCCGGCTGCCCGCGATCCCGGTGGGCCAGTGGTCACCTGGCGTCCCGTCTCCTAAATAACTCTACTAGGGGACAGGGCGCTGGCGGAACCTAATCCCCAGACTGTTCCCTGGTCTTTTCCACTACCCGCAGGCGCAATTCCGAACTCGAGAACGTATGGGGTCGCGTGTTGAAGTAGCACCGCTCCAGGGTTTCTTCCCGGCCGGTGAAGTCCTTGTCGCGGTACTCGTCACCGAGTATTCGAACGTCCCAATCAATCGAGCGCAGGATCTCGAGCACGTCGCGCTCGGTATCGTAGACCACAATTTCATCGACGTACTTGCATGCCGCCACCTGAATCTGCCGTTCCACGATGCTTTGCACCGGCACATTCTTGTCCGACCGATCCAGCGACGGATCCGATTGAATGCAGACGATCAGATGGTCGCAGACGGTCTTGGCTTCCTGCAGCATCACCACGTGGCCCGCGTGAAACAGGTCGAAAGCACCAAACGTTATGCCCTTTTTCATAACGCCAGTATGCCACCCGTCGTACCCGACTCAATGTAGCGGCGTTGTATTGAAAGAGGCGTAGAATCGCGGGTCTGATGAGCGAAGAACGTACAGTTCAGTTCGGATACGAACGGGTTTCAGCCGGCGAGAAAACACGCCGCGTGGAGGGCATATTCCGCTCCGTCGCTGACCGTTACGACCTGATGAACGATCTCATGTCGCTGGGATCGCATCGGCTGATGAAGCGCATGACGATCGAGATGTCCGGCGTACGCGCGGGCCATACGGTGGTCGACCTGGCTGGTGGTACGGGCGACTTTGCCGCCCTGTACGCGCCTCTGGTCCAGCCGGACGGCCGGGTAATCCTCGCCGACATCAACGCCGCAATGCTTGAGGTCGGTCGGGACCGATTGCTGGATCGAGGCATCACCAACGTCGACTGCTGTCTCGCTGATGCCGAGGCCCTGCCGTTCGGTGACGCAAGCGTGAACTGCATTACCATCGGTTTCGGCCTGCGCAATCTCACGGACAAAGAACGCGCGCTGAGCGAGATGTGCCGCGTCCTTGCACCGGGCGGCCGGCTGCTGGTGCTCGAGTTCTCTAAACCGGAAAACCCACTGATCGACGCGGCCTACTCGGTGTTCCAATCGTTCTGGCCGGGAATCGGACGGGCGATTACCGGCGACGCCGATGCGTATCGTTACCTCGTCGAATCGATCAAGGTTCATCCGGACCAGAAGGCACTGAAGCTGATGATGTCAGACGCCGGGTTCATCGACGTCGGCTACGAAAATCTGCTGACCGGCGTCGCGGCAATTCATCATGGCCGCAAGGCTTACGGCGAACCCGGCGGGCCCCAGGACGGTGCAACGGCGCCATGAACCCCTTGCTCAGTGCGCTCTCCCAGTGGGCCGAGGCACTCGCCAACACGACCCTGGCGCTGGATTCGGCGACGCGTCAGCGCCTCGCGCGGCTCGAAGGTCAGACGATTCAGATCGAGACCGATCTCGGCGAACCCGTGACCATCGAATTTTGCGGCGAGCAGGTACGGGTCATGGCCCGCGCCATCGAGCACCCCAATGCCATCATCAGCGGGTCATCCGCCAGCCTCCTGAGCGCCGGGTTCGGCAGTACGCGCACCGATATACGAATCGACGGCGACGAGACCCTGGTCGAGGAGTTGCAGAACATTCTGCGCAATGTGAGACCCGACTTCGGCGAGCCACTGGCGAAGCTCATCGGCGAACAGAACGCCGACAACATTGCCGGTTTCCTGGAGCTGGGTGGCCGGGCGCTGAGACACCTCGCCAAGGACCTCGGCGACGAGGGTTCGCGCGCGGTCCGTTCGGCCGCCCACAGACAATTCGTCGACGCCGGATCGCTGGATCAGTTCAGCGAACAAGTCCTCGCCGTCCAGTTGGCGACCGACCGTCTGAGCGCGCGACTGCAACGCTTCGAAAATTCGCAGGACCTCGAGCCGTGAGTCGACTGACCCGCCTGTCACGCATCACCGGCACCGTCGCCCGCTACCGGCTGGACGAACTCCTCGATCACAGCGGCGTGACCGACGAGCAGCTGCCAGGTTTCCTGCGAATTCTCTGGAAGCTTTCACCCACCCGTTGGTTGCCGCGTCCGAAGGTTCCGCCGGCCCGGCGCCTGCGCCTGGCATTGGAATCCCTGGGCCCAGTGTTCATCAAGTTTGGTCAGCTGCTGTCGACCCGGCGCGATCTGCTGCCCTCCGACTTCGCCGACGAACTGGCGAATCTGCAGGATCGCGTGCCACCGTTTCCCGGCGCCCAGGCCGTAACGATCGTCGAAACCGCATTGGGGGCAACCCTGGACGAGGTATTCCTGACCTTCGACGAGGTGCCGCTGGCGTCAGCGTCCGTGGCCCAGGTGCACGCGGCGGAACTGCTGGACGGCACCGAGGTCGTCGTGAAGGTCCTGCGCCCTGATATCGAGCGGGTGATCCAGGAAGATCTGAAGCTGCTGCGCTCCATGGCCCAACTGGTCGAGCGCATCTCGGCCGACGGTCGCCGACTGCATCCCGTGACGGTGGTCGATGACTACGAACACACCATCATGAACGAGCTGAATCTCATTCGCGAAGGCGCGAACACCTCGAAACTGCGCCGCAACTTCGCCGAATCTGAGCTGTTGTACGTGCCGCGCGTGTACTGGGACCACACGCGCCGCAACGTGCTGGTGCTGGAACGCATTCACGGCGTACCCATCGCCAACATTGAGCTCCTCGAGGCCAGCGGTACCGATATGAAGTTGCTGGCGGAACGCGGTGTCGAGACGTTCTTCACCCAGGTGTTCGTGGACAATTTCTTCCACGCAGACATGCACCCAGGGAACATTTTCGTCAACATCGATGACCCGCTTAATCCCCAGTACATCGCCGTCGACTGCGCCATCATCGGCAGCCTGACCGAACAGGACCAGAACTACCTGGCGCGCAACCTGCTGGCGTTTTTCAACCAGGACTACCGGGAGGTCGCGGCCCTGCACCTGGAGTCCGGCTGGATTCCGGAAGAGACCGACGTCACCGAATTCGAGAACGTCATACGTCAGGTCTGCGAGCCGATCTTCGAAAAGCCGTTGAAGGACATCTCCTTCGGACACTTCCTGGTCACGCTGTTTCAGACCGCGCGCGAATTCAACATGGAGGTGCAGCCCCAACTGGTGCTGCTTCAGAAGACCCTGCTGAATATCGAAGGGCTGGGCCGGCAGCTGTATCCGGAACTGGACCTGTGGCACACGGCCAAACCGTTCATGGAGCGTTGGATGGAACAGCGGGTTGGCCCCCTGGCGGCGCTGCGTCAATTCGGCGAGCGCGCACCGGGTCTGCTCGAGCAGTTGCCCCGGTTGCCGGAGTTGATCCTCAACGCCAACAAGAGCCTCGAGCGGCTCGACAGACTCGCCCGCGAACAACGCCAGGTGACCGACCGCCTCGCGGGCCTGATGGAATCCCAGCAGCGCCGCGCCCGACGTGGCCGCTGGCTGGGCGGCGCACTGGTCGTCGGCGGCGGTGCGCTGCTGTTCTCGCCCGTGGTCGCCGCGCTGCAGAGCAATCAACCGCTGCCCGTGACCGCGGGGCTGATCGCCGCCGTGTTAGGCTCGCTGCTGATCGCCAGAAGCTGAGCGCAGTTCCTAAGATGGACATCATCGACAAACTCACCGAGGTGTTGACGCAACGCCGGGATGCCGCGCCAGAATCATCCTACGTCGCCTCCCTGTACGCGGGTGGGCTCAATCGGATACTCGAAAAAATAGGCGAGGAAGCCACCGAGACCGTACTGGCCGCCAAGGACGCGACCGATCGCGGTCGCGACGACGCCCTTATTCACGAAGTGGCCGACCTCTGGTTTCACACCCTGGTGATGCTGGTACATCTGAACCAGCAACCCCGTTGGGTGCTCGACGAACTCTCCCGGCGCTTCGGCGTTTCCGGAATCGAAGAGAAAAACAGCAGAGCTGAGTCTCAAAACAGCGCCTGACGAACGACTTATAATGGCATGACTCAAGGACTTCGTTCGACGCACGGAGAACGACATGTTTGGACTAGGTATCTGGGAACTGCTGATCATCCTCGCGATCATCCTGGTCGTGTTTGGACCGAAACGGCTGAAGAACATCGGTTCCGATCTCGGTTCCGCGATCAAGGGCTTCCGCACGGCCATCAAGGACGAGGACACGGAAGCGCCGACCACACCCGAAAAGGTGATCGAGGGCAATGCGCACAGCACGGCCTCCGAGTCCCCGACAACGAGCACCAAATCCGACCCGAATGTTTGATGTCGGTTTCCCGGAGCTGATTCTGGTGAGCGTCATTGCCCTGCTCGTGCTGGGCCCCGAGCGCCTGCCCGAAGCGCTGCGAACGATGGGCCTGTGGCTGGGCCGACTGCGGCGCAGCTTCAACACGGTGAAGGCCGAGATCGAGCGCGAGATCGGCATGGACGAGATCCGCCGGCAACTGCACAACGAAGCGGTGCTGGCGGACATCAAACGCATCGAAGACGAGGTGCGCGCGACGGGCGAGGATGCCAAACGTATCGATCCGCAACACGGTGATGCCGCCGCTCGAGCGAACCCTGATCCACCCGAACCCCACCAACCGAGTCGACCCGAACCCGACACGTCCGCGGCTGATCCATCCGAACCTCGATGACCGATACGAGCGAACCACGCGAACACGACGAACTGGTCGATTCGACCGAACAGCCTTTCCTGAGTCACCTCATCGAGTTGCGAGCACGGATTCTCCGCGGCGCGCTGGCCGTGCTGCTGCTGTTCTTCCCCATCTACTACTTCGCCAACGACATCTACGAGCTGGTGGCGGCCCCCTTAATGGCGCATCTGCCGGAAGGCAGCACCATGATCGCCACGGATGTCGCGTCGCCGTTCCTTACGCCCTTCAAGCTCGCGATGTTCAGCGCGGTGTTCCTCGGCATGCCGTTCCTGCTGCATCAGCTGTGGGCATTCGTGTCGCCGGGACTGTATCTGCGAGAGAAGCGTTTTGCGCTGCCGATGCTGGCTTCGAGCATCATCCTGTTCTACGCCGGCATGGTATTCGCCTACGTTCTGGTGTTTCCGTTGATGTTTCAGTTCTTCGCGTCCGTGACGCCGGTGGGCGTAACGATGATGACCGACATCAATCGCTACCTCGACTTCGTCATCAAGATGTTCTTCGCCTTCGGGCTGGCGTTCGAAATTCCCATCGCCACGCTACTGCTGGTGTGGTCCGGGTTGACGACCGCGGACAGTCTGGCGCGCAAGCGGCCCTACATTGTCGTTGGATGCTTCGTGGTCGGGATGTTGCTCACCCCGCCCGATATCATCTCTCAGGTTCTGCTGGCGTTACCGACCTGGCTGTTGTTCGAGGTGGGGGTCATTCTCGCGCGTTTCACCGAGCGTCATGAAGAGCCGGACGACGCCTCTTAGTCGCTGTCAATCAAAGAGGTACGACGCACCGGCGCGCGGTGTGCTGTCGTCGATCTCACTCCCACCAATCCCCGTCGCATTGCTGCCTTCGCCCAAGGCGCCAACGACCAGCAGATCCCGATCCACGACCGGCGCCGACCCGAAAAGGTCATCGGCGGCCGTATTCGAAGCTTTGACGTACAACTGCTGCGTCAAGCCGCCCGGGGTGTTTTCGAACACATAGACCGCGCCGGCTGCGGTCAGCGAATCGTCGAGTTCGTTCCCCCCGATCCCGGTCGCGTTGCTCTGCTCACCGGGCGCACCGACCGCGAGAATTGACTCCCACAACGAGACCCCGGTGCCAAAGCTATCCCCAGGATCAGCGTTCGAGGCCTTCACGTAAGCCGCCTGTGACCAGGTCGATCCCACCCGCACGAACAGATACACGGCCCCCGCGTCGGCAAAACTGTCATCGTCCTCGTCGCCGCCGATGCCCGTTGCATTGCTGTTCTCGCCAGGCGCGCCGACCACAAGCAGATCACCTTCCAGCGCCACGCGGCCGAAGCCGTCTCCAGCGTCGGTGTTCGATGCCTTGATGTACGCTTGCTGAGCCCAGTTGCCGCCTGCGCCACGCACGAACAGATACGTCGCGCCGGCGTCGACCTGACTGTTGTCCGATTGACTGCCACCGATCCCGGTACTGTCACTGTTTTCGCCGACCGCTCCCACGGCAAGGCTGGCGCCGCTCAAGGCAACGCGCCCGAACGCGTCTCCGGCTTCAGCGTTGGACGCCTTGAGGTAGGTGGTCTGCGACCAGACCCCGCCAGCGTCCCGTTCGAACACATAAGCCGCACCCGCGCCAGGCGCCGAATCGTCGATCTGATCGCTATCGATGCCGGTCGCGCCGCTGCCCTCGCCGCGTGCGCCCACCACCAGAACGTCGTCGTCCAGACTCACGTCAGAGAACAGATCACCGGTGTCCAGATTGGACGCTTTCAGGTAGGCCTGCTGGGTCCAGGCCGTGCCGCTGCGGACGAATATGTACACGGCGCCCACATCGCTGCCACTATCGTCACCCTGATCAGCGCCGTCCAGACTCGCCTCCCCGGGTGCACCAATTGCGACGGTGTCGCCGGAGATCGCCACGATGCTGCCGAACAGATCATCGGAATCGGTATTCGACGCCTTCAGATAGGCCTGCTGCGTCCACACGCCACCGCCGTCCCGAACGAACACGTAGACTGCCCCGGCGTCGAGCAGACTGTCGTCGTTCTGATTGCCGTCAACTCCCGTGGCGTTGCTCGCCTCACCGGGCGCGCCCACCACGAGAGTATCGCCGGACAGCGCCACGGCAGAGCCGAACAGATCGTCCTGGTCGGTATTGGAGGCCTTGGCGTAGACCCGCTGGGCGAACGCCACGGCGGCAGCCCGGCTGACGGTCACCTGGTAACTCTTCTGGGTAATCAAGTCCTCCGCGGTGACGCGAACCTCGATCTGGGTGTCCGCCGCTGCGCTGAGCGGCAGAGGGTCGCTGGGTTCGCCCGACTCCACGACGGACCCTTCAATGTCGATCACGGCTAACTCATCGCTAGTCACCGCATCCGCACGGGTCGACGCTCCAAGAAATCCGGTGCTGGCGGTGTAGTTCAGCAGAATGCTCTGAAAGGCTTGATCCAGGGTTGTCAGGTTGAGCGCAAGCGCGTCCAGATCCGCGTTGCTGGCTTCCGGATCGCGGGTCACTGCTACCTGGTAGGTCTTCACCGTGCCATCCGCAGCCCTCACCACGATCTCGATGTCGGTGATCCCCACGATCAGCACGATTGGCGCGCTGGCCGATCCGGAGGCCACCGCCACGCCATCGACTTGAATCGTAGCGCCGGGATCAACGGCCGTCGGTGTCACCGTGGTCTCGTCGGCGACGCTGAAGCGGACCGTCACCGTGTAGACGGTCGTTGCGGATGCGAAACCCGGAACCAACGAACCGGCGCTGAGGGTCAGGCTGGCGAGGTTGGCATTGCTGCTTGGTACCCCGCCGCCGCCACCACCACCACCGCAGGCAGACAACAGGAGGCCAGCGGTACCTATGAGTGCGACTAGGAAATTCCGCATGACAACTCCCTGTTCCGAGCAGCTTAACGGTCCCCGAACGGGCTTTCGAGCAGGAACGTCACCGGGCCATCGTTGACTAGACTGACCTGCATGTCCGCACCAAACTGTCCCTCGGACACCGCATCGTAGGTTGTTCTCAGCGATTCGAGGTACGTCTGGTACAACCGCTGCGCTTGTTCGGGGGGCGCTACACCGGTGAAGCTGGGTCGACGGCCACGACGGGTGTCCGCGGTAAGCGTGAACTGCGAGATCACGAGAATCTCGCCGCCCACCCCCATTACGTCCCGATTCATCGGCTTGTGCGCGTCGGGAAAGACTCTCAAGCGCAGCGTCTTGTCCGCCAGCCAACGCGCAGCCTCCGCATCATCCGCAGGCGACACGCCGACGAAAACCAGCAGTCCCGGGCCGATCGATGCTAACTGTTTGCCCGCAACCGCTACCGCCGCCTCGGTAACCCGCTGCAGCAGCGCCTTCAACCGGCGCGCGCCGTGCGGCGGCGTTCGTGCTCGCGCAACTGGCGCTTACGAATGCGAATCGCTTTCGGTGTGATCTCAACCAGCTCGTCGAGATTGATGAATTCGAGGGATTGCTCGAGGCTCATTCGAATCGGCGAGCTCAACAGGATGTTCTCATCGGTTCCAGCAGCGCGGACATTGGTGAGCTTCTTCTCTTTCGTCGGGTTCACTACCAGGTCCGAATCACGGCTGTTGATCCCGATGACCATGCCCTCGTAAACGGGATCATTGGGACCCACGAACAGACGCCCGCGATTCTGCAGATTGAACAATGCGTAGCCCACCGCCTTACCTTCGACCATCGACACCAACACGCCGTTACTGCGTTCGCCCAGCCCACCCGGCACCGCCTTGGCGTGCCCGGCCGGTCCATAGGACATGATGCCGGTACCGTTGGTCATGGACAGAAACTGTGGTCGAAAGCCCATCAGCGCCCGGGACGCAATCCGATAGCTCAGCCGGTTTCGGCCATCGCCCCCGACCTCCATATTCACAAGCTCTGCGCGGCGTTCGCCCAGCGCCTCCATCACCTTGCCCTGGTGACCTGTTTCAATATCAATCGTCAGCTCCTCGAAGGGTTCGAGGGTGACGCCATCCTCCTCACGGGTAATGACCTGCGGCCTCGAAACGGCCATCTCGTACCCTTCCCGACGCATCGTTTCGATCAGCACGGCAAGGTGCAACTCACCCCGGCCGGACACGTTGAACACGTCCGGATCCACGGTTTCCTCCACCCTCAACGCTACATTGTAGGAGGCTTCCCTGAACAGCCGTTCGCGCAGCTGCCGGCTGGTCAGATACTTTCCATCGACGCCCGCGTAGGGCGAGGTATTGACGCAAAAACTCATCCGCACGGTGGGCTCGTCGATCGCCAGCGCGGGCAAGGCCTCGGGCGCTTCCGGGGAACACAACGTATCGGATATCCCGATTCCGTCGACCCCGGTTACGCAGACGATGTCGCCGGCAACCGCCTCGGGGAGTTCAATCCGCTCCAGGCCATGATGACCCAATAGCGCGAGCACGCGCGCATTGCGTCGATTACCCTCATGATCCATGACCACCACTGGCGTATTGGTCGCTATCTGCCCTCGATTGATTCGACCGATGCCGATGACACCGACATAGCTCGAGTAGTCGAGCGCACTGATCTGCAGTTGGAACGGTCCATCGACGTCGACGTCAGGCGCGGGAACCTTGGCGATGATCGTGTCGAGCAGGGTGGTCATATCGCCTTGCACAGCTTCCGGGTCGAGACTCGAGGTGCCTTCGGTCGCGCAGCTGAACACGATCGGAAAATCGAGTTGCTCCTCGGTCGCACCCAACGCGTCAAACAGATCGAACACCTCGTCCACCACCTGATGCGGGCGGGCGCCCGGCCGATCGATCTTGTTGATCACGACGATGGGATTCAGGCCCTGGGCAAAGGCCTTGCTGGTCACGAAGCGGGTCTGCGGCATCGGTCCGTCGACCGCGTCCACCAGCAGCAGCACCGAGTCGACCATTGACAGGATGCGCTCTACTTCACCACCGAAATCGGCGTGGCCGGGGGTGTCGACGATGTTGATCCGATGATCCCGGTAGCGCACCGCGGTGCACTTCGACAGTATCGTAATACCGCGCTCGCGCTCCTGATCGTTGCTGTCGAGCACTCGCTCGACCGCGTTGCCTCGATCACCCAGCGTCCCGGTTTGCTTCAGCAGACAATCAACCAGCGTGGTCTTGCCATGGTCGACGTGCGCGACAATGGCGATGTTTCTTAAGTGTTTGGCGTCCATGGGGCGGTATCCGGGATCGGTCCAAGTGTGGGTACGGCCTCGTGTCAGACAGGCCACCCCACGCGCGGGAGCGCGCAACATACAGACTATGTCCGCTGAACGCAAAGCGAACCGGACGAACAGACCGAGGCCGTCAACGACCGGCTCCGCTACGAGCTGCCACAGCGCGACGGTTTTACTCGAAAGCTTCCTGCACCGCTTTAACCGCCTCGATGCACGCGTTCTTGTCGATCTGGCCGGTATGGCTGAATGACGCCACGAGAAACACCGGGTTCAGGACTGCAAGGGTTCCCATTTTGGCCATGCGTCTGAATGTCGGCACTTTGATGGTCGCAACATCCGGCGCGGACCAGGGCCCTGCGATCCTGACCGGCCGTGCCAGCGAGACGAGGCTGGCCTTTTTCGGTTGGGGAGCGAGCACCAGGTCGAAGGTCTCCTCGATGAGGTTGACACTCCCACTCCCGCCGATCGTAATCCGCTCGGTATCAACCAGGAGATGTTCGACCGTCGCAACGCCCTGCTTGACCTCCAGGCCCACCACACCACATTCGATGGTGGTGTTGTCTTCTCCGCGCCACTTGGGCGACAGCATCGTGGTGACGAGATCCGCCGCCCACAGGTCGAAGTTTTTGCTGTCAATACTCCCACCACCGCTGACGATCACCAACCGCCCGGTCAGGCCGCTCAACACACTTGCCCGGTCGTGACCGCTCGCGGCCAGCTTCAAATCGATGTCGATTTGCTCCTGGATGCCATCGAACCAGCCCAGGGTTTTCAACAACAACCCCAGGTCGAACGAATCGGCGTCCAGCCGCGCGGTCATGTTCGGTGTGGCGCCGCTCGCATCGAGTTCGAACTGACCATGCAACGACGCGCCGCTCGAATCCGTCGCCGAAATCTCCGAGATGTTCAAGCGCCCCGCAACCAGGCTCAGCTTCAATTTCAGGTCCGTCAGCGCCCCGTGCTCGGAGATGATCTGCGACGCCCGATAGTCGATATCCAGGTCGATCGCCCGCAGCGCCTCCACGGGCACGGAAAACTCGGGGATGATCTTGGACCCGGAGGAATCCCCAAGCCAGGCGCCCGTGAACTCGAGCGTCTGCGACGCAAACGTGGCATCGATCCGAGGCGCTGACGCCCCGTTCACCACACTCAGTTCGCCTTTCACATCGGTCTTGGCTACCGTCCCCTCGATGGAGTCCAGGGCGTATGTATCCCCATGCAGCCGCAGGTTGCCCTTCAGCTCAAACCCGTCACTGACCGGCACGGTCAATCCGAAGCGCGCAGACAGCGCTCCGACATCCGGCCCGCTGGCGGTTACCGGCAATCCGTTTGTAGTGTAAAGATCCCTAATACGGCCTGTGGCACGCAGTTCCGCGTCATCCTTGATCCGGGCGACCCACTGCCAGGGAGAGCCCGCCTGGATTCCGCGCGTTCCCTCCATGCTGATCGGGACCCCCGCGAAGATCCCGTCCGCCGTAATCCGCCGCGAATTGTCAGGGGACTTGTCGAATACCGCCGAATCGACCTGGATTCCCCAGCTGAGTTCGCTCGCCGCGCGGTGGCTGATGGTGATGTCCCTCAGACGCAGGCGCGGCACACGATCGCCGATGTCGGTTTCGTCGGTACCCGCACCACTCTCGGCAAACGTGTAGTTGTCGGTCCCGTCCGGCCGGTCTTCGAGAAAGATCTCACCCCCGGACACCGTCAGGTGTGCCAACTCCAGATTGCCACGCAGCGCCTGCAGCAGCTCGATTCGACCCTCGATCTGTTCCAGCTTCGCAAGGTAAGGGTCGTGCGCCCAATCCGGATTGCCCACCGTCACGTCAGCCATGCTCAACCCGGGCACCAGCCCGGGTACGATCTTCATCGCCCCGCGGATCACGAGTTTGCGGCCCAACAGGTCGCTGCCGATTCCTTCCAGCTCTTCGCGGTAATCGTTCGGATCAACCAGCAGGACGAAACCGATCGATACCGCCAGCAGAAGCAACGGTAAGATCAGCAGCACCAGCAGGAGCTTTCTCATCAGCGAATTCCATTTCTTGCGGAGTGCGTTCACGCACGTGCGCCTGCCCGGGTTTATCCGATGAACGCACCCTTGATCCCTTCGATCAGCATCTGGACCCCGATCACCGCCAGGATCAGGCCCATCATCCGCGTGACCACATTCAGCCCGCTCTGGCCGAGAAAGCGGACCATACCCTGGCCGAAGACGAAGCAGAAGTAAGTAATGACGCACAACACGGCAAATGCCAACGCGGTGATTGCGAGTTCGTAGTCGCCGCCGGCGGCAGCGAAGTTCATCGCGGTCGCAATGGTACCCGGCCCCGCGAGAATAGGCACCGCCAACGGGCTCACCGCGACCGAGAGCTGCGTCTGCAGAGTGTCCGATGCGTCCTCAGCCGTCGGGTTCTGCACTTTGGACTGCTCACCGTGCAGCATGTTGTAACCGATCAGGGCAACCAGAATGCCGCCGGTGATGCGAAACGCCGGCAAGGTGATTCCGAACATCTCGAAGATAAACCTACCGAGCACGCAGAAGATCACGATCAGGGCGAACGTCAGCAGCAACGCATTGCGCGCCACCTGCCGCGTCACCCCAGGACTGTCGCCTGCCGTCAGCCCCAGGAATAGCCAGACCATACCAAACTTGACACCGCACTCAGGGGTCTTGCCCCTCTTGCGGTCGCCGCTGCGCGCTCACTCCCGATCGCGTCTACAGAAACGCGTTGATCCGTTGCAGCGTCCAGAACGCGGCGACGCCGCCAATGGCATACGGAGTCGTTCGGGCCATCAGCAGTCCGGAACGACTATGCAGCTTGTGCAGACCTGCGAGCAGCACCGATACGGCAACCACAAACATCACCTGGCCCGTCTCGACGCCCACGTTGAACATCAACAGCGCCAGCGGTACTTCGTTCTGCGGGACCCCGATTTCGGACAATGCCCCCGCAAAGCCGAGCCCGTGCACCAGTCCAAAGGTGAAGGCGATCAACCACGGGAAGCGCTCGCTGAGAGTTGTCTCCCCGGAACTTTTGCGCACGGCTTCAACCGCCAGCAGCATGATACTGAGCGAAATCACGGCCTCGGTGGGGGCCGACGGGAAGTTCACGATACCGAGCGTCGCCAGTGCCAGCGTCAGGCTGTGGGCCACAGTGAACGCGGTAACGGTTTTAAGGAGTGGCCAGAGGCCGGTAACGATCAACAACAGGGTCAGTAAAAACAGCAGGTGATCGAACCCTTCCAGAATGTGGATGGTGCCGATCTGCCAGTACGAAACGGCCAACTGGACCCGGGTGGCCTGTTCCGGAATGGTGAAGGATTCATTGCCCGAACGCAGAACCGCCGAGTGTTGCGTGCCGTCCTGCAACGAGACCCGTATCAGCACGTCCGTCGGCAGCGCAGCGAGCCCATCGATGCGCAGCGTTGCGCCCGTCAGGGTTTGTCCCGCATTGCGGTAGGTGCGGTATTCGAGCCAGGCGCCTGGCACCCGTTGGCCGGAACCGGCACCTAGCGGCTCGAGAAACTCGGGAAGAACGGGCGTGAGGTCCTCGACCTGATTGCCGCGCATCGGTACTTTCCAGGTCACCTCGACCCAGCCCCCGTCCCGTTCGTTAATCTCCAGCAGCGCCGGGCGGATCTCGTCCGCGAACACGCTCGGGGCAGCCACGAGCAGGCCAAATAACAACCCAACCGCTCGTCTGGTTTTCATGACGCAGGATTGGCCGCTGGTCCTTGTGCACCCGAATCCGAAGAGATCTCGAGCACCGCCCCGGCCGGCGGCTCCGCGATCACGATCTCGTAACGGCTCTTGAGGCTTTCGAAAAACGTCTCGTTGAAATCCTCCTGCTGCTCGGACTGCCAGTTTTCGAGCACCTGCTGCTGGACGTCCTCGAACTCAGGCGCTGGTGCTACGGCAAGCTGGTAAACATAGACCAGGTGTACGCCGAAGCCGGACAGCACGGGACCGTGCCACCGTCCTGGCTCGAGCTGCATGACGGCTTCTGTGAAACCCGTACCCAACTGGCGACGGACCTCCAGTTCGGAAGCCGCCGAGAAGTAATTCTGCAGCATGAATCGGTCGCCGGCAGTGAGTGTTGCCGGGTCGGGCTCTCCGACTACCTGCAGTTGCGCCAGCATTTCAGCCGCATCGTCCAGCGTAGCGTCTTCGCGCGCGTCGGGGTCGAAAAACACCTGGCTGAAGGTGATCAGGTCGGGGTCGCGGTAACGCGCCTGATTGTCCTCGAAATACCGCTCGAGCTCGCCGGGCACCGGCTCCTTGAACAGCGCGATATCGTTGGTCAGGAATTCCAGCTTCTGGGCCATGCGCCGCCGGGTGATGGGATCATCCTGATCCAGTCCCATGGCGAGCGCTGCCCGGTAGAGAATGTCCTCGCGGACAAACGCATTGATCACGCCGTCGAGTTCCCGGCGGGTCGGCGGGCGATTCCAACGCCGTTGCCACTGGCCGATAAACGAATCTATCCGGGCTGCATCGACGATGATGGTGTTGTCGGTGACGTCTTCGTCCGGGGTGCCAAACCAGGCATATGCGCCGTAGATGCACGCCCCGATGAGCAGGAACTGGATGAGGGGTTCTTTGGCCAAATTTCGCAATTTATCTCGCATCCTCTTCAGTTCGGAATTCGGCTCGCTAACACAAAGAGAGGCGCTTTAGCGCCTCCCCTTATTTCTGATAACCCTTTTCGTCGCGAGCCGGCCAGGCTGCTAGTTTACGCGACTTACTCCGGCAGGTAATTGCGCGTCACGCTGCTGGATGCTTGCCGGCGTAGCCGCTGGAATCCGCTCAGCTTCCCGCGTTTATTTGGGACGGCCGGGTGTTAGACTCGCCGCCCCGACCGCGACGTCCACGCCATGACCGCCCAAAGCAAAGCGATCTCCAACCCTGACCGGCCCCGCCGTGCCGTGGCGCTGATCTCGGGCGGGCTGGACTCCATGCTGGCCGCGAAGGTGATCCAGGAGCAAGGGATCGAGGTCCAAGGGCTGAACTTCTACACGGGCTTCTGCGTAGAGGGGCACACCCACGCGATTCGGGCCAAGGACCGCGCCAAGCCTAAGCGCAACAACGCGCTGTGGGTCGCTGAGCAACTCGGCATCAAGCTCAACATCATCGACGTCTCGGAAGAATACAAAGACATCGTCCTGAACCCCCGCTACGGCTACGGTCAGCATCTGAATCCGTGTCTGGACTGCAAGATCTTCATGGTCAACAAGGCCCAGGCCTGGGGCTTCATGGAGGAGAACGGCTTCGATTTCATCATCACCGGTGAAGTGATCGGTCAACGCCCGAAATCCCAGCGCAAAGAGACCATGCCGCTGATCGCGCGCGAATCCGGCGCGCACGACCGATTGCTGCGCCCCTTATGTGCACAACATCTGCCCGAGACCCTGCCCGAGCGCGAGGGCTGGGTGGATCGCGATGCCTTGTACGGTTTTCACGGCCGCAACCGCAAACCGCAGATGGCGCTCGCCGAGCAGTTCGGGCTGACCGACTACGCCCAACCCGCGGGCGGCTGCTGCTTCCTGACGGACAAGAGCTATTCCGCCAAGTTGGCGGATCTGTGGTCTGCCCGGGGTAAGAGAGACTACGAACTCGACGACATCATGCTGTTGAAGGTCGGCCGGCATATCCGCCCCTCCGAGACCTACAAGTTGATTGTCGGCCGGGAAGAAGGTGAGAACAACTATCTCGAGGGCTATCGCAAGCAGTTCGCGCACCTGCGCTGCGAAAGCCACCGCGGTCCGCTGACCCTTATCGATGGCGCCCCGAACGCCGCTGACATCGAACAGGCGGCGCGTATTGCGGCCCGTTACAGTCAGGGCCGCGATGCCGCAGAAGTTACGATGAGCGTGCACCATCCCAACGGCGTCTCCGAAGTACTGACGGTGACGCCTTACGCCCCGCAAGAAATTCCAGAGCGCTGGCATGTCTGAGGCGCAGCTCGATACCCGGGGAATGTTGTGCCCGATTCCGGTGATCCGCACCCAGGACAGGGTGCGTGAGCTTGCCGCAGGCGACGTCCTGGAAATCGTCGCGACCGATCCCGGCGTACTGCATGACATTCCCAGCTGGTGTCGGGTCCACGGCCATGAGCTGCTGGAGACATCCGAAACCAACAACGAGATCCGCATCCGCCTGCGCGTATGCGCACCATAAAGGGGCGTACTGGACTTCGACGCATGCCGAAGGTGCAGACCGCAGCGTCTTGGACCCGGGACAGCCCCAGATCAATGCAACTTGGCACTGGCACACTATTTGCCTTACTCTGCGAAAGAGTAACGAAGAGTCTCACCTAAGCATTTCCCGTCCTGGGGGATAGGGCGGTCTTTGGCCAATCAACCGATTTTGGAGCGGTACCACCGATGTCAGAAAACACCGTAAAAATGATCAAAGACAACGACGCAGCTTGGGTCGACCTGCGTTTTACCGATCCGCGCGGCAAGGAGCAGCACACCACCGTTCCCGCGAGCCGCATCGATTCGGACAGTTTCGAAGACGGCATCATGTTCGACGGCTCCTCGATCGCCGGCTGGAAGCCGATCGACGATTCCGACATGATCCTGATGCTCGACGATACGACGCCGGTGCTCGATCCGTTCCGTGACGAGACCACGGTCAATCTGCGCTGTGACATCGTCGAACCCAGCACCATGCAGCCCTACGACCGCGATCCCCGGTCCGTCGCCAAACTCGCTGAGGCGTATCTGAAGTCCACCGGCATTGGCGATGCCGCCTATTTCGGTCCTGAAAACGAGTTTTTCGTGTTCGACGACGTGCGCTGGAAGGTGTCGATGGAAGGCTCGTCCTACGCGATCTCCGCCGAAGAAGCCGCCTGGGAGTCGCACGCCGAGTTCGAAGGCGGCAACATCGGCCACCGGCCGCGCATCAAGGGCGGCTATTTTCCGGTGCCGCCCGTCGACTCCGCCATGGACCTGCGTAGCGCGATGTGCACCACCATGGCCGCCATGGGTCTGACCATCGAAGTACATCACCACGAGGTGGGTACCGCGGGACAGGGTGAGATTGGCGTGCTGTTCAATACCCTGGTGCGCAAGGCCGATGAGGTACAGATCTACAAGTACGTCGTGCAGAACGTGGCCCATGCGTATGGCAAAACGGCAACATTCATGCCCAAGCCCCTGGTCGGCGACAACGGCAGCGGGATGCACGTGCACCAATCGATTTTTGCAGGCGGTGAGAACGTGTTCCACGGCGATGCCTACGCGGGCTTGTCCGAGACGGCGTTGTACTACGTCGGCGGCATCATGAAGCACGCCCGTGCGATCAATGCGTTTTCCAACGCCAGCACCAACTCATACAAGCGTCTGATTCCGGGATTCGAAGCACCGACGCTGCTGGCCTACTCGGCGCGTAACCGATCAGCCGGCGTGCGAGTTCCTTACATCCAGGGAGGCAACCCGAAGGCTTATCGGGTCGAAGTTCGCTTTCCGGACAGCGCCGGCAACCCCTATCTGACCTTCGCGTCGATGTTGATGGCCGGCCTCGACGGGATCCAGAACAAGATCCATCCCGGCGACCCTCTGGACAAAGACATGTACGACCTGTCGGCCGAGGAACTGGAAGGCGTTCCCACCGTGTCACCGTCCCTGGAGACGTCACTGGCAGCGCTCGATGCCGACCGCGACTTCCTGAACGCCGGAGGCGTGTTCTCCAATAGCCTGATCGACGGCTATCTCGCGCTGAAGCAGGAAGAAGTGGATTACCTGAACGCCACGACCCATCCTGCCGAATTCGAGATGTACTACAGCCTCTGACATTCGGCCTACAAAAAACCCCCGGTTTCGCCGGAAACCGGGGGTTCTTTTTGTGGTCTAAACAAAGCATATTGGCCCTTCGTTTCATTGGAGCATGTCCATGAACGCCAAGTTCTGGTTCGCAGCGTTGCTGCTTGGAGCACTGGGTACCGTAACGGCGTCCGCCGAGATATTCAGGACGGTCGACGAGCACGGCAATGTCGTGTTCACTGATATTCCTCCGCCGGGGAACCAGGCCAGCGAATCGGTGACCATCAATCCGGTCAATACCTTCAGTGTACCCACACCCGCGGCGACCGCCCCGCCTCCCGAAGCCGACGTACCCGAGGTCGCGCACTACGAAAGCCTGACGATCGTTGCGCCCGCAAACGACGCAACCGTACGGGAAAACGCCGGCAACGTGACGGTGGCCGTAGCGCTTGTTCCGCCCCTGCGCGCGGGTGACCGACTGGTGCTGTACATGGATGGTGACGAATCGCCGGTACCCGCGCGAGGCTCGTCGTTCCAACTCGAAAACGTCGACCGCGGAACCCATACCATCGGCGTACGCGTGATCGACGGTGCCGGTAGGGTCGCCGCAGAAGCGTCGACCTCCAGGTTTCATCTACAGCGGGTCATTGTCCCCAGACCCACTCCAGCCTGATCACAGGTTGATATCTTCCCCGCGATGCACTATTTTGGTGCACGTATCCATTGTGCCCGTCTCAGCAAGACCTCCGGATCGGACCCACGTGAGCAGGGATGCAGGGTTCCCAAATGTAAGTAAACGTTCACTTAGAAAATGGGCCGCGTAGCCCTACGGTTGGTTCGATACTTGCAACGCCCTGTTTCGATGCGCACTGCGCGCGAATCGAGTGCCCCAGAAGATGAAGGCGCCATACGACATTCTCGATCATCAGACCTGCGGAGTTCTGATTCTGAATGCAGATCTGAAGATCAGTTACCTGAATCAGGCCGCAGAAGCGCTGCTGCAGGCCAGTCACCAGCAACTGCTGGGGGAGCCAGTCCAGGTGGCGTTGAACGATGCCGGCACCCCACCGGAGGTACTGGCCGCAGTCCTCGCTGGTGGTCAGGCGTTCACCAAACGCGGCGCGCGGGTGCGGACGGTTTCCGGCGCCGAACTCCACGTGGACTATACGGTTTCGCCGATTCTGGACCGCGTGCCGAACGAACTGCTGATTGAAATTCAACCCCTGGACCGGCTGCTGGGCATCAATCGCGACGACCATCAGGTCGACATCCAGGAAACCACGCAGAAATTGGTGCGGGGTCTCGCCCACGAAATCAAAAATCCCCTGGGTGGCATTCGCGGCGCGGCGCAGTTGCTGGATCGCGAACTGACCACCGAGCGGCAACGCGACTACACCCGAATCATCATCGAAGAGGCCGACCGGCTACGGAATCTCGTCGATCGCATGCTTGGACCCAACCGGTTGCCCCAACTCATCCGCATCAATGTGCATCACGTGCTGGAACACCTGATTCAGCTGATCGAAGCCGAACAGCCCGGCCGGATCAGGATCGAACGCGACTACGACCCGAGCCTGCCGGAGATCGAAGGCGACCTCGACCAACTCATACAGGCGTTGCTGAATGTGGTCCGCAACGCCCAACAAGCCATGGAAGACGTCGACGAACCGACCTTGACGCTGCGCACCCGGATCATCCGCCAGTTCACCATCGGGGCGTGCCGTCATCGCCTGGTCGTGCAGATCGACATCACCGACAACGGATCCGGAATTCCCGAAGCGCTGATCGAACGAATCTACTACCCGATGATCAGCGGACGCCCCAATGGCTCTGGCCTCGGGCTGTCCATCACCCAGAATATCGTCAACCAGCACCACGGTTTGATCAAGGCGGCCTCGCAACCGGGCCGGACCACCTTTTCCGTGATCCTCCCTTTGAATCAGCCCGGATCCGCAGCCACGGACAACCACAGCAACGGAGTCACGCCATGAACGGGAGCGACGGAAGAGTCTGGGTCGTGGACGACGATCGATCCATCCGCTGGGTGCTGGAGCGGGCGCTGGAACAGGAAGGCATCGACCCGATCAGCTTCGAAACCGGCGACGATCTGCTCGCCCGCCTGACTCACGAACAGCCGGACGCGATCATCAGCGATATTCGGATGCCCGGGACGGATGGCATCGACCTGCTGCACAAGGTGCACGAGCAGCACCCGAGCCTGCCGATCATCATCATGACCGCCTACTCCGATCTGGAGAGCGCCGTCAGTTCCTACCAGAGCGGCGCCTTCGACTATCTACCGAAACCCTTCGACGTGGATGATGCGGTCGCGATGGTCAAGCGGGCCGTCTTGCACGCCCGCGAACAGACCCGCGAGCCGGCCCCCCCCGATGCGGTCGCACCGCCCACCGAGATCATCGGCCACGCGCCGGCGATGCAGGAAGTCTTTCGGGCGATCGGACGATTGTCACATTCGAACATTACCGTCCTGATCAACGGTGAATCCGGCACCGGCAAGGAACTGGTCGCACGCGCGTTGCATCGGCACAGCCCCCGCGCCAGTGCGCCGTGCATCACGTTGAACATGGCCGCGATCCCGAAGGACCTGGTTGAGGCCGAGCTGTTCGGTCATGAAAAAGGCGCCTTCACGGGCGCCACCCAGAAACGCATCGGCCGGTTCGAACAGGCCGATGGCGGCACCCTGTTTCTCGACGAGATCGGCGATATGCCGGCCGACACCCAGACCCGTCTGTTGCGCGTGCTTGCCGATGGTACGTTTTATCGAATCGGCGGGCGTGAGCCCGTGCACGTCGACGTGCGAATCATCGCCGCCACCCACCAGAACCTTGAAGAACTGGTTGCCACCGGCACGTTTCGGGAGGACCTCTACCATCGGCTCAACGTGATCCGGGTCCACCTGCCTCGGCTCACGGATCGCAGTGTGGATATCGGATTGCTGGCGCGCCACTTTCTCGCAGAAGCCGCTGAGGAACTCGGTGGAGAAGTCAAAACGCTGCACGCGGAGACCGAGCAGTATCTCTCGGCCCTGCCTTGGCCGGGCAACGTCCGCCAACTGGAAAACACCTGCCGCTGGCTGACGGTGATGGCCCCCGGGCGCGAGATTCACGTCGCCGATCTGCCGGCCGAACTTCGCGACGCGAAAAACGCAGGGACCGCCAGCAGTGACTGGGATGCCGCCCTCGCTCGTTGGGCGAGCGAGCAACTGGCGGTTCATCAACCAGGCGTCGATGCGCCATTGCTGGACATCGCGTTGCCTCGCTTCGAACGCGTCATGATCGATGCCGCCCTCGCACACACCGGCGGACGCAGGCGCGACGCCTCGGAACTGCTGGGGTGGGGGCGCAACACCTTGACGCGCAAGATCAAGGAACTCGGTCTGCCCCCGGACAGCGACGCCTGAGCCATGCTGCACGTGATGCTGTTCGAGCCGCAGATCCCGCCGAACACCGGCAACGTGATGCGCTTGTGCGCAAACAGCGGCGCAACGTTGCATCTGATCGGCCCGCTCGGGTTCGAGCTGGACGATACGCGCCTGAAACGCGCCGGCCTCGACTACCGGCACTGGGCAGACGTTCGCCAGCACGACGATCTGGATCAGGCGCGGCTGGCGGCCGGAATCCAGCGCATCTACGCGTTCACCACCAAGGGGAGTCGACGCCACTGCGACGTTCGCTTCGCGCCAGGCGATGGTTTGCTGTTCGGGCCCGAGACCCGCGGACTGCCGGCCTCGCTGCTCGAGGCACTAGGCCCAGATCAGTGTCTGAGAATCCCCATGCAACCAGAATCGCGCAGCCTGAACCTTGCGAACGCGGTGGCAATCGGATTGTACGAAGCAATGCGTCAGTTGGAGTTCGGCGGCCTGGAGTAGCCGCAGGGCACTAATGCTGTACGGGAGGTTCTTCAGCCGGTTCGGTTGCGTCCTTGGACGCTGCTGCGTCCCTATTCGCCTGTTGCTTCAGCGCCTCGTCGAACAGCAACTCGAAATTCACGGGCGCGAGCATCAACGCGGGAAATCCGCCGCGCACCGCCATGTTGTCGACGGTCTCCCGGACGTAGGGAAACAGCAGGTTCGGGCACACCGTGGCCGTTACCCGCTTGAGCTTATCGGGAGGCAGGCCGGCAACCTTGAAGATGCCGGCCTGCTGGACCTCGATGATGAGGCTGGTGTTGCCTTCACGGTTGCGGGCGTGAACAGTCACCGTCAACACCACCTCGTAACGGTCATCGGGCAGCCCCCGGGTACGCGAGCTGATGTCGAGCTGTACCTCGGGCTTCCATGCTTCCGCGAACACGTCCGGCGAGCGCGGCGATTCGAAGGACGCATCCTTCAGATACAACCGCTCCAATCCAAACTCCGCGTTGTCAGCCACCTTTCACCTCTGAGTCACCTCTGAGTCACTCCTGATTGTCTTCGTGCTGCCGCCGTTTCTTCTTGTTCTGCTTGGTCTTCCCCTTACCCGACTTCCTGGCATCGCGACCTTTGACAACCGGCAGGTTCTGATTGCGCCATTCGGCCATACCGCCGGAAAGGCGCAGCACCCGTTCGAAGCCTGATTTGCGAAGTATTGTTCCCGCGCTGCCCGCGTGCTGACCCATCTTGCAGACAATCGCCACCGGCCGGCCTTTGTGCTTTTCCAATTCCGTCAAGCGGCTCGCCACCGACGCGTGGGGAATGTTCAGCGCATCGACGATGTGGCCCTCCGCAAACTCGCGTGCGTCACGCACATCCAGCACAAGCGCGTGCTCGCGGTTGACCAGATTAATCAGCTCCTGAGCGGTGGCCGTGCGACCCCCACGACTCGCTTCGTTGCGTATGAACAGCGCCAGCAGCACGGCGAACGTACCCACCAGAATCGCGTTATTCCCTATGAATTCAAAGGCTTGGTCCATGAGCTGCGGGGTGGTCGGTGTCTCGGGGAGCGCGCATTATACACGCCGATCCGCTGGTAGTGGCTCATGAGCCACTACCAGCCAGCAAGCCGATCCGCTGGTAGTGGCTCATGAGCCACTACCAGCCAGGTGAGTGGTGGCCCATCGTCATTGCCATTAGAATGCGCGATTCTCGCAAGAACCCGAGGGCGATCCCCGCAGTGCACCGCAAAACCCACCTGCTGATCGTGTTGGACGGCTGGGGTCACAACCCGGCGCCAGAACACAACGCGATCGCCGCGGCGCACACCCCGACCTGGGACCGCTTGTGGGACAACGCACCGCACACCCTGATTTCCGGATCCGGTGGCGACGTCGGTCTGCCGGACGGCCAGATGGGCAACTCGGAAGTCGGGCACATGAATCTCGGGGCCGGCCGGATTGTCCACCAGGACCTGACTCGAATCGATGGCGCCATCGCAAACGGCGAATTCGAGCGCAACAAAGCCCTCAGACGTACGTTCAAGAAGCTCAAGAAATCCGGGAGAGCGCTGCATGTGCTTGGATTGCTCTCGCCCGGTGGAGTGCACAGTCACGAAAACCAGATCCTGAAGCTGCTCGAGTGCGCACACGCGCAGGGGGTCAGCGATATCTGTGTACACGCCTTTCTCGACGGCCGGGATACGCCACCACGCAGCGCAGCGCAATCTCTGACAAGGGTCGCTGCCACCCTGTCCCGACTTGGCACGGGCCAACTCGTTTCGATCGTCGGACGCTACTACGCGATGGACCGGGACCAGCACTGGGATCGCATCGAGCGTGCCTACAACCTGCTGCAGCGCGGCGAAGCGCCGTTTCATGCAAGCGACGGCGCCCGGGCGCTGGCGAACGCGTATGCACGCGACGAGGGCGACGAGTTCGTACAACCCACCGCCATTCATGCACCCGACGATCTGCCGCGGCGGATCGAAGACGATGACGCCGTGGTGTTCATGAATTTTCGTGCCGACCGCGCCCGACAACTGACCCGCGCGTTCGTTGACGATTCGTTCGAGGGCTTCGACCGGCGCTCCCGGGCACGCTTAAGCGACTTCGTCACGTTGACCCGCTATGCCGAGGACATCGACACCCACTGTGCCTTTCAACCGGAGGTTCTTAGCAACACCTTTGGCGAGTACCTGGCCAGGCTCGGCAAGACCCAACTGCGCATCGCTGAAACCGAGAAGTACGCACATGTGACGTTCTTCTTCAGCGGCGGTCGCGAGAAGCCGTTTCCGGGCGAGGAACGTATCCTGATTCCATCCCCACGGGTTGCCACCTACGATCTGCAACCGGAAATGAGCGCGGTCGAGTTGACCGATGCGCTGGTTCTTGCCATCGATGACGGCAACTACGACGCTATTATCTGCAACTTCGCAAACGCCGACATGGTGGGCCACACAGGTGACTTCGACGCAGCCGTCAAAGCAGTGGAGACGCTGGATCTGTGTCTGGGACGCATCGTTACCGCCATCGCGGCCAACGACGCCGAATGCCTGATCACCGCCGATCACGGCAACGTCGAGAAGATGCACGATGTTCAATCGGGCCAGCCGCACACGGCCCATACCAGCGAACCGGTACCTCTGGTGTACGTCGGCGGCCAGTCCGTGGAACTGCAGGGCGGCGGCTCGCTGTCCGATGTGGTGCCGACCCTGATCAGCCTGATGGGACTACCCGTACCGCCCGAGATGACCGGACGACCGCTGATTGATCCGAGCGTTGTGGTGCGTGCCCGCGCCTGACCGACACAGGCTGCGCGCGCACTGGAAATGTGGGCTCGGCCTGCTGTTGATCACGAGCATCCTGGCGCCGCTTCAAGCCGCGGAACACGCAACCGATGCGCGCGAAGAGTTGCAGGAAATCACCCGCCGTCTGAACGCGCTCGACGCCTGGATGAGCGATGCCGAACGGCGCCAACGCACGTGGCAGCGCGAACTGCGCAATACCGATCAGCACGTCGCGGCAACGGCGGCTCGAATTCGTACCATCGAAACCAACCTGCAGACGCGTCGTGCGGAGCTCGAAATCTTGAACGCCGAACAATCGCGGTTGCAATCCGTGAGGCGCGAGCAGGCCCAGCGCATTGCCGAGCACCTGGCCTCCGCCTACCATCTGAGCGGCGATGACTTCTTCAAGTCGCTGCTGAACCAGGAACGCCCCGACGAATTCGCGCGGATGATGCGCTATCACCGCTACCTGTCGGCCGCGCGGGCCGAATCCCTGGCCGGTTATGAGGCAACGCTGGCCGCGCTGGATGTGAACGTGGAACGGGCACGCAACAGCGAACAGGTCCTGGCGGCCCAGCAGAAGCAACTCGACGAGCGGCGCCAAGACCTCGGCCAACGCAAGCAGGAACGCAGCGCGCTGCTCGGTCGCCTGACGTCAGAAATGAACGACCGCGCAGCGCAACGTACCCGGCTGGCCGCGGATCAGACACGCCTCGAATCACTGGTCGAGGAACTGGCCCGCCGCGCCCAGCGGCTGGACGGCGACACGTTCGTGAACAGCCGTGGCGCATTGCCGTGGCCGGTCCGTGGCCGGGTGACCCAGCGATTCGGCAAGGAGCGGGCCGGCGGCCGGCTGAAGTGGCAAGGTGTATTCATCGAGGCGGCGGACGGCAGCGAGGTTCGGGCAATCCATAGCGGACGGGTGGCGTTCGCGGACTGGCTACGTGGCTTCGGTCTGCTGACCATCGTCGACCACGGCGGTGGCTACATGACGCTTTACGCACACACGGACGTGCTGTACAAGAACGTCGGAGACTGGGTAGAGGGCGGTGAACCGATTGCCACCGCCGGCACCAGCGGCGGTCAACCGGACAGCGGGCTGTACTTCGAAATCCGTGCCAGCGGAACCCCCCGCGATCCGCTGGGCTGGCTATCCCGGCGCTGACCCGAACTGTATGGCATTGAGTAGAACCGACTAGAACGGAGCAACAGGTGCAACCTCGCGTCGTCACACAACTGGCAGTAATCGTGAGCATCGTGGGCGGCATCACCCTGGGGGTGGCCGCCCACCGCCACCTCGACCTGCGCACGAACGGTCCAGACGCCGACATGAAAGACTTCGCCCACCTCATAGAGACGATTCGGCACGACTACATCGAGCCCGTGAACGACGAGGAGCTGTTCGACAATGCGATGCGCGGCGTCATGCGGGGACTCGACTCTCACTCCACGTTTCTCGACGAAGCCCAACTCGCCATCCTCACCGAGCAGACCACGGGCCGGTTCGTCGGAATTGGTGTTGAACTGGGCCTGGTCGAGAGCCGCGTCACCGTGATCGCGCCCATTGACGACAGTCCGGCCCAACAAGCGGGCCTGCGTAGCGGCGATATGCTGATCCGGGTCAACAACGATCCAGTAAAGGGGCAAACGCTCAGCGAGGTCGTCAACCTGTTGCGTGGCGACCCAGGTAGTGCGGTGACGCTGGCCATCCGACGCGAAGGAACCGAAGAAACACTCGACTTCGACATTACCCGGCGAACAATCAGCGTCAACAGCGTTCGCAGCCGTGAACTGGAACCGGGTTACGGTTACGTCCGCATCTCTCAGTTCCAGACCCGCACCGGGCGCGACCTCGAGAGCGCATTGGCCGAGCTTCAGAAACACCGGGCGCTATCGGGTCTGGTGCTGGACCTGCGGAACAATCCGGGCGGCGTATTGCAGGCGTCCGTGGCCGTGGCCGACACCTTTCTCGAGGAGGGACTGATCGTTTACACCGAGGGGCGCAAGCCATCGTCGACATTGCGCTACACCGCTGCGGGGGCCGATCGATTGGCCGGAGCACCCTTGGCGGTGTTGATCAACCGAGGCTCGGCTTCGGCCTCGGAAATCGTCGCCGGCGCTTTGCAGGACCACGGCCGCGCACTGGTCCTGGGGACCCCCAGTTTCGGCAAAGGGTCGGTTCAGACGGTGGTGCCGCTGGACAACAACCGCGCAATCAAGCTGACCACGGCACTCTACTTCACCCCGAGTGGACGCTCCATTCAGGAACTCGGGATTCAGCCCGATATCGAGATCGAGCCCAACGACGACGACTCGAGCGATCTGCTCGTCGCCGAGGCCCTCCGCCTGCTAAAGGAAACCCCGCGCGGCTGACTGATCTGTACCCGGTGCATTGCACCGTCCCGGCACCGCGCAGTATCCTGAGAAGAGACTAACTGCGACTCGACGATCGCGTTGGGTGCGCAGGAACCGGGGAAGGACGACACGACACACGTGACGAGAGCCGCTTGCAACGCGGGCCTTTGGTGCGCCGTTGCCCTGCTGACCTGCGCCTTTGCGGCGCAGGCGGATACCCGTGCGCCGCGTATCGCGATCATCATCGACGATATCGGTTATTCACTGACCACGGGCGCACGGGTGATCGCGCTGCCCGGGCCGGTGACCCTGGCGGTGCTACCGTTCACCCGCAACGCTGCCGCACTGGCGGCACGGGCCCGGGACGCGGGCAAAGACGTGATTCTGCATCAGCCGATGCAGGCGCAGCACGACCGCCGACAGATACCCGGTACGCTGACGACCACAATGGACCGCGCACTGGTCCGCAAAGCGCTGCGCAAGTCGCTGTCGCGGGTGCCACACGCCATCGGCGTCAGCAATCATACCGGCAGCCTGCTCACGACCAGCCCCAGGTCGATGGCCTGGATAATGGAAGAAGTCCATGCCCATGGACTGTTCTTTCTCGACAGCCGCACTACCCATGAAACCGTGGCACGAGAAAGTGCCCGGGCGGCGGGCGTGCCCAGCGTCAAGCGCGACGTGTTTCTCGATCACGTGGTAGAACCCCGGGCGATCGCCCGTGAGTTCGATCGCGCGCTACGCCTCGCGCGGCGCCAGGGATTTGCGGTGCTGATCGGTCATCCGCACGATGAGACCTTGAGTTTGCTGGAACGCGAGTTGCCATCGTTGGCATCGCGGGGCTTTCAGCTCGTGCCGGTACGCGCCCTGGTCGACGTGCCCGTCAGGCATCAAATAGCGCTTGCGCGGCTCGAAACTCCAGGGTTCCTTCGTATAGCGCACGTCCGGTAATCGCGCCAAGCACGACTCCGCCGCCGGCCCGCGCCGCCTGGTCCAGTTCCGCCAGATCGTCCAGGTTCCTGACTCCCCCCGAAGCGATCACCGGGATGCCAGCCACCTCCGCCAGGCTGACCGTCGCCGCGACGTTCAGCCCGCTCAGCATGCCATCGCGGGCAATGTCTGTATAAACGATGGCGTGCAGCGGATGGGCCGCCGCAGCCCGGGCGAAATCCACAGCACGCGTCGTGGACGTTGCTTCCCAGCCGTCCGTGGCAAGCAGACCGTCGCGCGCATCCAACCCGAGGATGATGCGATCGGGATAGGTCGAGCAGGCCTCTGCCAGGAACTCAGGATCAGCGATCGCACGGGTGCCAACGATGACCTGGCTGATCCCCGCATCGAGATAGGCGGCGATGGTGGCCTGATCGCGAATCCCGCCACCGACCTGAATCGGGACCGCGCCCGCTACCTCGCAGATCTTTCGCACCAGCCTATCGTTGCGCGGGGCGCCGGCCACCGCGCCATCGAGATCCACCAGATGCAGCCGGCGGCAACCCGCATCGAACCACTGCTGGGCCACGGCCAGCGGATCGTCCGAAAACACCGTTACGTCGTCGAACCTGCCTTGACGCAATCGCACACAACGACCGTCCTTGAGGTCGATCGCCGGGATCACCAGCACAGGCTAAAGCACGCCCTTGGTCGAAGGCGTCGCGTCCCCCAACCGCAAATCCAGCGTCACCGCCATACGCAGCGCCCGACCAAACGCCTTGAAGGCCGTTTCCGCCTGGTGATGACTGTTGTCGCCGCGCAGATTGTCGATGTGCAGGGTCACCATCGCATGGTTGGCAAACCCGTGAAAGAATTCCCGGAACAGGTCGACATCGAAATCGCCGACCCGCGGCCGGGTAAATTCCACGTCGAACACCAGTCCGGGCCGACCGGAGAAGTCGATGACCACCCGCGTCAGCGCCTCGTCGAGCGGCACATAAGCATGCCCGTAACGCTGGATACCCTTTTTGTCGCCCACGGCCTTCGCTACCGCCTGACCCAGGGTGATGCCGATGTCTTCGACCGTATGATGGGCATCGACCTCGAGATCCCCATCGGCTTTGACGGTCAGGTCCAACATGCCGTGCCGCGCCACCTGATCGAGCATGTGCTCGAGAAACGGTAGTCCGGTCACCAGATCCGACTTCCCGGTTCCGTCGAGATCGACGGTCACGCTGATTCGGGTCTCCAGGGTGTCACGGGCAACGCTCGCCGTGCGCGAGGTCATGGTGCGTCCTTGGTTGGCGTTTCGCGGCGCGCAGTATAGCTCAGAGCTTGTCCAACAGGCTGCCGTGGGGCAGGAAGCGATTGGTGGTGTGTGCCTTGATCCACGCGGTCAGGTCATCCGGATAGGCATGGCGGCGGCGCAATTCTGCGGCGAGCGCGATCACCGGCGATTGGGCGCCGGCTTCGCAGCCCTGCAGTTTCGCCTCCGCAACCGTCAATACCTGAATCAATGTGACGAGTTCCTCATCATCGTGCGCGGCGGCTGCATCCTGCCAGGCCTCGGCGCCACTGCGCATGCACCCGGCCAGCCGCGTCACCACCTCCGGCTCGAGCCCCAGATCGCTGTCCTCGAGTTGCTCGCGAACCGCCATCAACTGGCCAAGCAACTCATCGTCGATCGCGGATGCTTCAGGATCCCAGCTGCCTACTCCGGACATTCCATTGTCACCTCTTCGTCATGTCTGCCACCTAGACTAACTTCGCTTACAAGCACGTTACAACAGGCCCCCAAAGCTATGGTCGAATACTTCTTCTCGATTTGCGAACAGATTATCGATCAATTGGTTATGAACACGGACCGCGTATTTGAGCACGAAGACGGCAGCTGGTACTTCCGGATACGCGGCAATGCGACGATGGGCCCGTACACCACCCATCGCGAGGCCAATGACAGCCGCGAACGTTACGTCGAATCCTGCCGGCGGCAGTCCGATCTCGCGCCCCGCTGGCCACGCTGGCTGCATCTCAAATTCTGGACCCGGCGTCTTTCAGGTGGACCGGCCGCGGCACCCGAAACCGGACCCAACCCGACCGAAGTCTGATTCGACCCTCCGCCGATCTAACACACGAGGGCGCGCCCGCCGCTTGCCCGTATAATCCCGCCCGTCGTCAGGCGGATAGGCATGCGGTACATGCGCAGATTTTTTCTCGGCCTGCTGGTGGCCTTGGTCCTGGTCAGCGGATTGCTGGCCTGGGCACTAAGCAACCCGAACCGATTCAAACCCGAACTCATTGCCCTGATCGAAGATCAGACGGGGCTGAAAATCCGCATCTCCGGCGAGCTCGCGTGGCGTCTGTGGCCCCCGGTTCAGCTACTTGCAGCAGATGTCTCGGCCGATTGGAACGACCCGGACCACGCCCCGTTGCTGCACGTCGCCGAACTACGCCTGGATGCCGATCTGCTGCCACTGCTGTCCGCCAACCCGAAACTCAAAATCGACGGCATAGTCATAGACGGGCTGCAGGCGAAGCTCGTCCAGACCGGTGATGTGGCGAACTGGACGCCTCCGGGCTACGCAGACGTACCACCGCCAGTCCCGATCCCGCCACCGGGTTCTGCCACCACCCCTACCAACTGGGAGATCGGTGGCATCGCCCTCACCAACTCGGTCATCGACTACACGGTGGACGGCGATCACACGAGGGTCGAAATCGATGCGCTTCGCCTCTCCGGACTCGCCCCCGGCCAGGCCATTCCGCTTTCCGTTCGAGCACACATCTCAGCGCCGCCGGGGGCTCCGGAGGCAAGCGCAGCTGCCACTCTGGACGTGGAATTGGATGCCACGCTGCGCACCGACGCAGCCTTCACCCGCTGGGACATCACCGACGGGACCCTGACCCTGGCGGATGCGCTCTTCACCTTTTCGCTGGCGGCCAGCGAACTGAGCACCGTGCCGGACGTGCGCGGTCGTCTGGAATTGCTCAAGCAACCGATCCCCGCCCTGCTGCGAGTGCTCGAGATCGAGCACGACGGCGCGGTCGGATTCGGATTCGATTTCGACGCAACGCTCGACCCACAAGACGAACGGGTGCGTCTGTCCAATCTGAGCGTAGATGTGTACGCCAGCCAGGCCACGGGTTCTCTCACCTACACGTTCGGATCTCCACAAGGATCCCTGCCATCGGTCGAATTCGCGTTGGACATCGACTCCATCGTGCTGGAGTCCGAGCCCGCTGCAACGGTCGCGCTGGGCGGCCCTGGACTGCTCGGTCTGGTCGCCGCCGCGGCGGTCACGCCACCAGCCACCCAGGCACCCGACCCGGAGCCGCTGTTGCCCCTCGAAGCGCTGCGCGGCATCGACTGGCGCGGCACCCTGACGATCGCCAAGTTGGTGTACAACGGCGCTCACTTTCCCGACACCCGCATCGAAACGACGAACCGCGCCGGACTGATCGAAGCGGCACTCAGTATGCCGTCATTCTTCGGTGGCACGGCGACCAGCAACATCACTATCGACGCACGCCGGGACGAACCGCTGTGGCGCGTCACTCCGGTCTTGTCGAAGGTCGACAGCGAACCGCTCATGACCTGGCTCGATCAGAAGCTTTACTGGGCAGCATTGCTGCTGGCCAACGGCGAGTTCGAGATGCGTGGCAACACCGAACGCGAGTTGGTGAACTCCATCACTGGACGCAGCCGCTTCGACGGAGGCCAGGGCACCATTGACATTACCCAGCTGAAGCGAGCCGTTCAGGTGATCGCGCAATTGGCCGGCGGTAGCGAGCGGATCGACGCCTGGCCCGAGCGGCTGAACTATCAACGCCTGACCGGCGACTGGACCGTAGACGGACAGAAGCACACGCTCGACATCGCCCTGGACAACATGGCGTTGTCCATGAACGGCACCTACGACCCCTTCGCAGACGTGATGGACATGTACATCGATCTCACCATCCGGGACGAACCCGAATTGAACACCTTCCAGATCAACTCGATGCTGATGGGCCTGGCGATCCCGCTCCGCTGCAAGGGTCCCAGCACCGGCCCCACCTGTCGTGCCGACGAAGCCGGAGTGAAAAACCTGATCGCCGACGCCCTGACGGGTCAGGCGGGCAGCGAAGCCACCCAGCGGCTCGACGAGGTAATCGAAGAACAGGTTCCAGAGGAATATCAGGACGCGGCCCGGGAGCTGCTCAAGGGCTTCGGCATCCTGCTGAAACAGACCGAACAGCAACAGCAGCAACAGCAGCAGTAATGGACTGGTTTGCCGGACGGCTGGTTCGCTGGTACGACAAGCACGGTCGCAAGGATCTGCCGTGGCAAAGCGAACCACGCGATCCGTACCGCATCTGGGTGTCCGAGATCATGCTGCAGCAAACCCAGGTTGCAACGGCGCTGCCGTTTTACCTCCGCTTCGTCGAACGCTTTCCGAGCGTCTCGGCATTGGCGGCCGCCGACCAGGACGCCGTGCTGCATCTGTGGAGCGGGCTCGGCTACTACGCCCGCGCTCGCAACCTGCACGCTTCTGCTCAGGCGCTGATCGAACAACACGACGGACGACTTCCAGAAGACATCGATGCGCTCCAGGCGCTGCCCGGCATCGGCCGCTCTACCGCGGGCGCGATCCTCGCAAGTGCTTTCGAAATCCGCGCGCCCATACTCGATGGTAATGTTCGGCGCGTGCTCGCGCGGTTCCACTGTGTCGACGGTCCCCCCGGGAAAGCCGCGACCGAAAAAGCCCTGTGGGCGCACGCAGAGACCCACACGCCAAAGGAACAAGCGAAACTGCGCGATTTCACCCAGGCGATCATGGATCTGGGCGCGACGGTGTGCACGCGCAGTTCGCCCGACTGCGATCACTGTCCCGTAAGTAAACGCTGCGCCGCCCTGGAAGCGGATGCTGTCGATACGTATCCCCAACCGCGACCGCGCAAGGTGCTGCCCACGCGCGACGTGCGTATGTTCCTGATCATCGACCCGGCCGGTCGCTGCCTGCTCGAACGCCGCCCGCCGTCCGGCTTGTGGGGCGGCCTCTGGACCCCACCGGAACGCAACGCCGATTACGACCCCGACCGGTTGCTGGAGGAACTCGGACTCGACGCAACGATCGTGTTCAACACCACCATCCGGCCCGTATTCACCCACACGTTTTCCCATTTTCATCTGAACATCGAACCCGTGCAGGTCTATCTCGCCAGAACGCCGCACACCGTTCAGGAGGAAGGCTCGCGGCGCTGGTATCACCCGCTTGATAAGGACGAACTCGGTTTATCCGCCGCCGCGGTTAAACTGCTCGACACCATCCGCTGAGCAAGCCCATGTCTCGAACCGTGTTCTGCAGGAAATATCAGCGCGAACTGGAAGGGCTCGACGAACCGCCCATCCCCGGCGCGCTAGGCACCGAGATATTCGACAACGTCTCGAAGCAGGCGTGGCTCGAGTGGCAAGCCCATCAGACCCTGATCATCAACGAGCGACACCTCAGTCTGATCGACCCGGAGGCGCGGAAATTTCTGCGCGAGCAGATGGAGAATTTCTTCAGCAATCAGGAGATCGAGCAGGCCGAGGGCTATGTCCCGCCTGAGGAGACGCCCGACGAGCCGCCGGACGAGGGGTCATCTTGACGAGGCTGGGGGGAGCCGCTTTAATAGCCGCCGTTCGCGCGTCGGCCGGGCATTTCGGACCCACGCAGACACGCGAGAACAAGACCTCCACGCTTCTTCGTTTCGATTGGCCAGGTAGCTCAGTCGGTAGAGCAGCGGACTGAAAATCCGCGTGTCGGCAGTTCGATTCTGCCCCTGGCCACCATGTAACCTGGGCTGTAGCCGATCTCAAAAACTCGATCTTCCAATATATTGCACAAGAAGGAGCAGCGCGAGTGGTTGCTGCACAATGGATTTGGGTTTGTGGTGAATCGCCTTGGGTGCCCCATTGTGTCCCGCGATGGTATGCGTGAGAGACTTGGTGGTCCGGTATCCCGCGATCACGATGTGATGCCTGCGGGGATCGAGGCCGCCAGGAAACGAGGACAGCATCTGGGGCGGCCTAAGAAGCTCAACAGCACGCAGCTGAAGCACGCCAGGAAGCTGATCAAGGAAGGCACATCACGCAATGAGGTGGCCCGGATACTCGACATCAACCCGAGCACGCGCTACCGCAATCTACAGCCGGCCTGATCCCCCGGACACACAAACACCAGCGGGGCCAGTTTGAGGGCGGCTATATAAGCGTCCTACGCCGCCAACGTACTGTTGGCGGCGTCAGTCGGAGTGGTAGACCTATGCAAGCGGAAGCGCGGTAAATCGTTGGGCTTCACCGCGGCGTACCAGGAGTAGGATGCTGTCCTTGCCACCTTTCCGAGCCCCGTCAATGGCGCGCGTTACGTCTTTCGGTGAGTCTATCGGGTGCTGATCGACGCTGACAATCAAGTCCCCGGGACGAAGCCCCTGCCGTGCGGCGTCACTCGAGGGTTGCACGCGAGTGATGACCGCGCCGGTCGCCCCGGCGTCAAGTCCGAGGCGGGCGCGGGCGGTCTCATCGAGGGGCCCAAACGCCAGTCCCACATTGTCGTTGTTGTCCTCCTGAGCAATCGTGGCCGGCTCATCAGCACGACCCAGCGTCACCACCAGCGTTTTGTGTTTGCCGTTGCGCCAGACCTTCATCGGGATTCGCTCGCCGCTGTCCGCGGTGCCGACCATCCGGCTCAATGCTTTGGGCGACTCGACCGCTTCGTCGTCAAACTCGACGATGACGTCACCGACTTCGACGTTGGCATTCGCTGCCGGGCTGCCCGGCACCACTTCCGCAACGAGTGCGCCGGCGTTCGAGTCGAGATTCAGGCTTTCAGCCAACGCATCGTCCATGCCTTGCAGCTGAACGCCGAGCCAGCCGCGTTCCACCATGCCGTTGTCTCGCAACTCCGCAACGATCTCTTCTGCCTGGTTGGCCGGTATCGCGAAACCGATGCCGACGTTGCCTCCGTTCGGCGAGTAGATGGCCGTATTGATTCCGATCACCTCACCGGCCATGTTGAAAACCGGACCACCGGAGTTGCCCTGGTTGATCGGTGCGTCGATCTGCAGGAAATCGTCATATGGACCGGCGCGCAGGTCACGTCCACGGGCCGAGACAATACCGACCGTCGCTGTGCCGCCAAATCCAAACGGATTACCGATCGCGACAACCCAGTCTCCCACCCGGACAGCGTCCGAGTCGCCGAAACGCGCTGCCGTCAGTTCCTGTGCGTCGATCTTGAGCAGCGCGAGGTCGGTTTTCGGATCGGCACCCAAAAGCTCGGCCTCGTGCGCTTCACCGTCATGCAGCGTGACCGTTATGACATCGGCATCTTCGACGACATGGTTGTTCGTCACGATGTAACCGTCCGCGTCGATAATGAAGCCGGAGCCGACGCCACGCGTCCGCTGCTCCGCGTCGGGCATCGGGAACCCGCGGCCGAAAAAGCGCTCGAAGAACTCGTCCATCTCCGGGCTGCCGCGCTGCGGGCCACGATAGTTGAGCGACTGGGGATTCCTCACAGATTTCTCGACCGAGATGGTCACGACCGACGGCTGCGCTGCCTCGATGAGGTCCGCAAGCTCCGGGCGGGCGATCTCGGCGGCTGCCTGACCCGATTGAGCGGGAAGAGCAAAAGATACCATCAGCACGGCCGTGGAAATCACGGTGCTGAAGCCTAAGACCACCCAACCAGATTTTGCGCGTCCTGTTTTGGCTGACATGTTCATCTCCATTGGTTTCGATACCTGACGAATCTACCAAACCAATCCTTGCCGGCACCTGAAACGAACATTACGGATTGTTAACGTTGATCGGCTCCGGGAGCGGCAAAGACCCTCTACAATCCCGCCATGCGCGTACTGCTCATTGAAGACGACCCCGAGGTGGCGGCATTCGTGGCCAAGGGGCTCAAGGAATCAGGGCACACGGTCGACCACAGCGGAGACGGCAAAGACGGTCTCTTTCTTGCCACCACCGAAAGCTACGATGTGCTGATCGTCGACCGCATGCTGCCTAGCGTCGACGGATTGGTCATCGTCAAGACGCTGCGCGGCGCGGGCGACACGACGCCTATCCTCATCCTCAGCGCCCTCGGCGAAGTCAACGATCGAGTGAAAGGCCTCCGAGCCGGGGGCGATGACTATCTCGTCAAACCATTTGCGTTCAGCGAGCTAAGTGCCAGGGTCGACGGCCTGGCGCGCCGCCGTCAGTCCTCGAACGATCCCGAAACCCGTTTGGAGGTCGGTGATCTGGTCATGGACCGGTTGGCCCGGGACGTGCGCCGCGGCGACACTCTTATCGATCTCAAGCCCCGCGAGTTCCGGTTGCTCGAATACCTGATGCGCCACGCGGGTCAGGTCGTGACGCGCACCATGCTGCTGGAACATGTCTGGGACTATCACTTCGATCCGCAAACCAACGTGATCGACGTGCACATCAGCCGGCTGCGCGGCAAGATCGACAAAGGCTTCGAGACGCCATTGCTCACCACCGTGCGCGGGGCAGGCTACCGACTTGGCTGATCTCCTTCGCATCGTCCGCACGACCACGTTCAAGCTGACGGTGCTCTACGCGGCAGTTTTTGCTCTCTCGATCACGATCGTGGCTGGTTTCCTGTACTGGTCCACCATCGGCGCGCTGCAGAACCAAACCGATGCCACGATCGAGGCAGAGGTGACAGGACTCGCCGAACAGTACCGCGCCGACGGACTGCGCCGGCTGGTAGGAGTGATCCGCGACAGAATCGCGGCGGACCCGGATTCCAGAGCCCTGTACCTGTTTGCTGACCGCAACTACTCGCCCCTCGCGGGCAACCTGGCACAGTGGCCGGAACTGGTCAGCCGCGACGACGGCTGGTACAGCTTCGTCCACCACTCCGGCGAGGATCAGGTTACGGCGCGTGCCCGCGTGTTTGCCTTGTCAAAGGGGCTGGTATTGCTGGTCGGCCGGGAGATCACCGATCTCGACCGAACGGCGGTCCTGTTCCGCAACGCGCTCGCCTGGGGTGGGGGTCTGGCCATCGTCCTCTCGCTCGTCGGTGGCGTGATCATGAGTGGTAGTGTGCTGCGGCGCATTGAGCAGATCAATGCCACCACACGACGGATCATGTCCGGGGATCTGTCCCAGCGTGTCGCTTCTCGCGGCACCGCCGACGAGCTCGATCAGCTGGTCGACAACCTGAACGCAATGCTCGAAGAGATCGAACGGCTGATGGACGGTGTCCGCCACGTGGCGGACAACATTGCCCACGACCTGCGCACGCCGCTCACCCGCCTACGTAACGCGCTGGAAGAAGCCGAACACGCGGCCGACCCCGATAGCGCACGCGGGCACGTGGAGGCTGCGTTGGCTGACGCTGACAATCTGCTGCGGACGTTCAATGCCTTACTGCGCATCGCACGGCTCGAATCAGGCAGCTACGAGACGGGGCATCATCGTGTCGCGTTACGCACTCTGGTCGAAGACGCAACTGAGCTTTACCAGGCCGTGGCTGAGGACAAAAAGGTAACTCTGAGCGCCTCCTGCTGTTCCGAAGGCGAGATAGAGGGTGATAGGGATCTGCTGTTTCAGCTCCTCGTCAATCTGATCGACAACGCGGTCAAGTACACGCCACCGGGTGGCGTTGTCGAGATCCGCCTCGATGACGTCGGCGAAAACGTTAACCTCACCGTGTGCGACACCGGTCCCGGCGTTCCGGAGTCCCTGCGCGACCGTGTGCTTGAGCGCTTCTTCCGTCTCGATTCGAGCCGACGCGTGGCCGGCAACGGGCTTGGCCTGAGTCTTGTTCAAGCGATTGCCCGCCATCACGACGCCGTTCTGGAGCTCGGCGAAAACGATCCGGGATTGCGTGTCGAGGTGCGCTTCAGGCCCGACGCCAGCGATAGCGTCCCTTGAAGAGGACGTCGGAACCTCAGCCCGGTGGGAAATGTTCGAGAATCGCGGCGACTGCCTCCCGGATGGCGTCACCAGGTTCCATCTGCTCGGCCTCGGTGATGCGCCGCGATACCGTGCCATGCCACACCGGCCGCGCCTGGGCGACATCAAGTATGTCGATAGCGAGCTGGCCTTCCTGATACTGGGCGGTGAACACAGTGCGGGTGGTCCAATAGACACGAATGCCCTCGCGCGATCCAATCGTAAATGCCACCACCAGGTCGGCCCGAGACGGGTCTTCGACGAACCGCAAACCACGGTGGGTCAGTTCCTGCTGGATCTGGGCCATCAGGTGTTGTTGGATCGGCGGACTCAGCGTCCCCTGGGTTGCGGCTGAGATGAGCGGGTTCGGGTCGATCCAGGAGAACGTCTGGTAGCGTGCGAAATCAACGCTCGGGTCGTAGTCGATGGTTGGTTTCAAGGCCATCTCGCATCCCGCCAGGACCAAGCACCCGATCACCACCAGCCATCTGTTTGCCACGCGCATCAGCATCTCCTTATAGCGTCCGCTCACGGTTTCAGTACGCAGCCGTCCGCGAGAACCTTCCCAGATTTCCGCGAGATCCGCCAGCTCGAGAGCGGATCTGAGCCCGCCGCTGCTCCTCTTGCTCATCATTTGCGGAGCTCATGTTTCCTGGGCGGCACCGTCCCCTGGCATCACCCGAATAGTCATCGTTCGTGATGTAGACAGCAACCAACAGCGGCACTAAGGTCTGGTTGGGGTCGTCAACAGTTCATTTATGGTTTGCGGCTTAACGTGCATATGCGACGGAAAGCGAGTATTAATTAGGCTCCGGGGGGGCCGACACGGGCTTCATGGAAGACGGCAATGAGTTCCATGTCGGCGCTGACGCCATTGCGAGCATGGAACCGACCTTGCAAGGAGGCAGACGCGATGGCGAGACCAAGCATGTGGTGGGCGTTGGTAGCGATATTGCTGCTGACTGGGTGCGCTGACGAAGCGCCTTCACAACAGCACGGTGCTAACGCTGCACTCGAGACGGCCGCAGAGGCTGTGACGTCCGCGCCGCTAAAGCAGCAGTTCGGCGGCGTTATCGGCAACACGATCGCCGAGTCTGTCGCCGCCTGGCCGGAACAGGCACGGGCGCCCGAGGGCGCGCCTAACATTCTGCTCGTTATGCTCGACGACGTGGGGTTCGCGCAGCTCGGCTCCTATGGTGCGCACCGCATCCAGACTCCACACATCGACCGACTGGCCGACGGCGGTCTGCGGTTCAACAACTTCCACGCCACACCGCTGTGCTCGCCCACGCGCGCCGCGTTCCTCACCGGACGCAATCACCACTCGGCCGCCATGGGTGTAATCGCGGAGTTCTCGACCGGCTTCCCGGGCTACACAGGGCGAATGCCGTTGTCCCACGGCATGTTGTCCGAGATACTGGCTCCCGAAGGCTGGTCGACCTTCGCTCTAGGCAAGTGGCATCTGACGCCCTCCGAGGACGTCAACCTCGCCGCTAACCGCAGGTGGTGGCCGCTGGGTCGGGCCTTCGATCGCTATTACGGTTTTCTGGGCGGCACCACGAATCGCTATGTTCCGTGGCTCACTCAGGACAACCATTTCGTACGGCCACCAGCGACTCCCGAAGAGGGTTACCACTTGCTCACCGACATGGTCGCCAAGGCGCGCGAGTACATCCTCGACGTCAAGCACGTCGCACCCGAACGACCATTCTTCATGTACTTCGCGCCGGGCGGTACCCGCGCGCCGCACCACGTCCCTGCAGAATGGATTGCGCGTTACGAAGGCCAGTTCGACGAAGGCTGGGACCACTATCGTGAGAAGACGCTCGAGCGACAGATCGAGCTTGGAATCGCTCCCGCCGGGACTCGGCTGTCGCCGCGTGATCCCTCGATTCCGGCCTGGCGAGACCTCACGCCGGAGCAACAGGAGGTCTTCGCGCACCAGATGGAGGTGTTCGCCGCCTATGTGTCGTTCGTCGACCACCACGTCGGCCAACTCGTGGAGCTGCTGGAGGAAATCGAACAACTCGATAACACGCTGATCCTCCTCACCTCCGACAACGGCGCGAGCATCGAGGGAGGCGACCAGGGCTTGCCCAACGAGGTGCTGTTTTTCAACAACGTGCAGGTCCCGCTCGAGACCATCGCTGCGGCGAAGGACGAATGGGGTGGGCCCGAAACGTTCCCAATCTATGCCGCCGGTTGGGCGTGGGCCGGCAATACACCGTTCCTGCGCTGGAAGAGGGACACGACCCGAGGCGGGACGGCCGAGCCGATGATCGTCCACTGGCCCGCTGGCATCGCAGCACGTGGCGAGATCCGTACGCAGTTCACCCACGCCATCGACGTTGCGCCGACCCTGCTCGACCTGCTGGACATGGAACCGCCGGCCTCGATCAACGGCGTGATGCAGGCGCCCATGGAGGGCGTGAGCTTTGCGCCGACCTTCGCCGATGCCAACGCCGAGTTGGAGCGCGAAGCACAGTACTTCGAGATGGTCGGTCGTCGCGCCATCTATGCAGACGGCTGGCGTGCCTACGCACCCTGGCCGTTTGGTCAGGAGATCAAGCCCGAGGACCTCCAGGATCCGAAATGGATGCTCTTCCACATCGACGAGGACTTCTCCGAGTCGATCGATGTGGCCGACCAGTACCCGGAGAAGCTGAAGGAGCTACGCGAGCTCTGGTGGGCCCAGGCGCACCGCTACGACGTCCTGCCGCTCGACGGCCGTTCGGTGATCCGCCAGGCCGAGCCGCGTCCACAGATGTCCGCGCCACGCAACCGCTATGTCTATTATGCCGGCGCGGGCGAGGTCAGCTCGGCCGTCGCGGTCAACGTCCTGAACCGCTCGCACACCATTACGGCCGATGTCGTCATTCCCGAAGACGGTGCGGAAGGCGTTCTGCTTGCCCAGGGCGGTCGGTTCGCCGGGTATTCCTTCTTTGTGAAAGACGACCGCCTGCACTACGTTCACAACTACGTCGGCCTCGAGGAGCACACGGTCACGTCCTCGTCGATGATCCCCAAAGGCGCCGTTACGCTGCGCTACGAGTTTGAGCGCACCGGACCCCCGGACTTCGCGGCCGGCAGGGGCTCGCCGGGCGTCGGTAGGCTCTACATCGACGACCGCCAGGTGGGCGAGAAGGAAATCCCGGTTACGGTGCCCCTGGCGTTCGCCCTGTCGGGCGAGGGCTTGTGCGCCGGCTGGGACAGCCTGTCGCCCGCCGTGTCCGCTTATGACGATGAATTCCACTTCAGCGGTACGCTGCGTCGAGTGGTGGTGGATGTGGCCGATTAACGTGAAGGATCGGCGCACAGTACAGCGGCTGGCACCTGCACGCTTCGCCAAGGCCGAGGGCAATGCCGAGATCCTTGGGCAACTCGCGTCGACGCTAGTGGTATTCGATCCACGCTTCGAGATCATGCCAGGCACGGCTGGTACCGCGACGCCCGAGGATCTGAACGACTACGAGGTAGGTGAAATCGTAGTCCGCGGCGAATAGCCAGTCGAGACACAACAGGTTGATCGTTCATACGCAATGAGGAGCACGGGAAATGGAAGCGACATTGAGCCAACGAGTACACGAGCTGGTCGAGTATGGGTGGGAACCGCTCACCACCACCGAAACCACGGCAGCCCTGGTCGG
>SMWF01000050.1 GCA_004357385.1 Gammaproteobacteria bacterium | reverse complement strand
GTGGGCGCCGCCCATCTTACCGGCGCCGACGGGATCGTCGCGTTGCTCGAGGCCCAAGGGTACCGGGCACGGCGCATCGGATCGAACGAGACGCTGTAAGCTCGGCTGCATTATCATTGCCGCGCAAAGCGGTAAAAAGGGGAAATCGTGGATCTAACAGGCAAGCGAGCGGTGGTGCTCGGCGGTACCTCGGGAATCGGACTGGCAACCGTCCAGAAGTTGCTGGCGGCGGGCGTGGAGGTGACCGCGGGCGGACGCTCGGAACGCAACATCGCGCGCGCAGCCGAGGCTGCTCCTGGCGCAACCTTTCGTGCGATCGACGTTCTCGACCGCGACGCGCTCGAGGCGCTGTTCAGCGACTGCGCATCCTTCGACGTGCTGGTGAATGCCGCGACTGGCGGCGACCGGGCCGTTGGCCCGTTCCTGAGCATGGATCCCGAGGGTTTCCAGGGATCGTTTCGCAAGCTCTGGGGCTACGTGAATTCGGTCCGATTCGGCGCGCACCACATGAGCGAAACCGGCAGCATCGTACTCGTCAGCGGCTCGCCGGCGCGAAAATGCCAACCCGGGATGTCGTCGATTTCGTCCGTCGGTAATGCCGTGGAAGGTTTCGTACGCGCGATCGCACCGGAGCTTGCGCCGCGACGCATCAACGTGGTCTCGCCTGGCATCATCGACACGCCGATGTTTCCCGTCCAGGGCGACGACCGGAGCAAGTTCCTCGACCAGGCCACGGCGAACAACCTGATCAAGCGAGCCGGAACTGCCGACGAAGTGGCCGACGCGGTGATGTTCCTGCTCGGCAACGAATTCGTCACCGGCACAACCGTCGACGTCGACGGCGGCGCGCTGCTTCCCTGACCCAAGGCCCCGGATGCTCGACGCCTTTGATCCCGGTGCGCTGTTGCGCCCCGCACATGCCCAGACCATCCTGTCGAGCCTGCCCACCCGACAATGGTGGTTGCGGCGCGCAGCCGCCGAGTTGGAGGCATCATCAGAGGTCGTGGATCTGACAACGGATGACGACGTGCACCTGCGCGCACGAGTGGCGGTCAGCCACGCCGCGGCGCCACTGGTGATCCTGATCCACGGCTGGCTGGGCGGTGATCGTTCGTCCTACATGCTCTCCAATGCCATGGCGCTGCGAGCGGCCGGGTTCAACGTCGCACGCCTGAACATGCGCGATCACGGCGATACCGAGGCACTGAATGAGGTGATGTTCAACTCCGGCCGGATCGGAGAGATCATCGACGCCAGCGCGCAACTCGCCCGCACCTACGGCTGCGGTGGCGCCGGCCTGATGGGCTTCTCGCTCGGTGCCAACTTCGCGCTGCGCGCCGCAAGTTCCGCCTGCGGGACACTTCGGCTACCGACCCTGGCGGTGTGCCCGGTGATCGAACCGGGACCGTCTGCCTATGCAATCGATCACGGCTGGTATGGATATCGGCTGTACTTCGTGCGCCGCTGGCGCCGGGCATTTGCCGCTAAGCAACGTGCCTTCCCGGATGACTACGACTTGCGTGACGCGATGCGCCTGTCCAGCGTCGAGGCGCTGACCGACTACTTCGTCGAGCGCTTCACGCCCTACCGCGACAGCGAGGACTATTTCAGCCATTACTCCCTGGCCAACGACTTGCTCGAGGGGCTCGATGCGCCCACCCAGATCGTTGCCGCCGCCGACGATCCCGTGATCCCGCTCCACGGCTATGACCGTTTGCCCCACAATCGGCATCTCTCGATCAAGATCACCCGCTACGGCGGACATTGCGGCTTCGTGGAGACCGCCCGGCTGAAGTCCCGGATCGACCGCCTCTCGGTACAGTTTTTCGAACGGGAATTAGGTCGGCCACCGGATAGCGAGCCTGCGCGCTCCGATCTACAATCGTGCCACCGGCCATCCGAGGATTAATACGATGCGAACCTTGACCTTGCTGACTACGGCGCTGCTTACGGCGCTGGGCGGCGCTCAGACACTGGCGGCCCCGGCCGTATGTACCCTGCAGGATATGACCCGCAGCATCGAGGTCGTCTACTCCGATCCAGGCCAGGCCGTGCCTTGTGAAGTGCTCTACGACAAACTCAGCGAAGGCGCCCAGAGCACGCCGTGGCGCGCCACCAACGAATCCGGCTATTGCGAGGCCAGGGCAGCGGAACTGGTGGCGAAGCTCGAGGGACTGGGCTGGACCTGCGGCACCCGTTCTGCGCCGGCGTCCGCCGCCCCCGAGTCAGGCCCATCCGAGTCAGAAAAGGACCCGGCAGACGCCTAATCGGATGCTCGAATCAGCGCCCTGAGCACCGCCGCGACGTCGGCGTCGGATTCATCCTTGAACTCCTCGAGGCGCTGATAGAGATCCGCAGCGGCCCGGTGAAAGCCTCCAGGTAGCCCCCGAGACTCGAACGTCGCCGCGATCTCCCGCATCTCGCCCACGAAACGCCAGCCTTTCGCTGCAACCGCGCTGGCGGTCGAGGCAGAACGTGCCGCCAGCCCGGGCTGCGAGAGGTCCCACTCGGCCAGCAACTCCTGCTGCACGCCTTCCGCCTCCGCCAGTGCCCGGACCCCCAGCAGCAATGCAGATGACCCCTTCGTGAAGGCCGCGTAACACATCTTCAGCGCAGACGCCGCGCCAACCTCGGCGCCTATCGCGCGGGCCTGAAGCGCACTGCCAGCAAACCAACCCGCCACGATATCCGCGTCGGGACCGGACAGGTATAACCGGGTGGTGCCGGGTTGCCAGGCCGGAGGTCCGATAATGCCGCCGTCGATGAACGCACAGCCAGCGCTGGCCACAGCATCTCCGATCGCGCGCGCCGTCGCTGGCGCAACGGCATTCGCATCGACAAAAATGCCCGTGAATCCCATGGCAATCACCGCGTCCGCGACCGCGAGCGCCGCATCCGGCGGACACACCGAGACGACCGCATCGAATCCAACCAGGTCGGTTTCATTGGCCAGCGGCAGCGCGCCCGATCGCGCCGCACGCCGCCGGGTCGCGTCACTGCGGCCCGCCGCCAGCCAGTACACCTGGTGACCCGCTTCGCCGAGTGCGGCCGCGATGGAGCTGCCCATGGCGCCGGGGTGCAACACGCACAGTCGAGTCATTGCCGATAGTCCAACGGCGGGTCGCGCTCGCCCAGCAGCGCCTCATACTTGAAATCGTCACCGCGACGCAGCTCGAACTCTTCCCAGGCCCGGTCGATGAGCTCCGGGTCGGTGTACAGCTCGGCCGCCGCTTCCGCCAGAACCTTCGCCGCCAGCAGCATACCTTTGTGGCCAATGCTGGTCCCACCGGCCGCAACCGCCTGCCAGCTGTGGGCTGGCGTTCCGGGCACCCAGGTCGCGGTACGAAATCCGGCGGTCGGGAGCTTCCAACTGATGTCGCCTACGTCCGTGGAGCCCATGGTATGGCCGGGTATGGACGGTCGAATTTCAGCGGCGCTCTCGAGCGGCGGCAGGTCGCCGAGCAACGTGGTTCGAATGGTCCTGGCAAATTCGAACTCAGCCGGCGAGTAGCTGATGCCGCCGAGGGTACGCATCTTCTCGTGAAAGAGGCCCGCAAGTTCATGATTGGGCAACACCGGGTAGTTGCCATGCATGACTTCAACCTCAACCCGCGTGCCCGTTCCTTGCGCTGCGCCCTGGGCGGCCGCGACCACGCGCTCGAACAGCGACACCACCATCTCGGGTTTCAGATGTCGAACGTAGTAGTACACCTCGGCGTTTTCCGGAACGATGTTCGGCGCTTCACCACCATCCGTGATTACATAGTGAATGCGTGACTCCTGGGGAATATGTTCGCGCATCATATTGACCATGTAGTTCATCGCTTCCACACCATCGAGCGCTGAACGCCCGCGCTCCGGTGCGCTGGCCGCGTGGGCCGCCCGACCGTGAAAGCGGAATCGCCCGGATTTGTTCGCGTTGGTCGTCCCGGGCGACGCGTCGTTGGCATCATCCGGATGCCAATGCAACACCACGTCGACGTCCTCGAACAGTCCCGCACGCGTCATGTAGACCTTGCCGGAACCGCCTTCCTCCGCCGGGGTGCCGTACAGGCGTACGGTGCCGGCCGTACCGCTCGACTCGAGCCACTCCGAGACGGCGATGGCGGCAGTCGCAGAACCCACCCCGAACAGATGATGACCGCAGGCGTGACCACCCCGGCTCCCGGCCCGCACCTGGCGGCTCGGCACGGCATCCTGAGCCATCCCCGGCAGTGCATCGAATTCCGCAAGGATTCCGATCACCGGCCGGCCCCGACCAGCGCTGGCAACGAATGCCGTCGGAAGACCCGCAACACCGGCCTCCACGTCGAAGCCGGCGTCCGCGAGATAGCGCTGCAACCGCGCCGAGCTTTCAGTTTCGAGATAACCCAATTCGGCAAGGGCCCAGATTTCACCCGCGATGGCGATCGCCTGCTCGGTCCGGGTCTCCACCCGTTGCGCCGGCGACTTCCCCGGAGCCGCCTCTGACTGCCCGTGGGCGGAGGCGCATATGAACATCAACAGCAACGCGGCAACACCTCTGCATCGGATCATCCTGGTGAATCTCCCAACCTGGGTCGAGAGTTACTTTGCCGGGGATCCCGGCAAAGGGCAATTTCCGGTAACGCGATACCGTACCGACGCGGGATCGATTCTTACGATCAGGTCGGGAGGAAGTGGACCGGGTAGCTGATGGTCGTCATCGCCACGTCGCGCGCGCCGAAGTCGAACAGCCGGATGCGGCTCACCAGCTTCGCGACGATCGTCGCGTCTGACAGTTCCGAGGAAACAACTTTGCAATCCACAACCCGGCCACTGGGGTCGATCGACAACTCCAATACGACCTGACCCTGCAGCGTCGGGTCCTTACGCAGGGCACGGTTGTATATGGCGAAGATGGCCCCTTTGTTCGAATCGAACACGCGCCGGATGTCCTCGATGCTGCGCTGTCTGGGATCGGCCACACGGCGTTCACGCGTGCCGTTCTGTCCGGATACGCCCTCGGGCGCCTCGACCTTGGTCGTTTCCCTGCCTGACAACGCCACGCCACCGGTGTTGCTCGACAGCGCCGCAACATTGACCCCGGCGCTGCGCGAGGCGTGCCTGGACGTGAGCAGCGATCGATCCAGACGGGCGGCTTCACCCGCCCCGCGCTGCAACGATGCCGTGTCGTTCAGCTTGGATACGTCGACCGCATCACGCATGTCGGCGAACGCATCTTTGAACTGAAGCAGCCCGGAAATCTCGGCTTTTTCCCGGGCATCGGCAACCGTTGGGACGGGTTCCGGTTTCGGCTCCACCTTGGGTTCCACCTTTGGGTCCGGCTCGACTGTCTTCTGTTCGGGTTCCTTCTTCGGCTCCACCTTTGGCGGCGGCGGAATGACCGGTTCCGGCTTCTCGAGCATGATCCGCGCAAGCTGCGGCGGCAGCTCTTCCAGCGCCTCCCGTTCGACTTCCGGCAGGGGCAGCATCGGGATGATCAGCCCGAACGCGAGGATTGCGAGCAGGCAGATTGAAACGAGTTTGCGCAGACGGCGCGATTCTGCCTCACCGATCGACCACGGCAATCCGTAGGGGTTGACGGACATGACAGCACTCACGACGCGGCACCGTCCCTCGAACCCACCAGCGCCTCATTCGACCCCTCATTCGATTGGGGATCATCCGTTTCAATCTTGTTGACCGCCAGAGAAATGCGCGCGAAATCGGTCAGCTGACAGGTCAGCATGATCTTCTTCAGCAGCCAGTAGGGGATCTCCCGGTCACCCATTATGGTGATTGCAAAGCCGTCCTCCGGAATGACGCCCTTGCGGGAACCCTTGCGGGGACCCTTGCGGGAACCCTTACGGCTCGCCTGATAGGCCAGCTCTTCCTGGAGCCCCGCGATGGTCGACGCGCCGTCGTTGCGCAACTCCGCGACGTTCGCCACCGATCGGCCCGACACCATCAGGTCAGTGTCGCTGACCGTGATCATCAACTGATTTTTGGGCCGTTTCTCCGCACTCGAGTCCGGCAGTACGATGTTCGAGGTGGTCTGCAGCACTTCGACCTCGGAGGAGTTCACCATCAGGAAGAACACGAGAATCGTGAAGATGTCCATCAGGGAAACCAGGTTCAGAGACGCACCTCTAGTGCGTTTCTTCTGGCCGTCGCGACGCAGTTTCAATCGGTGCGCAGTCATCGAAAATCCTTATCGTCAGGACGCGTCAGCAACGAGCTGCGCACCCACGGGACGGGGCGTATCTCCCAACGAGATCACCGGAAACAACTCCGCATCAACCACCTCCAGTCCTTGAACCGCTTTGTAGGATCGCACCCGATCCATAACGGAAACGAGCGTCTGGTAGTCCGTATCGGCTTGGAGCAGCACGGCAATATCCCGCTTCTCCGGCATGCGGCGTTTCACTTCCCGCATGACCAACGAAAGCTGCTCGTAATCGTGTGCGCCATCCACCATGGGAATGGACCGGATGGTTCCACCTCGTCCATCCGCGACGATCAGCCGATCGTCCCGGACGATTACCTCGAGGTGCACATTCTCGGGATCGATCTCACTCCCGGCGTCACCGGCAGGGAAGTTGAGTTCGATGACCGTCGTATGGGTAAACACCATCGACAGCAGCAGCACCGGGACCAGCACGATCATGAGGTTCATGAAGGGCGTCACGTCCAGGTCTTCGGCTTGTTTATGTTGCAGGCGTCGCAGCCTCACCCTGTCCATAGATCGATCCGTTTGTTATTGGTATGGCTCTGCTCGATCTTCCAACGGATCAGCCGTTCTTGGCCTTGTTGACAGAGCCGCCGGCGGTGGAAGCCACGGCGGGATTCTGCGACGCCGCGCCGCCCTCTTCCATCAGGTTCAGGAACTTCACCACCGCGATTTCAAGGCTTTCGACAATTGCACTGGTCTTGCTTTGCAGTATGGAATGAACAAGCAGCAATGGAATCGCGACCATCAAGCCGAACGCCGTGGTGTTCATCGCGATCGAAATACTCTGGGACAGCAAGGTCGCCTTCTCCGCGGGGTCCGCGTTCGCAACCGCTGTGAACGCTGCGATCAGGCCGATGATGGTTCCCAACAGCCCAAGCAGGGTGGCGATATTGGCGAAGGTCGCAAGATAAGGCGTGCGTCGCTCGATGCTCGGCAGTACTTCGAGCAACTGCTCCTCCATCGCGTATTCCAGATCCTGGCGCCGCCGCGACGCATTCATGCGCGCCAGTCCGTCCGCAACGATTCGGCCGACCGCCGACTGCGATTTTCGCGCCGTCTCCGCCACTTCGCGCATACGTTTCTGGCGCAGCATCGGAATGATGCGGTCATAGTCGCGCCGGTTGGCACGCATTTCTTTCGCCAGATAGACGAAGCGTTCAACGGCAATGGCAAAACCGATGCCCAGCACCACGGCAATCGGGTACATGAACGGTCCGCCGTTCTGAAAAAACCCTACTAGCGTCGTGTAAAAGTCCATGGTTACTCCTGGTTCTCAACGGCATTCAGTAATTCGTAGTAGTTCAGTTCGCGCCGGTAGGCCGGCGGATACAACCTTCTGAACACCTCGAGTTCTGCAAACTCCGGGTCCAGCTCGATGTTCGGCATACCGTCCGGGTCCTTCCACGGAACGATGTAAAGCACCTTGGGCAGTTCCTGGTTACCCGAAATGATTGTTTCGTCCAATCGGATGACGCCGCGTCGCTCGGCGTCGGCCATAGCTGATGCAGCGCTCAGAGCCGCCAGACTCATCGTCAACAAGGCATTCCGAATCATCATGATTCCGCCCGCTTCAATCGTCGTTCGAGATCCATCACCCAGCCTTCGACGCGACGGTCCGGAGCCTCCAGCAAGGACTGATAGGTCCGGTAGGCCGCCAATGCCTCGGGCAGCCTGCCTAGATATAACTCATAAAGAATGCCCAGATTGAGATAGGCTTCCCGAAAATCGGGAACCCGCTCCACGCAGGCCAGGTAATTCGCTTCCGCGGTAAGAAAATCTCCGCTTTGCCGCGACATCACACCCATCTCGTTGTACGCGGCGCAGTTGTCCGGATTGATCTCGACCGCGCGTCGAAAAGCCACTTGGGCGGCCTCTGAATCATCTAACGCCAGGTACACGGTTCCCAGATTCACCCACGGCCCGGACAGGTCCGGCTCCCGGGTGGTCAGTTCCAGCAGCAACACCTCGGCATCGGTGAAGCGCTGTTCCTGCACCGCCCGTACCGCCGTTGCGAACAGGTTCGCGCTGCGCCGGCTCACTTCGACCTTCGCCGCTGGTTTGCCTGCCGACGGACGACCATTCACGCCCGGGCCCTGGCAGCCGACCATGACCAGCACGGTGGCCAACCAGACAGTTCTACTGAATCGAGTCGACATAACTCACCTGTAATTCCTGCTTATCGAAGCGTGCGGGCATGAGCACGCTCAGCGCCGCAAAACTTCGTTGCACCGATGCGTCGTACGTTCCGTCCCAGCTGCGCCGCACGTTGATTTCATGGATCGCGATGGCTTGCTCCTCGAACGGGTACGCCTGTTCCTCGAGCAGTATTCCGTACTGTTCGAGTTCCAGATCGCTCAAGCCCGCGGGCCGCTCCGATTCCAACAGTGAGCGACTCAGCGCGGCGTACAGATCGGCAATCTCGAAAGTAGCCGCGGTTACAAACTGCTGGACGCCGTATCCCGCCATCTTTTCGAACGCGGCTACGCAGCGTTTGAGTGCGTCGCGCTTGGCCGTGAGGTGCTGCAGCAGCGGGTGTTCGAGTTCGAGCGCATCAAAAAGCGCGCGATCCTCCGCCGCAAACAGAGCCTGCGCCTGCGCCGCGAGAAAGTTCAAACGTGGAATGGCTTGCGGTCCCAGCTGGTCTGCCAGCTCGACTTTGCGGCGCAGCCATACGCGACGCCGGGCCTGATCACCGGTCTGCTGGAACAGTTCGTCGAGATGCTGAATCGCCTCCACCTGAATCGCCACGGGTTGCGGATAGCCGCGGGCGTACTGCTCGAAGCTCGCGACCGCATTGGCCACATCCTGCACCTCGAGGTACAGCTCCGCGGCGCGGTACAGCGCCTGACGGCGAACCTCGCGATCCGGGTCAGACGCTGCGATACGGCTGAATTCGCCGGCCGCACGATCCCAGTCCTGGGCTCGTTCGTAGAGCTCCGCCAGGCGCTTGTCCGCATCGCCGCCCAATTCGTGATCCGGATAACTGGCGCGGAACCCGTGGAGTAGTTCGGCGGCTCGCACCCAGTGCTGCTGTCCTTCCTCGACCGCGATCGCATCGTAAAAGCCCTGAATGCCCAACTCGGAGTCTGGCGCCTCGTCATGCAGGCGCAGAAAATGCCTGACGGCAGCGTCCGCATCGCCCAACGATTCAGCGGATTCAGCTTGCTTGTAGATCGTCGCGAGCAGCCGTTGGTCGATTTCGCCGGCGATCGCGCTGCCGGACGGATCGACCGGCAACGTCAGCAAGTTACGATAGGCTTGCTCCGCCGCTACGTAATCGCCCAGCTCGAAGCGACCATGGCCAATGATCAGCAACGCCGTCCGTCGCGTCGAAACCTCAACGGCTGGGTGGTCCCGCAACAGCTGCTCGGCCAGATCCACGGACTGCACGAATTCGCGAAGGTCAAACAACGCATCCGCCGCATTGGCCTGGACGGCCGGAACCCGTTCATCATCGGGAAAGCGCATGGCGAATTCGATCTGCGCATCGATCTTGGCCCGCTGCCAGAGTTCCAGGTCCGCCTCGTCGACCTCGCCGAGCAACGTGGAGAGACCCAGAATGACGGCGTAACCCGCCTCGTTGGCCCTCGGATATTCGGGGAATTCGCGCATCACGCGTTGGTAGGCCGGCAGCGCGCGAGCGTGCTCGTCAGCTTCTGTGTACACCTCGCCCAGCAGAAACACGTGCTCCGCCACGGCCGGATCCTCCGGGAACGTCACGACGATCTGCTCATACCAATCCGCGGCCTTCAGGTAGTCGGCATTAATGCCGCTGTCTTGCGCCTCGCTGTGGGCAAGGGTCGAGAGCTCGTCCAGGTAGCTCTTCAACGTAGGCAGGTAGTCGGCGCGTTCGGGTTTGTCGTGAACCTGCCAGAATTCACTGCGCACACCATAACGAGTGACGAAGGCTTCCTTGCGCACCCTGATCTCGCTCGGAAAATCCCCTTCCAGGAGGATTTCGATCACCTGCTGGTGAAACGCCGGCGCGCGCCGGTCCAGCGCGTTGTGCGCGATGAACGTCTCCAGGGTCGCGACGCTGTCGAGGTAGCGTTCCTTTGCTCGGTAGTCGCTGGCCAGCCGCTCGTACGCTCGATGCTGCCAGCTTGGTTTCGCCAGTCGATCCATGTGTTGGGCAAGCGTATCCGGGCCATCCAGGTAGGAAACCCCAAGGACGACCACTCGCAACGCGTCATCCAGCAATTCCTGCTCGCCGCGGCCGATCGGCGCCTGCCGTTCCTGATCGATGACCGATTCGACGACCTGAAAAAAGCTTACCAGGCTGTCGTCCACGTCCGATGTCTTGAAGCGGCACCAGCCGAGCATGTACACCGCGTTGCGCCAATAGATACCGTCCTGGCCGCTGGCAACGACGAACGCGTAGTCGCTGCCGGCCTCTCGATAACGATCCCGGGAGAATGCGATCTCCGCGCGCCGGAATCGCGCCTCCACGATGTATTGACTGTTCGGATGCATCTCGACCAGGCGATCGAGATAGCCCGCCGCGGCTCGTTGTTGACCGACCACGTCGTGGGCCCGGGCGAGCTGATAGAGAATTGCGTCGCGATCCGCGCCATCGGCTTCGAGCAGCAGCGACTCGTACAGGCTGATCGCCTTGGTGTAGGGCGCATCGCGACCTTCCAGGTCATTCTCGACGCCGCCTTCCATCTCCAGATCGGCAAGGCGCTTGCCGATCTGATAGTTCTGCGCAACGTTCGGGATCGCACCGTAGACGCGCTGATAGGCCGCCATGACCTCGGCTCGGCTCGGCGGCGGCAGTCGCACTTCAGGCATCGCAACGTCTGGCAGGTCTGCGACAACCCCGGCAACGTCCGGGCCACGAAGCTCGAGGCGATCGCCGCCACCAAGCCATGCGCAACCGGCCAGCGCCAGGGCGGCGCCCAGTGCTATGACTCGCCTCACCAGGGTTCACTCATCGCCAACCGGTCGGTCGCACGGGCGATGGCAATGCGCGTGACCAGCAGATGGTGTTGGACCTGCCGAATCTCGCGCGCCATACCCGCTTTGAGTTCCTTGCCCAGCATCGCTTCGCGCTGCGCGAGTGCCACACCGACCGAGCGGGTGATCGCATCCGCGCGGGTCTGGAAGGCGAGAAAGTCCATCTTCACGCCAGCCACCAGGGCTTCTTCGGCCGTGCGCACCCTGACGATACGCGCGTCGACTTCAGCAAGCGCCCGGGTATCGTCGCGCACGAGCTTTTCCAACGCACGCGTGCGCTGGCTGCTCTGGTCGATTAGGTCCCAGAACACCAGGCCTTCGAGTCGATCGATCCGTTCTATCCAGGGGTCCCGTTGACCTTCGGGCAACCGGTGGACCCTTTGCCGTTGCATCTGCAACTGCATCAGCAGTTCGCGCTGCGCTGGATCGGCCAGCCGGAACATCCAGTCCGAGGTTCTGCTCGGCGGCACCGCGCGCAATGCCACGAGTGAGCTGTGCACCGCGCGAATCGTCTTGCCAAGCCGCTCCCGGTTCTCGGCCAACCCGTTCGTTTCAATCTGCTGCCCGGCGGTCCGGGCGCGGCGTTGCTGTTCATTGGCCAGCGCATCGAAGATCGCCAGTTGATCCGGTAAATCTTCGAGCCAGTCCGCAATACCGTTCAGTTCATCCCATTCCAACAGCAGCTCATGTACCCGCTCCGTCGACAGCCACTGCAACCAATCCGTGTGGCCAAGCTCCGCACGCCAGCGTGCGACGACATCATTCATCTCGGCCGAACTGTGTTCCGGAGTGGCGAACACCTTGAGCAAACCACCCACCCAGCGCGGATCGTCCGCACGCATCGACAGTGCAGTCAGCTCTTCGAGCCGGCCTTCGAAGCTGCGCTCAGCAGCCCGATATTCAATCAACGCCAGTTCGCCCGATGCCATCTGCTCGAGGCTCATGGGGAATGCAAGGCGCGCAGTGGCAGTGCTCTCGGTCCAGTAATCTTCCTGCTGGAGCGACATCCAGATTCGGGCCGCGAGACGGTAATCACCGCGG